>CAYUHG010000005.1:0-80345 GCA_964444545.1 uncultured Rhizobium sp.
AATAGTACCAATGTTAACGTGAGGCTTATTGCGTTGGAAGACGGCTTTAGACATATTCTTGTAATACCAATTATTTACGATTGTTATTCAGAAATTCAGATCTTTGAGAATTTTCTGATGAAATTTTTAATTCGAAATTTACCAAGGAAATTTCGGGTGCATAAAAATTTCGGAAAAAAACTTGTGGCCGTTAAAGCCAAATTTTCTTCCGAAATTTTTTGCTAAATTTACTAAATTTTTGAAAAATGTAAAACCGATCGAGATCAATAAAATCAAGACTTCACAGCTTTTCGATGCTCTAACTTATTCCGATTCAGCTTCAAGCGAGGTGGCGCATTCTTGGGATGCAAAAATATTTTGCAAGCGCTTATTTCAAAAAAATCTAGATTGTTTGTTCTATCAAATACGCATTACGTCTTACAAAAAATAGTGGATCACTTTTGACAATTTAAAAAAATTAAAAATGCGCAAAAAACAATAGCCAAGACAGCTAGAAAACTTCGGCCAGACCTAAATCAAGCAGAGTTTGACTTAAATATTCACCTTTCTCAGCGACTTCTTGTGGTGAAAATTTTGCCGCAACATTAGGCAGGAAAACGTCTGCCAAATAGCGCCCGTAAATGTCAATGGCGTGCGTTTTAACAATTAAGAACGGCAAATCTTGTAGAATTCTTTGCAATTCCTGCGCTGATTTTTTGCCAGCAGCAGTCGAGATTTCCGGCGCATCAATTTGTCGCAAACGCAGAATCTCTTCGTGAAAAATATTAAATCCTAAATCCAGAAGAACGTGGATGGTGTCACCGTCAACAACTTTGCGTAAATAAGCTTTGTAAGCATTGAGATTGACTGTTTTTGTAGTCGATTTTTTTACCGAATATTTTTCTTCATTCTTAATTGCTTCAACTACACCTACCCCGCTAGGGGTATTAAATTCAAGTTGATGAAAAATTCCGAAACCGCAATCAACACAGGAAATACCTAACTCAGAAACATTTTCTAACTTGTAGCAGAAAAGTTTTCATCTAGTAAATTTTAGTTTTTTTACTGCGATCTTTTTCTCTTCAGAAATTTGTAATTTGTGAATTTTTTTTGATTTTTTGCGAATTTGTTCAGCACTCAGATTTTGTTCTTTCGTCAAATATTCTAAATATTTGCGCTCATCTTCATCCTTAATTCCAGCTAAAACTCGGTAATGACTCCAGTTCAATTTGTGGTCATCTTTTGGAATCTTGGGGTAAGATTTGTAGAAACTGCGCATGCGGTAAAGCACAGTTCGATCAATGCCTACATCTTCGGCTAATTGTTCAAAAAGATATTTTCCGTAATCACTACGCTCTGACTGATTATTTTTTTCTAAGTGATTCTGCAAAGCTTTGCCAATACTCCACGCCATTTCAACTTTTTTTCTGGTGGCAATTTTAGAGATATTTTCGGCAGTTTTGGCAACGTGATTTTTTACTTCAAAAAGTAATTTGTCGTAATTTTTCAAAATTATTTTTGGTGTCTTCATGCCTTGATTCTATTGATTAAAATGCAATTAGTGCCCGCGGGCACTAATTCATCTTTTGGACAATCTCAGTCAAAATCAAGACAACAAAAAAGGCCTGATCCATTTAGAATCAGGCCTTCTTCGTCTATTTTGTGAGATCCTTCGCTACGCTCAGGATGACAAGAAAGAATTAAGCTTTTTTAGCTCTAATTTCTTCTGCAACAGCGTGTGGAACTGGTTCGTAAGAATCAAATTCCATTGAATAGCTCGCACGACCTTGTGAAAGTGAACGCAAGCTGTTTACGTAACCAAACATTGAAGCAAGAGGAACTTTCGCAGTAATTACTTGTGCAACGTCACGAGCTTCCAAATTTTGGATTTGGCCACGGCGTGAGTTGATGTCACCGATTACGTCACCCATGTAGTCTTCAGGAGTTACAACTTCAACTTTCATGATTGGCTCAAGAATGATTGCACCAGCTTTTTCCATTGCTTCACGGAAAGCTGAACGTGCAGCGATCTCAAACGCAAGAACTGAAGAGTCCACATCGTGGTAAGCACCGTCCATCAATCTAGTTTTCAAACGAACTACTGGGAATCCAGCCAAGAAGCCGGTTTCTTTCGCAGATTTCAAACCTTTCTCAACACCTGGGATGAATTCTTTCGGAACGCGACCACCAACGATTTCGCTTTCAAACACGAAGTTTTCTTTGTCATCAGCTGGAAGTGGTTCGAAAATAATTTTAACTTTCGCGAATTGACCAGAACCACCAGATTGTTTTTTGTGAGTGTAATCAATCTCAACCTGTTTGGTGATGGCTTCACGGTAAGCAACTTTTGGTTGGCCAATGTTAGCATCAACTTTGAATTCACGTTTCATACGATCAACGATGATCTCCAAATGCAACTCACCCATACCACGAAGGATGGTTTGACCAGATTCAGGATCAGATTCAATACGAAGTGAAGGATCTTCTGAAGCCAAACGAGACAAGGCCATACCCATTTTTTCTTGGTCAGCAGTAGATTTTGGCTCAACTGAAACTTCGATTACCGGTTCAGGGAACACCATTCTTTCCAAGATTACGTTGTTGTCAGGTTCAACCAAAGTGTCACCAGTTGTAGTAGCTTTCAAACCAGCAAGGGCAACGATATCACCAGCGTAAGCTTCTTTGATGTCTTCACGGTTGTTTGCGTGCATCAACAAAATACGGCCGATTCTTTCTTTAGAATTTTTAGTCGTGTTAACCACACCAGAACCGCCAGTCAAAGTACCAGCGTAAATACGCACGAAAGTAAGTGATCCAACGAATGGGTCAGTCATGATTTTGAAAGCCAAACCAGCGAATTTTTTGTCAGCGCAAGTAACGATGATTGGTTCATCAGTTACGCTGTTAATTGCTGGGATTTCTTTGATGTCAACTGGGCTTGGAAGGAAGTCAACAACAGCGTCCAAAAGAGTTTGAACACCTTTGTTTTTGAAAGCAGTACCATTCAAAACTGGTACGAAAGCACCAGCGATTGTAGCTTTACGGATGCAGGCTTTCAATTCTTCTTCAGAGATTGCTTCACCACCCAAATATCTTTCCATCAAAGCGTCATCTTGCTCAACAGCAGCTTCAACTAGCTGTTCGCGGTATTGTTTTGCTTTGTCTAAAAGGTCAGCCGGAATTTCTTCCAAAGTGTAATCTGCACCCATTGATTCATCTTTCCACACAACAGCTTTCATTCTGATCAAGTCGATCAAACCGCCGTAGTTTTCAGCTTCGTGAATTGGCAATTGAACTGGAACTGGACGAGCACCAAGACGAGTTTTCATCATGTCAACGCAACGGTAGAAGTTCGCACCAACACGGTCCATTTTGTTTACGAAACACATTCTTGGAACGCGGTACTTGTTAGCTTGTCTCCAAACTGTTTCTGATTGTGGTTCAACACCAGCAACGGCGTCAAATACGCAAACTGCACCGTCAAGAACGCGAAGAGAACGCTCAACTTCAATCGTAAAATCTACGTGACCAGGGGTGTCAATGATGTTAATACGGTGATTTCTCCAGAAACAAGTTGTTGCAGCTGAAGTGATTGTGATACCACGTTCTTGCTCTTGTTCCATCCAGTCCATGGTTGCAGCGCCGTCATGAACTTCACCAATTTTGTGAGATTTACCGGTGTAGAAAAGAATACGTTCGGTAGTTGTAGTTTTACCGGCGTCAATGTGCGCCATGATACCAATATTGCGGTACTTCTCGATTTCAATTAAACGTGCCATACAATTAGGGATTAGTAGTTTAGTAGTTAGGGAAATTTATTTCTTAAATAGCTGATTTTGAGAGTATCTTTTAGCGAAAGATCATCGGCAATCTAGGCCTTGCGAAAGGCGGCGCAAGATAGTTTTGAATTTCTAATTGACAAGAAATTATTTAAGAATTCTGACAAGGTTACGCAACAATGAAAGTAGCGGTCTGTAGAGGGCAAAATTTTTGAACTTGCCATCAATCAGGGTAAGGTTGCCAAAAGAACTCAGCGTATGTAGTCCCAGACAATTAAAATTCTGTGCATCTGGCATAATTTCTTTAACAAATTCTTCGCTGAATTCTTGTTCGGTCAATTTGGTAATGCGGTTAATCACAATCGACCCACCGTAGCTTTTTGAACAATTTTGCGCCGGACGATACAGTGCATTTTCAAAAACAAATGGCGTTCCAGCAGATCTAGCTGTCGCAAGATCAACTTTTACTGGACTTTGCGCATGTTCTTTAAACTCATCAAGCAAAGAATCAGCGTAAGCAATGTAAAGCTTTGAATTACATTCATTGCCAATGGTGTAGAACATCCAGAACTTGTTGTTGTAGTGAATGATTGTTGGATCAACAATTTTTCTGTCGGTAAAAATATCTCTGATTTTTTTCACCGTCAGATCGGTTTTATCAATTTCGTAAAGAGATAATTTTTCAGATTTGTAAGACTCACACACCAAAAAAATTCGGCCTTCATGATTAATCACAAATGGGTAAGAAAGATGTTTCTGATCATCTAAAACTATTATTCTCTTACCTAAAGTTAGATTCGAATTTATCGGGGCGATTCCAATTCTTCCCATCTTTTTTAAATGGGAATAATCTTCAAAAATTACGTATTTTTGACCATCAATTTCAAAACCAAAAGGATCAGCTAAAAAGTTTAGAGTTTCACCAGTTTCGACCCAAGAAACTTGAGGATTAATTCGCAAAATTTCATAAATTGGGAATTCTAAAATACCGATTTTCCAATTCTCAAAATAGAAAAGGCGGTTAATTTTTTTGCTCAAACTTTCTTTGATTTTTTGCACCAATGATTTTTTGTTCTCTCTCATATAAGAATGGAAAGAACAGTAGTGATATTTCATGCGCCAACGATATTTCCACAAATTGAAATCCGCCGTATTTTTGTAGCGCAAAATTCGGATTTGATATTTGCCTGGGTGCAATGCGACTAAAAAGTAAAAATACAAATTGTACTCAGCAACACTGTAGGATGATTCTTTGCTATTCTTTAAGAAAATTTTGTAGAACGGATCACCACTACCGTCGTTAGCCTCAACTCTTCTCATCAACTCTTCAATCATGAGTTTTTGGAAGAGCATGTGATGACAAATACCAGAAATATTTTTGTAGTGCGCTGGTAAATTTTGCGCTACTTCTGGCAAAACTTTAGCGATGTTGGCGTATGAATCTTGGTGGAAAGTTGATTGGTCAAGATCTTGATCTTTGCTGAGATTGTAAAGTGGCAGCCCTTCTGGCGAAAAGAATTTTACCTTACGTAAAAAAACCGTATCCGAATCAACGATTAAAACGTTTTCTGAAATGTTGGGAATAACTAGAGGAGAATAAAGCTTTAAAAGCTGCTGCAAATGCCAACCAATTCCAACCTTAACTAATGATGCTACTTCTTGGTAAGAGAAGGGAAACAAAGCCTCATCAAACCACTCTGCTTTGTCGGTGTATTTTGCTTTAGAAACTACAATTATTCTGCGAACACCTGCGATATTTTTTCTGATACCAGCAATACAGTAATTTAGGGTATCCAGATCTTTTTCGTGCGCTGGAATTACAACGTCGATTATTTTTTTACTCATGCTAAATACAAAAAAAAAGGGGTCAGACTCAATTGGAATCTGACCCCTTAAATTCTTTAACTACCAGCGGTAGTGGGCAAAAGCCTTGTTGGCTTCAGCCATTTTGAAAACTTCTTCTTTCTTCTTCGCAGCCCAACCTTTGTTTTCCAAAGATTCAAGAACTACAGTAACTACTTTGTTAGACAAATCTCTGCCTTTGATATTTTCAATGGCGATTTTTAACCATTTCAAAGCTAGTGCAGAACCACGTCTAGATGAAACTTCAACAGGAATTTGGTAAGTTGCACCACCGATACGACGAGATCTAACTTCAACTCTTGGAGTAACGTTATCCAAAGCTTCTTTGAAAATGTCGATTGGAGATTTTTTCAATTTTTTCTCAAGATTGTCGAAAGCTTCATAAACGGCTTTTTCAACAACTGATTTTTTACCGTCGTTCATCAAACGGTTAACGAATCTTGAAACGATGATTTCGTTGTATTTAGCATCAGGAATAATTTTTCTGATCTTGGCTGCTCTTCTACGCATTTTATTTAAAAAATTTTAGATTGTTTATTTAGGTTTTTGAGCACCGTATTTAGAACGGGCTTGCTTACGATTTTTTACACCTTGAGTATCGAAATAACCTCTGATGATGTGGTAACGTACACCCGGCAAGTCTTTTACACGACCACCGCGGATTGCAACAACAGAGTGCTCTTGCAAGTTGTGACCTTCGCCCGGAATGTAAGCAATAACTTCAAATCCGTTAGTCAATTTAACACGAGCAACTTTACGCAAAGCTGAGTTTGGTTTTTTTGGAGTGGTTGTGTAAACACGAGTACAAACACCTCTTTTTTGTGGGCAACCTTTCATCGCAGGAACTTTATTTTTTGCGACCTGCTTAAGTCTTGGCTTTCTAATAAGCTGATTAATTGTAGGCATGAATATGCTTAGTTAATTTTAGTTAAGTTTTGTGAACAAATATTAGGGATTTTTGCGAAGCAACTCATTCGCTTTTGACATCCAAAATTTTGAGAGGCGGGGCTTTTTAGTGACGAGAAAATGTTAGTCAAGGAATTAATTCTCTTGCCTGAGTTTGTTTAAAGAAACTCCTCGAGGTTAGCTAAACAAACTCCCCGACCCGCTTTACGCGGGCCACCCCCCCTTGACAGGGGTGCAGAGCCGAACTCGAACCAACGCCCCCCTGTTAAGGGGGGTGGCCCCGCCAGGGGTCGGGGGGTTTCTCTAGCCAAACTCAGACCAAAAAATCCTACAACTTGCTCGCGTTTTTCGCCAAGTAATCAGCCACACCAGCAGCGTCAGCTTTCATACCGTCTTTACCTTTATTCCAACCAGCTGGACAAACTTCGCCGTGAGATTGGTGGAAGATCAAAGCATCAACCATACGAAGAGCTTCTTCGATGCTGCGACCAAGTGGCAAATCATTTACAACTTGATGACGCACAACACCTTCTTGATCGATCAGGAAAGTACCACGCAAAGCAACAGCTTCACCAACCAAAACGTCGTAATCACGAGCGATTGATTTAGTCAAATCAGCAACCAAAGGATATTGAATTTGGCCAATACCACCTTTGTTAACTTCGGTATTTTTCCAAGCTAAGTGAGTAAATTTTGAATCAACTGAAACGCCAATAACTTCAGCGCCACGTTCTTGAAAAGCTTTCAAATGGTTGTCAAAAGCAATGATTTCTGAAGGGCAAACGAAAGTGAAGTCAAGCGGGTAGAAAAACAACACGCCGATTTTTCCTTTCAAATGAGAATGAAGGTTAAATTTTTCGTTGATTTCGTTATTTGGCATAACTGCAGCAGCAGTGAAATCCGGAGCCTTTTTTCCAACAAGAACTGACATGTTTTTGTATATTTTGAATTGATATTTGCGAGAATATTTAAGGGAAAACCCAAAAAATTTTTTAAGAAAAAAATCCCAACAAGCAAATTAAAAATCTGGAAAAAAAATTTTGAGAAATTGTGAAAAAAAATTTTGCTTCTTAAAAAAAGCAAAAACAAGATACAGTATGATTTTTATCATTTTTACTACTAGATATAGTTTTAACCATCGTTTTTTCTCTTTTTTATGTCACTCTTAGATGCAAAACCAATTTACAAACCATTTAACTATCCTTGGGCTTACGATGCTTGGCTTAAGCAACAGCAAATTCACTGGCTTCCGGAAGAAGTTCCTTTGGCTGATGACGTTCGCGACTGGAAACACAATCTAACGACTGCTGAAAAAAATCTTCTAACTCAAATCTTTCGCTTCTTCACTCAAGCTGATATCGAGGTGAATAACTGTTACATGAAACATTACGCAAAAGTGTTTCAACCAACTGAAGTTCAAATGATGTTGGCGGCATTTTCCAACATGGAAACTGTCCACATCGCTGCTTATTCACACTTGCTCGACACTATCGGAATGCCTGAAACCGAATATACTGCCTTCATGAAATACAAAGAAATGAAGGATAAATATGACTACATGCATCAGTTCGGAACTAGCAGCAAGAAAGACATCGCAACTACAATGGCGGTATTCGGTGGTTTTACTGAAGGTCTACAACTTTTCGCTTCTTTTGCGATTTTATTGAACTTCCAGCGTTTCGGTAAAATGAAAGGAATGGGACAAATTATTGCTTGGTCAGTACGTGACGAATCTTTGCACACTGCTTCAATCATCAAATTGTTCCGCACTTTCGTCCAAGAAAATCCGGAAGTTTGGGATGAAGATTTGAAAAGCCATTTGTACAAAGCTTGCGCTACGATCGTGCATTTTGAAGATGCGTTTATCGATTTAGCTTTTGAAACTGGTAACGTTGAAGGATTAACTTCGCGTGAAGTCAAACGCTACATCCGCTACATCGCTGACCGTCGTTTAAATCAGTTAGGATTGAAAGAAATCTACATGATTGACGACAATCCACTTCCTTGGCTTGACGAAATCTTGAACGGTGTTGAACACACTAACTTTTTCGAAAATCGAGTTACTGAATACAGCAAAGCTTCTACAACTGGAACTTGGGAAGACGTGTTTGACGAAATCGATAAAAATCGTCAAAAAATGTTGGTCATTTAAATACTGCTATCATCCTAAGCCTAGCCAACGATCTCGTGAACAGAATTCGAGTATGGATCACGAGATCGTTGGCTAGGCTCATGATGACAATAAGCAACTACGAGGCACTAAAAAATGTTAAGAATAGCTTTAATCGCTTCATCTCTCTTCTTCTTGTCCATTGGCAATTCTTATGCCTCGCAGAACCGCAGTTTAACAGTATTTGCCGAACAAAACATGGTTCCGGCTTTAGTTAAAATTTCTCGCCTTTATTCACAAAAAAATCGCGTAATTGTCTCGGTAAATTTTAATTCTTCTGCTGAATTAATTAATGACGTCGATTCTGGAGAGCCTGCCGACATCTTTATTTCCGCCCATATCGGATGGATTGAATCACTAAAACAAAAAGGTTTAACCGACGTTTACAACACCGGACACATCGCCAAAGACCGACTAGTATTGGTTGCAGCTAAAAATAACCTCAATATTCCGGCGCAACTTTTAGAGAAAAAATTATCTTTGGAAACCTCGTTACAAGTTTTGAATCGCGAAAAAATGATCGTACTTACAGACCCAGAAGGCAGCTCTTCTGGTAAATTTAGCAACGATCTAATCCGATCTTTAAACCTAAGTGATTTGCAACTTTTTCCAAAATTAGGTGAAGATCGATCAACCGCTCTAAATCTTACTGGAGAGAATCTTGAGAGCTACGCGGTGTTACTCGCCAGCCAAGTAAAAAATAAACCTATTTTACAAGTTTTAGCGACACAGAAAGAAATAAATATTATGTATCAAGCATTGGTAATTGCCGGCGATAATATGGATACAGCGCGCGAATTTTTGAAATTTTTAAAAAGCGAAACTGCGAAAAATATTTTGCGTGAGAATGGGTTTATCGTTGAGTAATTGATCTTGATGGATCGCCGCGTAAGCAGTGAAGTGGCAATCCAGTCAAAATTTACTTAATCTTCTTAATCTTAATCAAAATCAAATCATTACCGATTTTTTTGAGGATCTCGAAATAATATTCCCCAATCACGAAATTTTCTCTCTCTTCGGGAATTCTGCCCAAGCTGTTAATCACAAAGGCTGCAAGATTATAAGCATCATCATCTTCTTTAATATCCCAATCGAGTTTTTTGTTAATATCACGAATCAAAACTTTGCCGGCAATTTTGTAAGCACCGGATTTAATCTTGATAATGTTGATTGCAGAGATGTCTTCTTGCTCTTTAATGTCACCAACAATTTCTTCCAAGATATCTTCCAAAGTTACCATTCCTAGCAGCGAGCCGTACTCATCAATTACCAAAGCCATACGTCTTTTTCTTTTGCGAAACAAAAAAAGCTGAGCGCGCAAACTATTAGTAGAAGGCACAAACCAAACTTCAGTAGTGATTGATTTCAGATTAAATTTATCGAGATCTTGTTTGTAAAAATGCAGCGCTTTGAGCAATTTTCTGACGTTTAAAATGCCAACAATATTTTCTTTATTACCTTTCCACAAAGGAATACGAGTGTAGCTACTATCAAGTGCCCGACGCACAATTTCTTTAACTGGCAAATCAATATTAATCATCTCCACATCTTTGCGATGCACCATAATCTCGCTGATTTCAGTATCAGCCAAATCAAGCACGCCATCAATCATATCTTTATCATATTTGTAAATCGAACCTTCTTTATGCTTAAGGCTGATAGTATCACGAATCTCTTCCAACTCTGCTTTTGAAGTTTTTTGCGAAGCTGCTTTTGAAATAAAATTCACAATTTTGTGAACTGCTTTGGTGAAGGGAGAAAAAATGATCACCAAAAAATTAATCAAAGGCGCGAAAAATAATGCCACATTGTCTGGCGATTTTACCGCATAAGTTTTCGGCAAAACTTCAGCAAAAATGATTACAGCTAAAGTCATCGAGACTGTGGCATAAAACAATCCAGCATCACCGAATAATCTGATAAAAAGACCAGTTGCGATTGTAGAAGCCAGAATGTTGATCGCGTTATTTCCAAGCAACATCGTACTAATAACTCTTTCACGATGGTTAAGAAGTTTCTCCAAAATTTTAGCTTTGCGATTTCCTTCAGTTGCAAGTCGATGAATTTTAGCTCGCGATGAGGCAACAATTGCTGTTTCGAAACAAGCGAAAAGCGCTGAAAGAACCAGCAGAAATAGTACTGCAATTGCATGTAGCTGCGTAACGTCATCCATAAATTTTAAGAAGATAATGAGTCGAAATTAAGGCGCGGATCAATGATTTTGTAGGTAAAATCACTGATTACAGCAGTAATTAAACCAATCAAAGTGAAAAAATAAAGCGTGCCAAACATCACAGGATAATCGCGTGAAACTGCAGCTTCATAGCCCAAAAGACCAAGTCCATCGAGTGAAAAAATCACTTCAGTTAACATTGATCCAGTAAATAAAATTCCGATTAAAGCTGCGGGAAATCCGGCGATTACAATCATCATAGCATTACGTAACACGTGTTTGTAAAGAACAGATTTTTGATCCAAGCCTTTGGCATAAGCTGTTAAAACGTACTGCTTATTAATTTCTTCCAGAAAAGAATTTTTAACAAAAAATGTCAAAGCCGCAAATCCACCAATCACCATCGAGATTAATGGCAAAGCCATATGCCAGAAATAATCGGCAATTTTTTGCCAAAAATTTAATTCGCTAAAATTGCTCGAAACCAATCCTCGTAACGGAAAAATACTTAAGAAATTACCGCCGGCAAAAAATACGATAAGAACAATCGCAAATAAAAATGACGGAACAGCGTGGCCAACGATTACAATTGTACTGGTTATAACATCAAATTTTGAGCCATCTCGCAAAGCCTTTTTGATGCCTAGCGGAATTGAAATTAAATAAACCAGAAGCGTACTCCATAAACCGATCGAAATCGAAACCGGCAATTTTTCCCACATTAAATCGGTAACTTTTTTATCTTGGTAAAAACTTACGCCGAGATCGAAGGTAACAAATTTCTTTATCATTAAAGTAAAGCGCTGCCACAAAGGTAAATCAAAGCCGTAGAGTGTTTTTATTTTTTCGATAATTTCGGGATCAATGCCGACTGAACCGAGATATTTTGAATCGGAATTAGTTGAGAAATTTTGCGTTGAACTTTGGATCAGATTGGGTGCCGAAATTTCACCACCAACTTTTGAGGCGTGATTCATTTTGGCGATGAATTGTTCCACAGGACCACCAGGAGCAGTTTGGATAATCATGAAATTGATTAGCATGATTATGAAGAGAGTTGGCGGGATTAGGAGGATGCGTTTGAGGAAGTACATTAGTTTTGTGATTGGTAAAAAAACCCGTCGACTTGAGCTTGTCGAAACCAACGGGAAGGCTACTGCTGCTAAGTTGTAGCGGAAAAACTAACTAGGTTTCGACAAGCTCAAGTCGACGGCAGGGATAGAAATTTAGGCTGCAATTCCCAGTTCGTTACGCTGCGTCGCTTTTCTCACTGAGCTCGAAGACGACTTGCGCCGGGGCGGGAGCGTAGCTCTCGCCCGCTCACTTCGCTGCTTTTCTCGGCTTTGCCTCGAAGACAGCTCGTGCCGGGGTGAAAGCATAGCTTTCACCCGCTTAAGGCTAAAAATGACCGTTTAGGTCATTTTTGCGGCGGAGCCGCCGCCTTAAGCCCAATCAGGGTCTGTTGCACCTTCACCATCTGGTGTTGGCATTTCAAATTCGAAACCAGTTATGATATCAACGATGAATAATTTCGGAATTGAGTCAATTCCGTAAGCACCGCGTTTTTTTGAATAAATTAAATAACGACCATTTGGTGACCATTTAGCACCTTCAACCAAATATCCTTTCGCCAAAATTTTCTCGCCTTTACCGTTTGGTGTCATCACACCAACCATGAATTGATTGTTCTTAATTTTAGTAAACGCAATCAAGGTGCCATCTGGTGACCACATTGGTTTGGAATAATTCCCACCTTCCGAACTTACACGTTTAACGCTGTCGCCACTGGAATCCATAATGTAAATTTGTTGTCCTTCATCACGGTCAGAAGCAAAAGCAATAGATTTAGCATCTGGAGAATAAGAAGGAGTAGTGTCGATCGCTGGACTTTTGGTTAATCGACGCGCGGTGTTCGACAAAATATTCATCTCATAAATATCGCTATTTCCATCAATGATCGCTGAAAGCAAAATTATGTTACGATCTTTAGGATGAGCTGCAGCGGCAAAAGTAGTTCCCGGGAAACCGCCAATTTTTTTGCTCTTCAAATTTTTTAAATCCAAGCTGAAAACCTGCGGCTGACGTTTTTCGAAATAACGTAGGTAAAAAATCTCGTCAGGTTTTTTCGAAAAGATTGGGGTTAAAACCAAGTCGCTACCGTCAGTAATAATACGACGATTTTCACCATCAAAATCAATCAAACTGATTTTTTTCACCCTTTTTTTGGCACTTCCGGTTTCTGAAACGTAAAGAATTTGCGAATCGAAATGGCTGGTTTTTTCGCCAGAAATCGCCTTGTAAATTTCACCAGCGATGATGTTCGACATCTTGCGATAATTATCAGGCGAAGCCGAATAAAATTTACCAAAAAGTTGGCGCTGATCCAGCACATCCCACATTCTAATGCGAGTTTCTAAATTACCCAACGCATCACGATTAAACTGACCAATCACAATTGCGCCGATTCCAGCTTTGCTATATTTTTCAAAATTTGGTAACGATTCAACAGTAACTGCTTCTGGTATAATTGCTCCACCAATTCCTGCACTATTTGCTGCTCCGGCAATGCCGATTTCGACCGGTTTTGGCATGCCATTTAACTCCATCTGACCACTCTGTTTTACAACTTCAAAAAGATCGGTGGTTTTTAAATTTTTTCTAATGCGCTCTAAAATTTCATTCACGTCTTTATTCATTTGCGGATCGTTGGATTCAAATCCGAAAAACAAAACTTTAGTACGAGGAATCTCTTCATTTTTCACCGAGAAAGCTAGAAAGGCAAAAGCCGATTGCGTCTGACAAACCAAGAAAATCAACGCTAAGAAAAAGCGGAAAAAATTTTGTGAAATTTTCATTTTATAAAGTCTCAATGATGATGTTGTTATTAGTGTAGACACAAAGATCGGCAGCAATTTTCATTGATCTTTTGACAATTTCTTCAGCTTCCAAACCATCAGTTGTAGTCAAAGCACGAGCTGCGGCTAAAGCAAAATTTCCACCCGAACCAATAGCGCTTACGCCATCTTCGGGCTCAAGAACGTCACCATTTCCGGTTAGAACTAACGAAACATTTTTATCAACCACAATCATCATCGCTTCCAAACGACGTAAATATTTATCAGTACGCCAATCTTTCGCCAACTCAACACAGGCACGCATCAACTGATTTGGATATTGTTCAAGTTTGCTTTCGAGTCTTTCAAACAGAGTGAAGGCATCAGCTGTTGCGCCAGCAAATCCGCCGATAATAGAACCATCACCAAGTTTACGAATTTTGCGGGCATTAGATTTCAAAACTGTTTGACCCAAAGAAACTTGGCCATCACCGGCAATTGCAACTTTACCGTTTTTGCGTACCGACAAGATTGTGGTACCATAAAGCTTGGATGCGTCTTTGTGATCAATCATGATAAAAAGATTTAAGATTTAAGATTTCAGCATTTAGAAAATGTTTGCATCAAACCTAAAACCAAAATCTAAAATCTAAAATCTTAAATTGATGCGCGCCCAAAAATCTTACAAAAATTTCTTCATTATTTTCTTTTTGGGAATTTCGAGTGGATTGCCTTTGGCCCTTATCTTATCTACTCTTAAAGCTTCTTTGCTTGAAAAGGGTTTTGATCTCAAAACCATCGGATTTTTTTCTCTAGTTTCTTTGCCCTACACCTTAAAATTCTGCTTCGCGCCCATTATTGATTCTTGTCCAGTACCATTTCTGACTCGCATGGTTGGACAAAGAAAATCATGGATCATGTTAACTCAAATTCTTTTGGCGATTACAATTTTTGCTTTGGGTGCTGCAGGGATAAGTAACGATTTAAGCGCAATTGCAGTTTTTGCAGTTTTAGTCGCATTTGCTTCTGCCAGCCAAGATATTGTGATTGATGGCTATCGTATTGAATTAATTGAAAAAGAAAATCAGGGATTAGCCGCTAGTTTTTACGTTTATGGTTATCGCATTGGCATGTTAATTTCTGGGGCTGGAGCGTTGGCTTTAGCTGAAATAATTAGTTGGGATGCCATCTATTTCATCATGGCTGGATGCGCTCTTTCGACAGTTGCAATTACAATTTTTGCCGAAGAAACGCGCAAAAATTTTGTGCAGAAAAATCACGATTTTATTTCTTGGTTTAAACATTCCGTCATCGATCCGTTTACTAATTTCATGCGTCACGATAGATGGTACGTCATTTTGGCGTTCATTATCTGCTTTAAACTAGGTGATGTTTTCGCCGGAAATTTAACGCTGCCTTTTTTGTTAAATATCGGTTTCAGCAAAATTGAAATCGCCAGCATCGTTAAAACTTTTGGCCTTTTTGCGACGTTATTTGGTGTGTTTGTTGGTGGTCTTATCGTTAAAAGAATTGGCATCACTAAATCACTCTGGGTTGCCGGCATTATGCAAATGATGTCAAATTTGACTTTTTCGTATTTGTCACAAATCGGCTATGATGCCCAAATGCTTTATCCAGTAATTTTTATCGAAAATTTATCTGGCGGAATTGGTGATGCCGTTTTTGTTGCCTATCTTAGCAGCCTTTGTGCAGTTGAGTTTAGCGCCACCCAATATGCTTTATTAGTGTCGTTTGCAACTTTCTCGCGCAGCTTACTAACCTCAAGTGCTGGCGTATTCGCTGAAGTTCTGGGCTGGTACCAATTTTTCATTCTTTCAACTTTACTTGCGATACCAGGTTTAATTTTTTTGCTGTTACTCACTCGAAAAAAAATCTCATAAATTGTAATTTTTGAACTAGAGAAAGAACTCTTCTTTACTTTTTTTCATGCAAAAATAACTTGCCTTTTCTTCGCGAAAAAATTTCAAAAATCCTTCATAAATTCCCGAAATGCTGCGACTCTCAACGGTCAAACCTGCAAAAGAAAAAGTCACAAATTACGAGACCTCGGCAGGGCATTTTGTTCCGTATAAATGTCATTGGAATTCTGACACTGTTTTTACTTACAAAGAAGAACTGATTCGTGTCATAAAAATTAAAGGATTTGCCTTTGAAACTGCTGACGATCTTGATGTTGACCTCAAAAAGAATGCCCGTAACAACCTGTTTAAGGGTATGTCTACTGGCGGTTTCTCACTTTATTTCCATACCATTCGTCGTAAAGAAAAAGGCTTTCCCGATGGCGCTATGCCGGATGCTTTTTCTGATCGGGTTAATCGTGAATGGGCTGCAAAACACTCGGACGAAAGAAGCTACATCAATGAACATTACATTACTTTAATCCGCGGATCAGATTCTGCCGGCGCTGCGGTACTCGAACATTTAGCTAAAAAGCTACAGCACAAAGCTGATAAATCTTCTTGGGAAGCCGATATGCGCGAAGCTTTCGACGATCTGGAAGAAATGACCGAACGCGTGATGAGCGGTTTTTCGAATTACGGCCCGCGTTTACTTGGTCTTACAGATAGCGAAGATGGCACAACTTCAGAATTATTAGAATTTTTAGCGCGACTGATTAACTGCGGCTATTCACAACCAATGATGCTGCCAGCTGGCAAAGTTTCGCATCACTTGCCAATCAGCCGTTTATATTTCGGAAAAAAATCCATTGAAGCTCATCATCCAACTTCAATCAAATATGCCGGATTGGTAGCAATCAAAGAATATCGCCCCTCAACTCATGCTGGTCTTCTTGATGGGTTTATGCAAATGCCTTTTGAGCTGGTAATCAGCCAATCCTTCTCGTTCATCAACCGTATGATTGCAATTAGCTCGATGCAGTTGCAACAAAGACGACTGATTCAGTCAGAAGACGTTGCGGTGTCCCAAATTCACGAGATTGACCAAGCTCTTGACTCAGCAATGTCTGGCGCAATTGCTTTCGGTAATCACCATTTGACCGTGCTTTGTATTGAAGATAATCCAAAAGCTTTGGAAAGCGCACTTTCTGCTGCTGTTGTAGAACTTGCCAACGCCGGTATTAGTGGTGTTCGCGAAAAAATTAACATGGAACCAGCTTACTGGGGACAACTTCCCGGAAATTCCGAATTTATGGCCCGTCGTTGCGTTGTGAATACACTCAACATCGCCGCCTTCGCATCTTTCCACAATTATCCTTCGGGACAACGTAAGAAGAACCATTGGGGCAATGCAGTTACAGTTTTAAATACCGTTTCCGGAACGCCATTCTTTTTCAATTTCCACGTTCGTGACGTTGGACATTCAATGATTATCGGTCCGACTGGTGCTGGTAAAACTGTACTTTTGAACTTTTTGTGCGCCCAAGCCCAAAAATTCCGTCCGCGTTTATTTTTCTTTGATAAAGATCGCGGTGCTGAAATTTTCATTCGTGCAATTGATGGACGCTATGCAACTCCTGACGTTGCTGTTCCTTCGGGTTTTAATCCATTCCAACTTGAAGACACTAACGAAAATCGTTCTTTCTTAATCGAGTTCTTGAAAATTCTGGTTTCGCCAGATGGCAAACCACTTCCGGCTCATGAAATTGATCGCATCAACGAAGCAGTTGCCGGTAACTACAAACTTCCAGTTCACCAAAGAAGATTACGCAACATCGCACCATTCATGGGATTATCTGGCCCAGGAAGCTTAGCTGGACGCTTGGAAATGTGGCACTCTCAAGGTTCTCACGCTAAATTGTTTGATAACGTTGAAGATCGAATCGATTTCACAACTGCACGCAGCTTCGGAATTGAGATGAACAAAATTTTACAAGACAAAGCCAGTTTGGGTCCTGTACTGCTTTACCTTTTCCATCGTATTCAAAGTTCACTTGACGGCAGCCCTACAATGATCGTACTTGACGAGGCTTGGGCTTTGATCGGTAACCCAATTTTCGCGCCTAAAATTAAAGACTGGCTAAAAGTTTTACGTAAACTTAATACCTTCGTAGTGTTTGCAACTCAGTCGGTAGAAGACGCCGCAAAAAGTAGTATTTCTGATACTCTAGTTCAGCAAACCGCAACACAAATATTCCTGCCAAACCTAAAAGCCACCACACTTTATCGCGAAGTATTTATGCTGTCAGAACGCGAATTTACTTTGGTTAAAACTACCGATCCGGGAACAAGATTTTTCCTAGTAAAACAAGATAACGATGGCGTAATTGCCAGAATTGATTTAGGCGGAATGGATGAAATCATTCGAGTTTTATCAGCACGTGTTGATACAGTGATGATTATGGATCAAATTATGGCTGAAGTTGGAACTGATCCAAATGATTGGTTACCAATTTTTTACGAACGCACAAATAAATAATAGTGATCTCTTACCTCAGCAAAATCTTCAAAAATGTCTCTTTGACGATTCTTTGTGCTGTGTTTTTTTTCAGTTATTTTACTTCAACGCAGTCATCCTACGCCGGTAACGATTGCGATGACGATAAAGTTTGTGGCATTGGCAGAATTCGTTCCTGTGATGGCTCTGGAGATCCTCAAACTCTGCAATTTGATCCGACGATGAATGGTGCGGACATCATGTTCGACTTAAGCAATCCTGTTTGTGTAGCAATTATTAGTTCGACCTATGCTTTAGTAAAAGGTTCAATAGCAGCAATGTGTTCTGCATGTGGATTAAACCAATATCCTAGCATTACACCGTCTCCTGTTCGCGATACTTATCTGATAGTTCAAGGCGGCATTAAAGCTGCTAGCTCTAATAATCCAGCCTGTACTGGAGCAGTAACTGATGCTGTTGCATCAATGGGTGTTGTTATGGCCGCTCTTGGAATCACTTACGGAGTTGCAAAAAATGTTTTCGAATCAACAACCTTATGTGGTGCTGATTGGTATGGTCCCAACCCAACAGCTTACTCTCTTAGCACACCAAAAGTTAAAAAAGAGATGGAAGATTGGGTTCAGGCTAATCCAACCGCAGGACTTGGCGTTACTAACTACAACCAATGGTATTACGATGGTATTGAGTACGAAGACAATCCATTAAAAGGCGATGCTTGTCTTGATCCTACAGGAAGCAATACCAAACCATATCCGAAGCAAAAATATTATCTACGCGGTACTCAACCAGGTAATTATAACTGCTCAAAATATGATGCATCACTCAGTACCACCAACATCCCAGCCGATAAAATTAATGATTATAAAACAGCTTTTGAATGTTGTAAAAAAAGGAGCCAAAGATACGCCTGTATTCAGTACGAAACTACTGCTAGCAGCGGACCTTTAAGTGATAATTCCGGAGTATTTTGTGAAGTCGGTGACACTAATTGTAGCATCAAAGGCGTAACTTTTTCGGTAGCTCCAATCGACACTGACGATTCACGCTTGCTTTGCGTTCAGAGCTATAGCTTGTGTCCATATAACTTCACCATCGGACGTGGCGGCACCGAGTATTGCGATTACTACGAAGATGGAATTTATAAAAATGGTCGTTACGTCTACATAACCCCAGATGATATTGCTCGCGCAACTGCCGCAACAAATCCAACCAACGACTGTAATACTAAAAGCGAAATCAGAAATGCTGATTGTACCTACAATTCCAAGGCCGGACAATGTAAAAATTACTGCCAATATTTAACACATTGTACTGTTGTAGAGTCTTCAACTTATCAATACACTAGCAGTCTTGGATCACCTTATTTCTCAAACGCTTGTTACAATTTCGTTGGCGATTCACGGAATCTAACTTCATTCAACTCTGGAGTCATTATGGGCAGCCAGAGACATTTCAGTGCACCAATAGCACAATGCGTTAAAGAAACTCTGGAAAATGTTTTTTATAACCGTGCTGGCCACAGCCAGTGTGCAACTGCTGATGAATATCCTTTAGCGAATGGCACTTGTTTGAGTGGAAATTATCTACGCAGCGGCAACTTCGTTTACAAAAAAGGTAATTACGTAAAAGATGTTTCGTTCTTTGGTACGTTGCAGAATGCCTTGCAAAATACCGTTAAAATGGTTCTGACTTTAGCCATCATGTTCTACGGTTTGAAGATTTTGATTGCCCATAACATGTCAGAAATAAAGAAATCTGACATCATAATGTTCTGTATTAAGATTGGTTTAGTGATGTATTTTGCCACTGGAGATGCTTGGCAAACGATGTTCTTCGAAGGGGTTTATAATACATCAATGGTCTTCTCCAAAATCGTTTTCCACATAGAAAGTACGATGCCAGATGTAAAAAAAGATGGTTGCCAATTTGATCCCTCATCTTTGGGACCATCTAACGCTTATCCTTCAGGCAAAGAATATCTCTCTATCTGGGATACCTTGGATTGTAAGATTGCTCGTTATCTCGGATTTGGCCCATCAGCTTCAACCGCTAATATTGCTGCTCTAATTTTCGCCGGTCTCTTTACAGGGCCAGTAGGAATATACTTTGTCATGGGACTAATGTTCTTCGGCTTCTTCTTTATCGCAATGACTATAAGAGCACTACACATCTTCCTGTCATCTGCGATGTCAATCATCATTATGGTTTACATTTCGCCGATCATTATTCCGACCGTAATGTTCCCGAAAACCGCGGGGATATTTAAGAATTGGCTAACCAATTTGATCAGCTTCTGTCTGCAGCCAATGATCCTATTCGCCTATATCGCAATATTTATTAGCGTATTTGACGCTACCATGATTGGCAGCGCAACATTCTCAGGCAGCCCTCCAAATAAGGCTATTTCTTGTGCGAGTGTGTGCAAAGATTCTAGCGGAAATCTGGTAAACGGCGACGTAACCTGCTCTCTTCCAGGACATCAATGGGTTGGAGGCACTTGCCAAGATGCTAATGGTCAACCAGTAATTGATGATGATCCAACTTGTACCGTTCCCGGTCACTCTATGGTTGGTGCAATTTGCAAAGATGCCAGCGGCAATGACGTTGGAGGTGATCCTGACTGTACTAAACTAGGCAACACTATGGTTGATCCTTTAACCGACAGTATTGCCTGCCTAATCGACATTGACGATTACAACAAAATCAATTTCCTAGAAACTATCGGAATCTCGATTCCAGCAATTTACGATTTGTTCACAAGTCACGTTAAGGAAAAAATTCTTACCATAGTAAAAGCGGCATTTGTGATGTACGTGTTATGTCAATTTATGGACCAAATTCCAAGTATTACCGAGCAGCTAATTGGTGGAACTTCGTTACCAAGCAGCAACTTACCTTCCGCAATGAGCATGATGAAATCAGTTGGTGGTGCTGCTGAAGGAATTAGACAAAGGATTACTAAAGGCGGATTGAAATACGGCAAAGATACCTATGAGATGGGTAAAGACGTTAACAATAAAGCCGCCGATGGCGAAGGGAAATCAACCAAAGATGCTCCTGACGACAATAAAAAATCTGGTGAAGCTCACTTTGGTGGCGACAATGAAGGTGAAGGTAGCGAAGGTGGTAGTGAAGGCGGCGAAGGAGGTGAGGAAAAGTAAGAAATTTCTAACTTTCGATTGGTTGACAATTAGCTGCGCCTAAATTTGAATGCTACATAAGTCAGGGGAGAGAAATCTCGGCCTGATTTTATTTTTGCAAAAATTATTTTGCTGTCATAGCTCAGCGGTAGAGCACTTCATTGGTAATGAAGAGGTCGCAGGTTCGATTCCCGTTGACAGCACCACTTCCCAGGCGTTGCCCATTAAAAATCCATCCCAGAAAAAAGTCTGAAACCGAAAATGACCGTTTAGGTCATTTTCTACCCGTTGACAGCACCACTATATTAAATTCAAAACTGCGTTTTGAATTTAGATTTAAGATGAGTTGCTACAGTCGGGCGAAGCCCTCCTATCCGCAACAAGATAATTCGTTTGATGATTAATCTGTCATCCTGAGCAAAGCGAAGGATCTCTTTAGTTTTTATACCCCACGTGAATTGCAGCAGCACCAAAGCTTAGATTCTGATAAGACACATTTTTAAATCCGGCTTTTTCGATCATCTTTTTGAACTCATCTTGGCTAGGAAATTTGCGGATGCTCTCAACTAAATATTGGTAAGAAGCGCGATCTTTCAAAACAACTTCGCCAATTTTTGGAATCACTTTGAACGAATAAGCGTCGTAAATTTTTTGCAAAAAATAATCGTTAACTTTGGAGAATTCTAAACAGATAAATTTTCCGCCAGGTTTTAAAACACGATAAGCTTCTGACAGTCCAGCTTCAATATTGGTGAAGTTTCTAATCCCAAAAGCGATGGTAAAAAAATCGAAAAGCTCATCTTCAAAACACAATTTTTCCCCATCACAGCAAGTGAACTTCAAATCAGAAAATAGGTTTAGATCCACCGCACGTTCCTTACCAACATCAAGCATTTCTTGATTGATATCTACCACATCAATTTCACATTTTACGTTTTTATCGCGGGCCTTTTTAGCAATACGGAATGCAATATCTCCAGTTCCACCAGCTAAATCGATAGTACGAACTGAACTATTCTTTAGATCAATTTCTTCGACCATTTTGTTTTTCCAGATACGGTGAACTCCGCCACTCATCAGGTCATTCATCAAATCATATTTTTTCGCCACTCCCGAAAAAATTTCTTTGACAAGGCCAGCCTTTTCATCACGATTTACCTGCTTAAATCCAAAATGTGTTTTATTTGATTCCATGTTAAAGACTTCTGATTTTGATTTTGATTTACCACCTGAGCTGATCGCGCATCAACCATTTTTTCCCAAAGAAAAAACACGAATGCTGACCTTTAAAGACTCTCAAATTCTTGATTTGCAGGTAATCAACCTTGTCGATTTTTTGCAAGAAGGAGATGTGATTGTTTTCAACGATGCTCGTGTAATTAAAGCAAAATTATCGGCAGAAATTCTAAGAAATTCCGCCATTCTTGAATTTAACCTCGATCAATGTTTAGACGATAATTTGCGCGGATCTTCGTGGAATGTTCTGTGCAAGCCGGCTAAAAAAGTTAAGGTGGGCGATTCTTTAAAAATCGCTCCAGATTTTTTTGCCGAAGTTACGCAAAAAAATGATGACGGAACAATCACAGTAAAATTTGATTCTTGTGATAATGAATTGCTTGGAAAGCTTGAGAAATATGGCTCAACTCCACTTCCGCCCTATATCAAACGCGAAGAAGAAAATTCTCACGATCAGAAAAATTATCAAACAATTTATGCCTCAAATGGCAGCGCTGTAGCAGCTCCAACTGCTGGATTACATTTTACTGAAACTATTTTTGCTAAGCTGGAAGAGAAAAAAATCGAGAAAGTTTTTGTAACTTTGAATGTTGGTGCCGGTACCTTCTTACCAGTACGAAGCGATTTAATTCAGGATCACAAAATGCATTGCGAATCTTTTTCCATCTCAAAAGAAGCCGCCGAAAAAATTAATTTGGCAAAATCACGTGGCAAAAAAATCGTTGCCGTTGGGACAACTTCGCTGCGAGTCTTGGAATCATCATGCGATGAAAATGGCGTGATCCGACCACTAAACTCCAATACGCGAATTTTTATTCATCCGCCATATAAGTTCAAAATTGTTGATGTTTTGATGACCAATTTTCACTTACCAAAATCAACTTTGTTCATGCTAATTTGTGCTTTTGTTGGCAAAGAAAAAGCTTTCGAGATATACAATCACGCTATCAACACACATTATCGTTTCTATTCTTACGGCGATGCATCTCTATTATTTAGAGCTTAATAAGTACCTGGAGCAATGTCGGTTTGTTTTTTCTTAATCGCAATCAAACCGCTGCTGTCAGCGTTCTGGCAAACATTCATGTTATTGTTAGCACAAAAATTTGCTTTAACACCGCTCTTAATAAAATCGTCATGATACTTATTCATTACCTGTTCCATACGACGAACTTTACCAGTCAGATCGGCAGCATCACTTGTTGAAACTTCGATATCAAACTGATCGAAATAAAGCTGAACATAATTATACGTGGTTTTATCATGAATGCTTGGGAGGTTTTCCTTTTTAAAGTTGAAATTTTTCGAAACGCGATCGCCCTTATCGTTGTACCAAACTACATAAACTGGTCCAAAAAATTTCGAATCACCGGTTAAGAAAAAAGATTGGCTTCGCGTATCTCCAGGGTTGAGCGCCCCCAAACTTAAAATATTTCCATTCCAAGTACATTCAATATTTCGAACTGGTTCGGGACTGGCATTACTGAAATAAACTACCGGACTTTCAATATTAGCACCACAACTCACTAAAAACAGAGCGGCAATAATAACAAAAATTTTCGACATAAGAACTATTTATTGGGATTAGCTTTAAAAATTTCGCGCGTTTTTATCGCTTTGGCAAAACGAGAAAAAGCAAATAGATAACTGTAAATTAAACCATCAAAACCATAGATGAAATAACGACGCACAAAGTAAGCTTTTAAAAAAGCGAAGAGCGGAACTGTAATAATTTTTGCCAACGTCACATTTTTTCCTTTTTTGAAGCTATCCTCTGCCTGCATCGAAGAATAGGAATTAATTTTCTCAATCCAATGTTCGAAAGAGCGAAAAGATTGATGATAAATTATACCATTAAGCTGACCGATTTTTTGTGGATTATTTTCTTTCAACTCAACCGAGTCATGAACTGTACTGCTGTTAAATCCGGCGTAGTCTTTATTGTAGAGACGAAACTGATTATAAAAATATGCCAGTTTTTTTGGACGATCTTCAAAACGAAATTTATTCACGATGCGAACACGAAATCCGTAAAAATTTTCCAGCTTATTTTGCGCAAAAATTTGAGCGATTTCTTCGGCTAATTCCGGCGAGACTTCTTCGTCAGCGTCAATATTGAGAATCCATTTATTGCGACATTGCTTTTCACCGAAAACTTTTTGTTCGCCATAACCACGCCATTGATTGAAAATTACTTTTGCACCAGCATTGGTCGCGATTTCACAAGTGTTATCTGAACTTCCTGAGTCAATCACCAAAATTTCATCGGCGATGTTTTTTACAGCTTTAATTACACTTTCAATTCGATCCGCTTCATTTTTGGTAATGATAAAAACCGAGAGAGAAATTTTTTGAGATTCCGACATTTCTGAATTTGATTTTTGCCTTGATTTCTTTACAGTGGCGATGATTAATTTTGCTCTCCCTTTCAGTCAATCACAATCCTTAATTACAATATGAAAAGCTCAAAAAAGACCTACATCATTGTCGCTTCTATATGTCTTATCATTGGATTTGTGGCTCTCATAATCCACAACTACAAAACCAAAACTTCGTTTAAAAATGACAAAAACGAAATTACCAAAACTGAAGAAACTAAAAACCCGCAAGATGCTGTAAATAAAGCTGTGAATGAAAGTGCAGAAAAAAATATCGACAGCAAAAAAGCCGCAGAAATTCTAAAAATTAATGCTTCTGATATCGTTTTAGGTGATAAAAATGCACCAATAGTAATGGTTGAATATGCTTCACTTTCTTGCCCACATTGTGCCGCTTTCCATCGCGAAGCTTTGGAAAAATTAAAAGGCGACTATATCGAAAACAAAAAATTAGTGTTCGTACATCGCGACTTCCCTTTAAATCAGCCAGCTTTAGTTGCTGGAATGTTTGCTATTTGCCAAGCTCAAGACCACAAGTCTGAATTGTCAGAAAAATACTATAACCTTTTGAAAGCACTTTTCAGAACTCAAGATTCTTGGGCATTTGATGCAAAATATATTGAGAAACTTCAATCAATCGCACAGCTTGATGGCATGAGTGCTGATCGCTTTAACTCTTGTATCAACGACAAAAAATTGCAGGAAAGAATTTTGGCAGAAAGAATGGAAGTTGCTAAAGGCTTGCAAATTCAATCTACCCCAACTTTCTTCGTTAATGGCGAAATTGTTGAAGGATATGTCGATTATTTATCTTTGAAAAAGTTGATCGACAAAAAACTTGAACAAGCTTCCAAGTAAGCCAGGCCGTGAATAAAGTCGAAATCACAAATCTTACTAAAAACTTTGGCGAAAAGCAGGTTTTAAAAGGCATCAACTTATCGGTTAAACAAGGAGAATCTTTGGTAATACTTGGTGGATCTGGTAGCGGCAAATCAGTTCTGATTAAGATTATTGCCTCTCTTCTTGAAGCAACTTCAGGAATTGTAAAAATTGATGGTCAGGAAGTTCACAGCATGAAAATGCAAGACCACGACAAAATGATGGAAAAAATCGGTTTTCTATTTCAGGGCGGCGCACTGTTTGACTCATTACCGATTTGGGAGAATGTCGCTTTTCGCCTGATCAATCATCAAAAAATTGACAAAAAAGAAGCACGCGAAATCGCAATTCAAAAACTTAAATCTGTAGGGCTAAGTGAAAAAGTAGCTGATTTATATCCCTCTGAGCTTTCCGGTGGGATGCAAAAACGCGTTTCCCTTGCCCGTGCTATTGCTGTAAATCCAGAAATTATTTTCTTTGATGAACCAACAACTGGTTTGGATCCAATCATGGCTGACGTCATCAACGAACTAATTATAAAAGTTTCAAAAGAACTAGGTGCGACCACAATAACAATCACACATGATATGCACTCAGCACATAAAATTGCTGACAAAGTTGCGATGCTTTATGAAGGAAAAATAATTTGGTTTGGCGATGCTAAAGACATGGATTCATCAGATAATCCTTACTTGGATCAATTCATCCATGGACGCGCTGAGGGACCAATTAAATTCTCTGTTTAAACTATCGTCCCATCAAATAGACCATAATCGCTTTCTGAGCATGTAAGCGATTTTCTGCCTCATCAAAAACTACCGATTTTTTCGAATCGATCACTTCCGCAGTAACCTCAAATCCGCGATAAGCTGGCAAACAATGCGTAAAAATCGCATTCTTTTTCGCCAACTTCATTAAAGCAGAATTTACCTGATACGGCATCAAAACTTTGAGTTTTTGTTTTTTCAATTTGTCATCTTTTTCTGCAGCATCACCCATTGAGAACCAAGTGTCGGTGATCAAAACATCGGCATCTTTTGCGGCAATTTTTGGATCAACGTGATAAGAAATTTTCGCGCCATTTTTTTGCGCTTTTTTGATTTCAGCATTGCAGAAATCATAATCTTTCGGCGCAGCAATTGCCAGTTCATAGCCAAAAGCTTTGGCAGCGTGAATGTAGGAATTTAGTACGTTATTAGCATCACCAAACCACGCTAATTTTTTGCCTTTAATATTTCCTAAATGTTCTTCGATAGTCAAAATGCTGGCCATAATTTGGCATGGATGAGAAAAGTCACTCAAAGCATTAATTACTGGCTTAGTTGAGTGTTTTGCCAATTCCAAAATTGTTTGATGCGAATTTGAACGAATCATAATTGCATCAACAAAACGTGATAAAACTTTTGCTGTATCTTCAACAGATTCACCTTTGCCAAGCTGCATATCGTTTTTGTTCATCACAACTGCATGTCCGCCAAGCTGATTGATGCCAACTTCAAAAGAAACTCGGGTACGGGTTGAAGTTTTTTCAAAAATCATCGCCATATTTTTTTGCGCGAGAATTTTTGACTGCTCTAGAGGTTTTTTGTCCTGCTTTAACTTACGCGCTAACTCAATAATCTTGCGTAATTCTTTGGCATCAAACTGATCCAAATCAACGAAATGGACGGTTGGTTTCTTTGACATATTTTTTTGCTAAAAAAATTTGGAACCGACAACAAACTAAAATAAAAAATCACTTCAAATCTTTTTACAAAAACAATTCGGCCCCTAAAAAGGAAGCGCGGGAACCTATTGGCGAAGCCCTAAATGTCAAGCAACCAACTTAATTATCGATGAGCAAAATTTTTATCACTGCTGGCGGAACTGGTGGACACATTATTCCAGCGCGTTGTTTAGCAGCAGAATTATCACAAAATAATCACCAAGTTTTCTTCTTGGGAGATGAAAAATATCGCAATTATATCAAACTTGATGATCGCTTCAAATCCTTGATTATCAGCTCTTCTCAGCTGGAAAAGAAACCAACAAAACTAATTATTGCTGCGCTGAAAATTTCTTTTGGGATTTTACAATGTTTGAAGAATTTTCTAATCCATCGTCCCAAATATGTTGCTGCTTTTGGAGGTTACGCCACCTTTCCGATATTGATTGTAGCACTTTTAACCCGCACTAAAATTATTCTTCATGAACAAAATGCTCACTTAGGAAAAGTGAATCGCATCTTCGCTAAATATGCTTACAAAATTGCTTTGTCTTTTGCCGAAACTTCAGGAATTGATGACAATCTAATCAGCAAAACTGTTTTTGTCGGCAACCCTGTGCGTCAAGAAATATTAGAGCTTCACGATGTTCCTTACATTTTGCCACAAGAAGAAAAACCAATCGAAAAACCCGATAATCGCATGGGTTATAATGTGATTTTAGCTTCAGATTTTGTTGACGAAACTCAACCCAAAAAACAACTCTTCAACATTTTAGTTATTGGTGGAAGTGGTGGCGCAAAAATTTTTAGCGAAGTTTTGCCGAAAGCTTTTTTCAATTTCAGCGAAGAATTAAAAAGCCGCATCAACATTGTTCAACAATGTCGCAAAGAGCTTGCCGAAAGCACTTTCGAACAATATCACTCGTTTAATTTGAATATCGAAATTCAAGCTTTCTTCTCTGACATGCCAGAAAGAATCCGCAATGCACATCTAATTATAGCGCGTTCCGGCTCATCTTCAATTTTTGAATTTTGTGCCGCGAAAAGACCGATGATTTTAGTTCCTTTCGAAAAAGCTGCCGACAATCATCAAGAAAAAAATGCTAGATTCCTTGAAAAACATGGCGCGGCGATTGTAATTACTGAAAAAGAATTCACAATTAACCACATCAACAAAACTTTGCAGAATTTGATTAACAATTATGCAATGCTAGAAAAAATGTCGGAAAAAGCCGCATCTTTAGCAGCTATGGAAGCAACAAAAAATTTGGCAACATTATTCGAAAATGACGCAGTACAAAAATAAAACTAAAATTGAGAATACCGATGAGCTAGATTCAGAGCAGCTCGATCAATCACTTGATGAAGTTTCAGTCGGACAAATTTTGAAAAATAAAAGACAAAAACTGAAGATCGAAGCTGATGAAGTTGCCGCTTATTTGAAGATAAAATTACGCGACATCGAGGCTCTGGAAAATGACGATCTACACAAGATTATCAAACATCTTTACATTCCAGGCTTGCTACGATCTTACGCTAAATTTCTTAAAATCGATCAACGCATTATCGAAGAAAAAATCAAACTGCTACACATCGAATCCAATACCAACAACAAAAAACACCAATTGCTTAATATCGGTGAGAACATTGATCTCACGCCAGATCAAAATATCTTCGTAAATTTTTTAGCTTTGTCGATTCTGTTATTTTTCATCTTATTATCGATTTATAATTTTTCCGAAAATAACAGCATTTCGATCAGCAGCGACAACCTTGTAGAAGAAATGAAAAAAGTTGATTTGTAATGAAACCAAGCAATCAAAAAGACAAAATTGAGGAAAAAGAAATCGCAACAGAAGAAAGCACCGATGATGGTGAAAATTCTGAGAATGAAGGTGCCGCTAAGAAAAAATCTTACTCGCTAAAATCTAGAATCTTGTGGCTTTTCGCCACTGTAATTGTGGCTGCCATTCTGCTGTTAATAGCTGTTCCGGGATTTTTTGATAACTCATCGCTAAAATTTAAAGTCACTCAAAAGGCCAGCGAATTTCTTAACAGCAATTTGACTATCGGAGGCGAAGTCGAAGTTGCTTTATTTCCTTTTCCAACCATCACCGCGAATGATGTTTTGCTGCAGAACTACAAAAATGAAGGCAAGGTTTACAATCTTTTTGCCAAGTCAGTTGCTATCAGATTGTCACCACTAAAATTTCTCTCAAAAGAATTTTCTATTTCTAAAATCACTCTTAGCGATGTAATTCTAGAAACCTTTCTTGAAGTTAATGTTAACAGTCCAAGACAAGATAAATTTACCGAAATTGTCAGCCAAATTCCTGCCAGCTCTCCCACTAATCCGTCGCAAAATGCTGGTTCCAATACCAGTTCTGAGCTATTCGCAGTCGACAAATTTCAACCTACACAATTCAGCGCCAATAGCCTTCCCAAAGTTGAAATCGATAATGGCGAAATAATTTCTTACGACAAATTATCGCGCAAAAAGGAGGTGACCGACATCAACGGTAAAGTCATGATTGACGCCAAAAAAATTCGCGCTTCTGGAAAATTCACTACTCAAAAAATCAATAATAGCTTCAAACTTACTGCCAATTTTAACTCTGATTCTTCTAAACAAGATTCAACTTTAGAACTAACCTCTCCTGCCTTTAATTTAACAATTCACGGTAGTTTCACCTCTGAGAATAAAGGTATTTTCTTAAGTAATTTCGAAGGTAAAGCTGACGCAGAAATTTTTGAAATTCGTACTTTTTACCGCGATTATATCAGCAACAGTACAGCAATTTACGACAAGATTAAACCCAACTCACAATCCATCAAAATCAGCTCTGACATCAAGAATTCTAGTGGCGAAATCTCACTAGATAATATTTTAATCAATTCCAATTTGATTAATGGCAAAGGCACTTCAGTAATTGATTTTACTTCCGATTTGCCAAAAATTGATGTTAGTTTAGACCTAGAGAATCTTGATCTAGATAGCATTTGGTCGAAGGAAAGAGTCGAAGTAACTTCAAAAGATCAACCAAGTGATTTGGCCAATAACTCCGATGAAACGGTAGAAAGGTTTGTACAAAACTTAGTCCAAACAGCTGCCGAGAATGATTCGAATAATCCAACAGATCATAAAGAAGATAATGCCGGCACTGCTCAAAACAAAGTTACGGCTGAAGAAAAACCCGAAGAATTAAATCTCAGAATCGCCAATAAAATCAAAAATTTTGACCTTTCTTCTGAGATCAAAATCAAAAGCGTGAAATATCTCGAAGGTGAAATCAAAGATGTGAATCTTTATCTAACCATTTCCAAAGAAGGGCAAATACTGATTCTACCAATGATTTTTAGTATTCCCGGAGATGCTGTGGTACGCGTTAATGGAGTTTTAGAAAATACAGACGATTTACCAAAGTTTATCGGCAAGCTCGACGTAAATGGCAAAAATCTTGGCGAAAGTTTGAAATGGCTACAGTTACAATCGCAAAATCTCAAATTCGACAATCTCAAAGAATACATCATCTATTCGGACGTAATGCTGTTCCCTAATAATATAACTCTTGATGATTTTTATTTAAGCCTGAACGGACAAAGCGAATTGCTGGGTGAAATTAAAATCGATAGCAGCGCTAAAACCACTAACATTCGCAATAAATTTCAGATTAGCTCTTTGAACGTTGATGATTTTTTCCTAACTTCTGGAAAAAATATTTATCTCTCCTCCGGATCATTATTGCGTAAGCTTTTGTGGCTTAACGATATTGCATCAGTCACCGATATGGAAATGACTTTTGATAAGTTGATTTACAAAGGCGAAGTATTCTCTGATCAATCCTCGCTAAAACTGAATTTCGGGCAAGGTTATTTTAAAATTACCGAGCTGAAAATGACCTCAGATAAAACCAATCTACAAGGCAGTTTATCCCTTGATATCAGCAACCAGAATCCTGAATTTAATTTTAATCTTGTTGCGAATGATCTTCACTACGAAGCAACACCAATTGAGAAACCAAGCATCCTTAAAGATAGCAAAAGCGTGGATGACTCAAAAGAAACTAAGAAGAACACTGTAGCTGATCAATTCTTCGCTTTACCTTCATTAGAAGGCTTTAACGGCAATATTAACATCCTCGTCAATAACCTGAAACTTGACGATCTTGAGGTCAAAAATTCTAAAGTTGTCGGGAAACTAAAAGATGGCATCATGAACGACGCAACCTCGTCTTGCGATATTTACGGAGGAAATTTCAACTACAAAGGTACCATCGGAATCAAAGGAGATAAAATTTTAAACGGTGTTTTGAGTTTAAATACTGCTTCATTAGAGAAGATGCTACCTGATCTAATTGGAGTTAAAAATATCAAAGGCGTTTCTAATATTTCTGCCAACATCACTTCTATCGCTGATAGCAAAGATGATTTTGTAAAAACCCTAACCAGCGAAATAAAATTTAGTGCAGTTTCTCCAATAGTTAATGGCTATGGCCTTAACGATTTGGTGAATAAAATGTTTTATCCAGCGCAATATCAACAAGATCTGCGCAATCCTGAAAGTGTTATTTTTAACCAAAGTAGTAAAACTATTTTTAAACAAGCGACTGGCAATATTTCTATCGACAAAGATAAAGGCGGAAAATTCTCAATTAACCTGACAGCACCAGCTCTGAACGGTGTTTTCTCTGGCAAAATAGACTTAGCAGAAAATTCTATTGATGGCTTGATGAATATCATTTTCATTACTGGATCACGCCAAAAACAAATTCCTCTAAACATCGCTACCGCTATGAAAGGCGACATGGAATCAATTTCTATCAGCAGCAATCTTGACCAAGTTCGACAATATTTAGGTCTACCAGTACTTAATAAAGCGGCTACACCTCCTTCTGCGCCAACTCCATCAGCCTCATCTACAACTTCTGCTGTCGAAGCGAATAATGATGCTATTGCGACTCCAACAACAGCAAATAATGCCAACCCTACACCTAATATTCAAAATACAGGAACTCCTCCAACTCCAGCTACAAATGGGGCTCCAACTTCTAAAGTTGTTTTCTCTCCAGCTAAATCTCCTGAATCTCCTATCCCACCAGCTAGAACAGCTAAAGGTGTAGCTGAAAAACAGGCATTAGAAAATTTTAACCGACAACAAGCGGAAAGAGACAAAAATAAAGTTATCGAACAAGTTAACTCTGCCATGACCAATCCAGCAGCAGCAAAGAATTTCGTCGATTCCAACCCAACGCCCAATCAATAAAATTCAAAATGAGTAATCGAGTTTCCGTTCAAGATATTTTACAAAAAAAGAAGCGCGAAAAAATAACTTGCTTAACCGCTTACACTTTTCCTATTGCCAAAATTTTAGATGATTATTGCGATATTATTTTAGTTGGAGATTCACTGGGAATGACGATTTACGGACTTCCAGATACTGTTGAAGTCACATTAGACATGATGATTAATCACGGAAAAAGCGTGATGCGTGCAGTTAAAAAATCTTTTGTTGTCGTTGATTTGCCTTACGGAACTTACGAAGAATCGAAAGAACAAGCTTTGAAATCAGCACAAAAAGTTATTAGCGAAACTGGTTGCGATGCCATTAAAATCGAAACCACTGAAGATATGTCCGATACAGTCAAATACTTGGTCGATCACAAAATTAACGTCATGGCTCACATTGGTCTTTTGCCACAAAGCGTGCGTGAAATCGGTGGCTATAAATATCAAGGACGCAACGAAGATTCAGCGAAGATGATTTTAAGAACTGCTAAATTGATGGAAGAAGCTGGCGCCTTTTCGATGGTAATTGAAGCCGTTCCAGCAAAATTAGCTGATGAGATTTCTGCTACAGTCAACATACCCACAATTGGTATTGGTGCATCGCAAAATTGTGACGGGCAAGTCTTGGTGATTGACGATTTGCTGGGATTAAACCAACAATTTAAACCAAAATTTGTTACGCATTATGCCAATTTGGCAGGAGAAATTAAATTGGCTGTAGATCGATTCTGTTCTGATGTTAAGGAGAAAAAATTCCCATCAGAAAAAAATATGATTTAAATTAGCAGATAATTTTCTTGAGCAACTCTGCTGCTTCTTTTTTAGTCTTCTCAGCTGCTTTTTTTCCAAGCATCACAGCAGATTCTAAATCTGCATTTCCTTGCATATTAGTGGCAAAAACTTCGCTGCCATCATTGGCTAAAATCAAAGTTTCCAAATTCAAACTACCATTTTCTACAACAGCATGAACCGCTACTGGCGTTGAACAAGAAGCTCCAAGTTCACGCAAAAAAGAACGCTCAGCTTTTACACAAATCTGAGTTTCGTTATGATTTATTTTAGAGATAATTTGTGATATTGTTTCAGCATCTTTGCGTACCTGAATTGCCAAAGCACCTTGTCCACCAGCAGGCAACATTTGTGATTTTTCAATATGCTGCTTATCGCTATAACCTTTTGGGCAAGTTGTCTTTAAACCTAAACGCTCAAGACCACACGCCGCAAGAATAGTGGCATCAACTCCATCACTTTCAATTTTGCTCAAACGCGTAGTCACATTACCGCGAAAATTGACAACTTTCAGGTCTGGGCGCAAACGCAATAAAATTGCCTTGCGACGCGCTGACGAAGTTCCAACAACCGCACCTTGAGGCAAGTCAGAAATTGAGTGAAATTTTTTTGAGATAAAACAATCGCGTGCATCATATCTTTTTGTGAAAGCTACTAATTTCGTAGCTTCATCAACCATTGGCGGCACATCTTTTGCCGAATGCACTGCAACATCAATTTTATTTTGAATTAATGCCTCTTCCAATTCTTTGATGAACAAACCTTTTCCACCAATTTCGGCTAAGTTACGATCCAAAATTTTGTCACCGGAAGTGTTAATAGGAACTATTTCGATTTGTATATCTGAAAGGTAAGGAGAGAGTAGAGATTTAACTTCCTCAACCTGCGCCAAAGCTAGCTTGCTAGTTCTGGTACCGATTCTGATTTTGTTGGAAGTTAAAGACATCAGCGAAAACAAAAGACGGGGAAAATCATGCTGAAGCTAAAGTCTTAGCATGAACACAAAAAAGCTCTTCGCTTAAAAAACGAAGAGCTGAGGAAAAACTAGAACTAACCTTGTCTAGCTTTAAATCTTGGATTTGTTTTGTTGATTACGTAAAGACGGCCTTTTCTGCGCACAACTTTACAATCTTTATGTCTTTTTTTCGCAGATTTAAGCGAGTTATAAATTTTCATCTTGATATCCTTAAATTGGGATTTTTAAAAAATTTGAGAGCTTCTAAAAATACATCGCTTCCAAAGAGGCGGCGCAAATTAGTTAGACTAAAAAAAATGTCAACCGGTGGAGTTAAAGTTTTTTCGTATCTACACGAGTATTAACGATCAACTTCACCAAATACGATATCTTGAGTTGAAATTACAGTCACAACGTCTGCCAACATATGACCTTTAGCCATAAATTCTAAACCTTGTAAGTGAGCAAAGCCTGGGGCTCTTACGCGACAACGATGTGGACGATTACCACCTTCAGAAATTACGTAAACACCAAATTCACCTTTTGGAGCTTCAACAGCTGCGTAGGCTTCACCTTTTGGAACGTGATAACCTTCGGTGAAAAGTTTGAAATGGTTAATCAAAGCTTCCATCGAGTGCTTCATTTCATTTCTTTTTGGCGGCGCAATTTTGGTATCAGAAGTTGAAACTGGACCTTCTGGCATTTTTTCCAAACATTGATTAATGATTTTGATCGACTCACGCATTTCTTGAACACGGATCAAATAACGATCGTAAGAATCACCATGTTTGCCGATTGGAATATCGAAATCTAATTCGCCATAAACTTCATAAGGCTGAGATTTACGTAAATCCCAAGCAATTCCTGAACCACGGATCATCGGACCAGAGAAACCGTACTGCAAAGCTTCTTCTTTAGAAACTATGCCAATTTCAACCATACGCTGTTTGAAGATGCGGTTTTCAGTTAGAAGATTTTCCAAATCGTCAATCAATCTTGGAAAATTTTTAGCAAATTCGGCAATTTCTTCGAGCAAACCATCTGGCAAATCTTGGTGCACTCCACCTGGACGAATGTAAGCTGAGTGCATTCTTGAACCAGAAACTTTTTCGTAGAATCCCATCATTTTTTCACGTTCTTCGAACATCCACAAAAGCGGCGTCATCGCACCAACGTCCAGAGCTTGAGTTGTAACCGCCATGATGTGATTCAAAATACGGGTAATTTCAGAAAATAGTACGCGAATAAATTGACCACGACGCGGAATTTGACAGCCCAAAAGTTTTTCAACTGCCAAGGCATAAGCATGTTCCTGACACATTGGCGACACGTAATCTAAACGATCGAAGTAAGGAACTGCCTGTAAATAACTTTTATATTCGATAAGTTTTTCAGTACCGCGATGCAAAAGACCAATATGCGGATCAGCACGAGTAACAACTTCACCATCCATTTCCAAAATTAAGCGTAAAACCCCGTGCGCCGCCGGATGTTGTGGCCCGAAGTTAATCGTAACATTTTTGGTTTCAGTTTGAGCAGTCATATTTGCTTAAAATTTTTGCGAGATTTTTGAAAAGGAAGGCGCGGCTTTTTAAAGTTTAGCGCCAAAAAGACAAATTAAAATTTCTGCGTCAAAATTCCGTTTGCCGAAATTTTGGTTTCCGCACCCAAAACCAAAGGCAGGATATTTTTCGAATGTCCAAGAACTTTGGTTTTTTCAAGCAAAAGCGGAATTTTTAAATTCGCTTCCTGCAATTTTTCAGCGAATCTTTTTATCGCTAATTCAATATTTTTTGCTTTTGGAGTTCCGTGCGGATTCGATTCTAAAAAATTCCCGAGCACAATTGCTTGCGGAAATTTTTTCTGCTCAAGTGAGATTTGAATTATTTGATGGAAGTATCGATCAAGCCTTTCGCCGGTTTCTCCTTCATCTTCCAAAAATAAAACTTTGTCGCTCCAATCAATCTGATTTTTTGTTCCGAATTGTCCGACTAAAACACTAACACAACCGCCAGTAATATTTGCAGTAATTTCTGAATTGTGATTCAAAGATTTTAGCGAATATTTTAACTCAGATTTTTTTCCAAAAATAAAATCTGTAACCGCCGAAATTGATTTTGGCGAAACTTTTTCCAGAGCAATTTGAGCCAACATCGGTGCAGTCACAACTTGCCAACCCCATTTTTCGATCAGCAATTTATTTAATGCCGAAATATCAGAAAATCCGATAAAAATTTTCTGCTTTTTTGGATTGGGCATTTTTTCTAAAAGTGGCAATAATTCAGCACTACCATAACCTCCGCGCGCACACCAAATTATTTTCGAATCAGATTCTACGGATTTTTTAAATTGCTCAAAGCGTTCTGAGGCTTTGATAGAGGAAAACTCGTGGGATACTGATTTTTTTAATGTCGTTTCTTTTTCTAAAAAAATATTTGGTCGCAGACCTATTTTTTTAACGAAATCTTTAATTTTTTTCACCTCATCAGAAGTGCCCGCAGTTCCTAAAAAAACTACGTCGATTGTGTCATTTTTTTTCACAAATTTTAAATTCATTTGCTTTGGCATTTGGCTCGGAGAATTTAGTTTACAATTATCGGCGCGAATTTGTATTTTGTTTCATAAATTCCAATCAAAAATTCCCCTGAAAAAATGACGAAAGAAAAAGTCATCATCTTCGACACAACTTTGCGAGATGGTGAACAAGCCCCTGGCGCAACAATGAATTTAGAAGAAAAATTGCTGATCGCCAAAACGCTGGAAAAAATGAATGTTGATGTAATTGAAGCTGGCTTTCCCGCTGCATCAAATGGTGATTTTGAAGCGGTAAATCGCATTGCCCGCACTATCAAAAACTCTACTATTTGTGGACTTGCTCGCGCTAAAAAAGGCGATATTGAAAGAGCTGGCGAAGCATTAAAACCAGCGGCACGTCCTCGTATTCATACATTCCTTGCTACTTCTCCGATTCACATGAAGTACAAGTTGAAAATGGATGAAGCTCAAGTTTTAAGCGCAATTACTGAAAGTGTTACTTTGGCACGCAGCCTTTGTCCAGAAGTTGATTGGTCGCCAGAAGATGCAACCCGTTCCGAACGCGACTTTTTATTCAAAGCCATTGAAACTGCGATTAGCGCTGGAGCTAATACTATCAACATTCCAGATACTGTTGGCTACACAACTCCTGAAGAATATTTCGATCTAATTTCAGCGATTCGCAACAACGTTTCTAACATCGACAAAGCGATCATTTCTTCACATTGTCACAACGATTTAGGACTTGCAGTTGCTAACTCTTTATCGGCGATGCGTGCTGGCGCAAGACAGATTGAGTGTACAATTAATGGTATCGGCGAACGCGCTGGAAACGCAGCGTTGGAAGAAATCGTCATGGCGATCAAAACTCGTAGCGATTTCTACGGTGTTGAAACTGGCATCGACACTACAATGATCACTCGCGTTTCAAAATTAGTGTCGAGTATTACTGGTTTCAAAGTACAATATAACAAAGCAATCGTTGGTGCGAACGCATTTGCTCATGAAAGTGGTATCCATCAAGATGGAGTTTTGAAAAATCGCGAGACTTATGAAATCATGACTCCAGAGTCTATCGGTCTAGAAAAATCCTCTTTAAAACTTGGTAAACTTTCTGGTCGCGCAGCTTTCAAAGATCACTTACATGAAATGGGTTATGATCTTTCGGATGAAATGCTTGCAGAAGCTTTCAAAAAATTCAAAGACCTCGCCGACAAGAAAAAAGAAGTACTTGATGAGGATATTGTTGCACTTGTTGATGACTCAATTGTTAATCAAAAATCACGCTACAATTTGGTCAATTTAGAAGTAAAATGTGGCACTGCTGATGAAGCTGTAGTGAGCCTCAAAATAAAAATTGACAATGATGAGGTCGCAACTAATTTCCGCTCGAAAGACGGCCCCGTGGATGCGATTTTTAACGCCATCAAAAAATTGATACCACACAATGCCAGCCTCGAGCTCTACCAAGTTCAAGCAGTCACAGAAGGGACTGACGCTCAGGCTACGGTCGCTGTCAGATTGAAACAAAATAACAGAATTTTTAGCGCTAGTGGTGCCAATACTGATGTATTGACCGCATCTGCAATCGCTTACATTAACTGTCTCGATAAACTTCAAACAAATTTAGGATAAAAAATGCTCTCAAAATTTTTCTCGTTTTCGTCAAAAGACATCGCCATCGATTTGGGTACGGCAAATACTCTAGTTTACGTTCACAACCAAGGTGTAGTTCTTAACGAACCTTCGGTTGTCGCAGTTATCAACGAAGGTGGAAAAATGATTCCATGTGCTTTTGGCGCAACCGCGAAAATGATGTTGGGCAGAACTCCTGCAAAAATCGATGCTATTCGCCCACTTAAAGATGGCGTTATTGCAGATTTCAAAATCGCTGCTGAAATGATTAAACACTTCATCCGCGAAGTTAACCAAACTAAAAGCTGGTTAGGACCTTTGGTAATCATTTGCGTTCCATCTGGTTCAACTCCAGTTGAAAGAAGAGCTATCCAAGATGCCGCTGAAGGTGCTGGTGCAAATGAAGTTTACTTGATCGAAGAGCCTATGGCTGCTGCGATTGGTGCAAACCTTCCTGTTACTGAACCAACTGGTTCAATGATAGTTGATATTGGTGGCGGTACAACTGAAGTTGGTATTCTTTCTCTTGGTGGTATCGTTTACTCACGTTCTGTAAGAGTTGGCGGTGACAAAATGGATGATGCGATCATTTCTTACATCCGTCGTTACCACAATTTGTTGATCGGTGAATCTACTGCTGAACGTATCAAAAAAACTATCGGTGCTGCTTGCCCTCCTGCTGAAGGCGACGGCGCAACTATCGAAGTTAAAGGTCGCGACCTTTCAAACGGTATTCCAAAAGAAATTATTTTGACTGAAAGACAAATTTCTGAAAGCTTGATGGAACCAGTTGAGCAAATCGTTGATGCTATCAAAGTTGCTCTTGAATGCACTCCTCCTGAACTCTCTTCTGACATCGTTGAAAAAGGTATCGTACTTTCTGGTGGCGGTGCGCTTTTGAAAAATCTTGATGTAGTTGTTAGACAAGCTACTGGCCTTCCAGTTTTTGTTGCTGAAGATCCTCTTCTTTGTGTAGTTAACGGTTGTGGAAAAGTTTTGGAAAACATCAAAATGTTCCGCGCCACTTTGTTTAGACAAGATTAACATTTTAGCGTTTAGTGCTTAATCAATAAGCACTAAATGACTGAGCACTAAGCACTAAAAATGCAATATCTCAACTTTTCAGGGACAAAATCAAACTACAGCTTACAGCACAATTTCACTCTGGTTTTCAGAAAAATTGAATTGATAGTTTTTTGTTTTTTGTGTGTGGTTCTTCTGATTACTTCACGAGTTAACAAAGACTTCTCTGACGAAGTTTCGATGAAGTTTGTTTCGATGTCATTACCAGTGGTAAAATTTGCCGCTTTTCCTTTCAATGCGACCATCAATCTCTTAACTAATTTTAGTGATTTGGTTGATGCCAAAAAAGAAAATATCGTTCTCAAAGAGGAGAATGAAAAACTGCGCAATTTCTACATCAAATCTCTCAACATTAACCGCGAGAACAAAGAGTTGAAAGACACTTTACGTTTCGTAACTACCAAAAGTTCTAATTTTAAAGTTGCTCGTATTGTTGGTAGATCACATCAAATTTTTAACCAGACTTTGTTTATTGATGCTGGTAAGAATCGTGGTATTAAAGAAGGCAGTATCGTTACTGGAAATCGCGGTGTTATAGGTAGAATTGCTCAAGTTGGCGAAGATCAATCACGTGTACTTTTAGTGACCGACTCTAATTCACGAATTCCAGTTCTAGCTTCAAAAGCCAGAGTTAGAGGCATCTTGTCTGGTAATAACAGCGCAACGATGGAAATTTTATACCTACAAAAGAATCACACTATTCGCCAAGGCGATTGGATTTTTACTTCGGGAGATGGTGATACACTTCCTCCTGGATTGCTTATTGGCGTAGTTAGAAAAGTAGATAAATCTTATGCTGCGGTTGAGATGGTTGAGAACATCAACAACACCGACATAGTTACTGTGATGGATTATTAGTCTCTCGCAAAAGTTAAGATTGCTTCTCTACGACTTAATTTTCGCCGCTTTATCTTCAAACTTCTTGATCTCTTTCATCATAAAAGGAACTTGCGAAATCGTAAAAATAAACGATACCGGCATCATTCCAAACACCTTAAATTGTACCCAAAAGTCAGTAGAAAAATTTCTCCAAATCACTTCATTTAAGAACGCCAGAAATACAAAAAAACTTCCCCAACGTACGCTTAAAACTAGCCAAGCTTCATTTGATATTTGTATCTTCGATCCCAATAAATTCGCCAACCACAGCTTCTTGCCGAAATAACAATAAAATAAGATCGATGCAAAAAGAAGATTAATTACCGTGGGTTTCATCTTAATAAAAACGTCATTTTGCAAAATGACTGTTGCCAGACCGAATACCGCCAAAACAACTCCCGAAAATAAAGCAACTTTAGCAATCTTTTTCGTCAAAACATAAGCAACAATAAGAGCAATAAATGTCGCACCCATTAAAGCAATAGTAGCACTCATCAAAGGATTAGGGCTCGGGACAAATTTATAAAAAATAAAGAAGATCGTCAAAGGAAAGTAATCGCAGAACAAATTAGCCAACGATTCATGAGAATTTTTTGCAGAGTTTTTAGTCATTTATTCGCAATTCAATTTTGAGTTTGATTCCGGAGCCTTGATAACCTTCAAAACAATTTGGTAAAATAATTCGACGTTATTTTCTTTTTGAAAACGCTTTAGCTCAGGATCTTCCGTTTTGAAACCTTTTGGAATTCTTATTTCTCTAACGCCGGCAACTTTCATACCGAGAATATGTTTCTCTAAAAGCCAATTTTCTTTACTACCAATCACAAATTTTGCCGAAGGTTTTAAAGCAATATTTCTCACTGAATCAGAATTAAGCGACAAAAATACTTCAACTTCAGAACCGCAGACAACCTTATCTTTACCAGCTCCGTAATTAACAATTTTCATCGTTTCTGCGATAACTGGCTCAATTTTTTGCTGTTCTGGCGCAACTTCTTTAAATTTAGCATAAGATTTAGCTGCTTGCACATTACTTGCTATGAATCTTCCCTTCTCTTCCATTTCAACAAACTTATTTTTTAGTCGCTCACCTGAAAGACGGTGACTCAAACTTTGCGGATTATGCTTATTAGAAAAAAGTGCGAAATAAAGTATCACACAAATTCCTGCAATTTTGATCAATGGGTTTTGAAGAAGTTTCATATTTTATACTGATTTATTAGCGATTCTGAAATCGCACCTTGACGCAAAATCTCAATTTTTCGATCTGCCACCCTAACAACTGTCGAGACATTTTTTGACATCAACTTTCCACCATCGATTATCAGATCTAAATCCGAATTTGCGAAATATTTTTTCACTTCGCCAGCATCTGTGGCAGGTGCTGCTCCAGCAGGATTAGCACTTGTAACCGCTAGAATTCCGCCAAATTTTTCCATCATTTTCCTTATAAATTCGCATTCAACAATACGAAATCCTAAAAAATTCTGCGCATCATAATTTAGATTAGTGGCAATTTTTGTGTTACCTTCAGACCTTTGTTTAAGAACCAATGTCAATTTTCCTGGCAGAAAATTTGACGCGATTTTTTGCGATACTTCATCGAAATAAAACACCTCTTGCGCCGATGCAATATCTTGCAAAAAAATTGCAATCGGCTTCTTAGGATCACGTTTCTTTAGTGTATACAAAAGCTCTACGGCCTTTTGATTTGAAGCGTCGACAGCAACTCCATAAACAGTATCAGTAGCAAATGAAATTGCCTTACCTGCGCGCAAAACTTTAACCGCTAAATCGACTGCCTCCGGATTATTTTCTGAAATTACTTTCATTAACTAAAGATTTTATTGGTTCAAAAGACTTACGATGAAATTCACAAATGCCAAATTCCATGATTTTTTCGACGTGTAACTTCGTAGGATAAGCAGCATTTTTATTCCAAAAATATTGCGGAAATTTTTGATGCAAATCGTGCATTATTTCATCTCGAGTTTCCTTGGCAAGAATTGAGGCTGCAGCAATTGATAAACTTTTCTGATCACCTTTCACAATCGGTAAAATTTCTCTGATTTCATCACGCAATTCAAAAGGCTTAAAATTACCATCAACCAAAATTACTTCAGGCTTTAGCGAATATTTTTTACACAAATCTTCGTAAGCTAAAAGCATCGCTAATTTTGTTGCCTGTAAAATGTTTATTTCATCAATTTTTTTAGCATCAACTACCCCGATTCCGAAAGAAGAATTTTCTTTTAATTTTAAGAAAATTTCACGGCGTTTTTTTGGTGATAATTTTTTCGAATCGTTGATTTCTTGCGGATAATTTTTTCGATCCAGAATCACACAAGCAGCCACTACTGGACCAGCCAATGGGCCTCGTCCAGCCTCATCAATTCCGGCAACTTGAAAGTTTGCAAAAGAATTTTCGATCAAAAAATCAGGAAAGGTTTTCTGTTCTTGCATTTAAGTAACAGGTTAATTTTAATGAAAAAAAACGTGGTCGTTCACGACAGCTATAGATCCCATCCATTTTCAACAATTTAAATTTCAAAATCATGTCATTCTTGAATAAAAGCAGCTTTAACAGCAAGCCTTCTTTGGTTAAGCCAATCGCAATCATTGTTGCGATTCTTTTGGTAATTGGCGGCTCTTACACACTTCTTGGCAAAAAATCTTCAGATGAGTCTAGCGACACACAAAAAGATCAAGCTCAGCTTGAGCAAGCTGAAGTAAATCCAAGCGGTTTAGATCAAGATGATGACGTTGATGATGTAAAAGATGTGGAAAAAGTTATCGCAAAATGGATTGAAGCTAACCCAAAAGCTATCATCACTTCAGTTGCAAACATGCAGAAAAAAGCGATGGCTGATCAAATGAAAGATGCTCAGAAAAACATTTCAGGTAAAAAAGACGAATTGTTTAATGATCCAAATTCTCCATCTGTTGGTGCTGCTGATGCCGACGTTGTTATTGTTGAATTTTTCGACTACTCTTGTGGCTATTGCAAAAAAGCTCAAGCTTCAGTTGCTCAACTTTTAGCTGAAGACAAAAAAGTTAAAATCATCTTCAAAGAATACCCAATTCTTGGTCAAGCTTCAGTTGAAATGTCACAAGTTGCGATCGCAGTTAATATGATTGATCCAACTGCTTACAAAAAATTTCATGACGCTTTAATGAAATCTAATGCTCACAGCAAAGATGATGCCATTAAAATTGCTAAATCTGTTGGTATTAGCGGCGAAAAATTGGATAAAACTTTGAAAGGCGATGCTGAAAAAATCGGCAAAATCCTTCAAGCTAACGCAACACTTGGTAGTTCAATCGGTATCAACGGAACTCCAGGATTCGTTATTGGCGAAGAATTGATTCCAGGCGCAATTGATGTTGCCACTTTTAAAGAAAAAATTGCAGCCCTAAGAAATAAATAACTTAAAAAACCCCGCATCTCCAAAAAAGATGCGGGTTCACCCGCCTCAAAAAAGGCACATAAAATGTTCACCAATTCCCCAGATTTCTCTCTTCTTTCTGACCAACAAAAATCGGTCATTCATTCCTTCGAAAATAATAAAAATATTTTAGTTACCGGCGGTGCTGGAACCGGTAAGTCTTACCTTCTTAATTTCCTAAAACGTAATTATCCGATTTCACGATTAGAAATCACCGCTAGCACTGGAATTGCCGCACTAAATGTTGGAGGGTCAACGATCTATTCTTGGGCGGGAATTGGCCTTGCCAACTTGCCAATTGAAAAGATCATCGAAAATATTTTTAGCGCTAAAGCAACTCGCGTTCGCCGCAGAATACGCCAAGCCAAAGCTTTAGCAATTGACGAAATCTCAATGATTTCAGTAGAAGTATTCGAAATTTTAAATCGTGTTTTTCAGGCCGTTCGCGAGAATAGCTTACCGATGGGCGGCATTCAGATTGTTGCTTTCGGAGACTTCTTACAACTTCCGCCAATCAATCGCGATACTCAAAATTACAATTTTTGTTTCAACAGCAATGCGTGGAAAAGCCTTAATTTCGAAGCATTTGTACTCGAACAATCTTTTCGCCAAAGCGACGAAGAATTCATCCGAGTTTTAAATAATTTACGCTTCGGTGAAATCACCCGAGAAGATCGCAAAGTTCTAGAATCACGAATCAAAGCTGAAGATAAGAACCAAGCTTTGCGACCTACAATTCTGACAACACATAATTACAAAGTTGAGAAAATTAACAGCGATGAGCTGAAAAAAATTCCTGAAAACGAAGTTTCTCATCAAGCGACTTACAGCGGAATTCCAGAACGTATCGAATATTTACGCAAAAACTGTCTATCGCCCGATATCTTGCGCCTCAAGGTCGGAGCACAAGTGATGATGATAAAAAATACCTACCAAAAAGAGGGAATTATAAACGGCTCACTTGGTATCGTCAAAAATTTTTCACCACGTAAATTTTTTCCAATCGTTGAATTTGCTAACGGCAAAATCTTAACCATTGGCCCTGAAGAATGGCTGCTGGAAAAAGTTAACGATACTACCAAAGAAACTGTAGTTGAAGCTTCAATGTCTCAAATCCCGCTAATTCTGGCTTGGGCAATTACCATTCACAAATCACAAGGATTAACTTTGGATAAAATTTCCTGTGATTTATCTGAAAGCTTTAGTCCTGGACAAATTTATGTAGCTCTGTCACGCGCTCGTTCTTTGAACGGTGTTTTTATTGAATCGATAAATTTCGATCGTCTGACTTCAAACGATGAAGCCGTAAAATTTTACCGCAATCTAGTTTGAAATGCCTTACTTCCATAAGTTCTCTGACAATACTCAAGGCATATTTTACGCACTTCTTTCCTGCCTTTTTGCGTCTTTTTTGATAGCTTTAGTACGCCATCTCTCAGCAGACTTTCACATTCTTTTTATTGTTATGATGCGTAATTTTTTTGGTCTGATGTTTTTCTTGCCACAAATATTGTATGATCACAAGAAAGTTTTTTACACTAACCATCTCAAACTTCACATTTTACGTGGCGTAAACGGTTTGGCCTCGATGATGATTTGGTTTTACGTTGTTACAATTTTACCTCTATCCGAAGCGGTTTCTATCAGCTTTATTATTCCAATTCTTACCACCGTTGTCGCTATTATTTTTCTCAAAGAAAAAGTTAAATCTCATACTTGGATCGCCAGCTTCATTGGATTTGCTGGCATTTTAATCATTCTACGCCCCGGCTTTAAGGAATTTAATCCAGCTTATTTTTTCTCCTTCGCCTCAGTAATTTTGTGGGTGATTTCCAACATAATAATCAAAGTTATGACCAAAACCGAGAAACCTCACACCATTGTTGCCTACATGTCTTTTATCATGTTTATTTGCTCAGTTCCGTTCGCTTTCCCTTACTTAGAGCCAATAAATTTTAATGATTTTTTGTGGTTTGCTGCCCTTGGTGCAGTTTCAAATTTGCTGCATATTTTTATTTCTAGCGCTTACTCCAAAGCTGATTTATCTTACGTTCAGCCTTTTGACTTCACTCGCCTAATTTTCACAGCAATAATTTCCTATTTCGCTTTTGGCGAAATCATTGATATTTGGGTTATTGTTGGATCAATGGTAATTTTATGTGGCGTAATTATTGTAATGCCGAAGCGACAACGCAAAAAAAATAGATATGTTAAACTTCTTTAAAACAGCAATAGATCAGCTCAAAAATGAAAATCGCTATCGTGAGTTCCTAGATATTTCACGCATCAAAGGTGAATTTCCTTATGCGATCAATAATCAGAATAATCACAGAATCGTGGTTTGGTGCTCCAATGATTATTTAGGAATGGGACAAAATGATCTGGCAATTGACGCAGCAGTTGAAGCTTTGAGAACTTATGGAATCGGCGCTGGCGGTACTCGCAACATTTCTGGAACTAATCACGAAATTATAAAATTAGAAAAAAAACTCGCCGAACTTCATAAAAAAGAAGCAGCTTTGACTTTCACTTCTGGTTACAGCGCCAACGATTCTACTATCCAGGCTTTAGCAAGGATTATTCCTAATTTAGTAATTTTTTCCGATCAGAAAAATCATGCCTCAATCATTAGCGGTATCAGAAATAGCGGCTTGAACAAAGAAATTTTCCGTCATAACGACATGGAAAGTTTGGAAGAATTGCTAAAAAAATATCCGCTAACTCAACCAAAAATAATCATCTTCGAATCAGTCTATTCAATGGATGGCGACTTTGGAAAAATTGCTGAAATTTGCGCGCTCGCTAAAAAATATGAAGCACTAACTTTTATCGATGAAGTTCATGGCGTTGGACTTTACGGAAAAAGTGGCGCCGGCTTAAGCGAAGAGTTAGGTTTGGCTGATAAAATCGATATTATTCAAGGCACTTTCGCTAAAGCTTTCGGCACAATTGGCGGCTACATTACGGCGAAATCTGAAATTATTGATGCAGTGCGCTGCGTTGCCTCAGGTTTTATTTTCAGCACCGCTTTGCCGCCAGTGATTTCGGCTGCAACTTTAGCCAATATTTCATACTTACAGAATAGTTCAAAAGAGCGCCAAGAAATACACCGAAACGTCAGAAAATTAAAATCTGAATTACAGAAAATCGGCTGCGAAATTGTTGAAAATAACTCCCACATTATCTCGCTTCGAATCAAAGATGCGGCCAAAGCCCGAGCAATTTCTAAACGTTTGCTTGATGAGTTTGATATTTATGTTCAGCACATAAATTATCCAACCGTTGCTAAGGGTGATGAGCGTTTACGCATTACAGCTACACCACTTCACAACGATAAAATGATTGCCGATTTAGTTAGCGCCTTGGCAAAAATAATCTAAAAAATGCTGCAAAATAAAACTCGCCGCAATGTCATCGACATGCTTAGTGCGTTTTCTTGATATTTCAGAAACATTGATTTCTCTGGCCTCGAAGCTGGTAAGCCTTTCTTCAAATAAAAAAATCGGTAACTTCTTTTCCAAAAACTGATCGAAATTTTCAGAAAAATCTTCAGCAATTTGAGTCATAGGAGTACGGCTATCATCAAGCTGAATCGGCCTACCAATGACAATTCCGATCACTTCATTTTCAGCAATAAAGTTACGAATTTTCTCAAAATCTTTTTGATTACTAACGCGATTGATAATTATTTTAGGCGTAGCAATAAACCTACTAGCATCGGACAAAGCCAAACCAAGACGCTTCGTACCAACATCGATTGCCAACAAACGACCAAACTTAGGAAAAGATTTTAGCACTTCTTGATTTGTGTTCTCAGGGTCGGTAAAAAATATCATTATCTTTCAATTTTTAAAAAATTTTATGGCCAATCTAACGCAGCAAGACATTAAAAAAGTCGCCCGATTAGCAAGAATCGAAGTCTCTGAAGATTCTTGTGAGCAACTAACAACTCAAGTCGGAAGTATCATTAATTGGGTTGATCAACTCAACGAAGTTAATACCGATAACGTCAAAGCTTTAACTAACGTCCACGAAATGACGCTTCGTTTAAATAAAGACGAAATAACCGATGGTAATAAATCTAGCGAAGTTTTGCAAAATGCACCAGCCGCCAAATATGATTATTTCACCGTTCCAAAAGTAATCGAATAGATTTTGAAACAACTTAATTTAGACCTCCAAACTACAGAAAATCTCGATCCGTACAGCGAAGAAAATTTTCTCGTTTTAGAGGAAAATTCCGCTGCGTTTCACTTTCTGGAAAAATTTTTTGCTCAAACTAATTTTTCACTAGCTCAATTTCCCTCAATGATTTTGCGGGGGCCAAAAGCATCTGGCAAAACACATTTAATAAATATTTTTGCTAAAAAACACGGCGCAGAAATTTTAAAAATCAAACGTAACGCCAGCAAAAATTTAGCAGTAAATTTCAGCGCCAATAGGTTTTATATCATCGACAATATCGATGAAATTATGAGTGAAACTTTACTTCTACATCTCATCAACAGCGCCGTTGAATCTAAGGCATTCTTACTTCTAACCACCGAGCAACATCAATTCCGCCTTAAAGATTTAACCTCAAGACTAAAAAATATTTTCTCACTACAAATCAAAGATCCGAGCCCAGAAACAATTGAGATGCTTTTGGTTAATGGTTTTGCACGCAGACAAATCAAGATATCGGGACGTATCGTAAAGTTTATTGCCGACAATATTTCCCGAAACTACGCCGCAATGTCTGATGCGATAAATTTAGTTGAAACCTATTGCCACGAAGAAAAAGGCAATCTCACTACGCAAAAAATCAGCGAAATTCTTCTACTCAAATCGTAAGAAAATTTTCTTCAAATCGGTAATTTTTTTAGTTTTCTGCGCTGCACTTCCTGTCGCTAGATCCGCAGCTGATGCTTGCAAATGCTCTTCCAAAACTTCCGCCTCTAAAGCTTTAATCGCCGATCTTACAGCTTTTAATTGTACGATAATTTCCGCACGCGACTTTTTGCTTTCGAACATTTTTTTAACGCCGCCAACCTGACCCAGAATACGATTCATTCTTGCTGAATAATCAGTTGCTACAACTTTTTTTGGCTTAGCGACAACAACCTTTTTCGTAACTTTTTTAACCATTTTAAACCTCGTGAAAATAAGCCGTGGATTCGCCCCAGCTAAAATTATATTTTTGGCTTCCCAATTGCTTGAAAGCCGAGTGTTTTAATGCGCGAATAATTGTCACAATTTTTGTGCCTTTTTTTAATTCACGCAGAAATTTTTGTTCTAATAAATCAAAAGCTTCACGGTCTTTGAAAGGATGATTCATAAAGACAAAATCAACGTCATGAAAATCGTGATCCATAATATTCTTACACAAAAACTCTATTTCGCGATTAGCAACGTGATCAGAAATTTGCGATTTTACGTCACGTTCAAAAATTTCTTTGATCTCACAAGCCTTGTTGTGTAATCCCGCAAGTAATTCAATTCCTATAGATTTCTTGAAGTCACCAAACAAATGCGCCATCATCACAATTCTGCCGGTACCAGAACCAGCATCAACAAACACACCATCTTTTTTAGGATTAGCTCTTTCAACAATTTGTAACCACGTCTCTTCTGGCAATTCCCCGTAAAGTAAATCGTTTTTATCAGCTAAATCACGTCTAGCATCGTGTGATACCGTGTAGCCATCAACTTGACCGTATAAATAATCGAATAGCTTGAGAGCAAAATCGTGGTTTAGCATTATTTCTCCAATTGATTGATGTAGCCAATAATGACGTTCAAACCTGCTTGCCAGAATTTTGGATCACGAGCATCAAGACCAAATGGCTCTAACATTTCTTTATGATGTTTAGTTCCGCCAGCTGCCAACATTTCTAAATATTTAGCTTCGAAATTCTTTACTTTTCCTGACTTATAAACTCCGTAAAGTGAGTTAACCAAACACTCGCCGAAAGCATAAGAATAAACGTAGAAAGGCGAATGAATGAAGTGCGGAATGTAGCTCCAGAAAAACTTATATTCGTCATCAAATTTGAAAGCAGAACCGAAACTTTCTTTTTGCACTTCTAACCAAAATTCGCAGATTTTTTCCAAAGGTATTTCACCGTTTTTTCGAGCATCGTGAACTTTTCTTTCAAATTCTAAAAAGGCGATTTGTCTTACAGCCGTGTTGATCATATCTTCAACCTTGGCAGCAATAATCAGTTTCTTTTTCTGAGAATTCTTTTCGTTTTTAAGAATTTTTTGGAAAGTTAATTGTTCACCAAAAACTGAAGCGGTTTCCGCCAAAGTCAGCGGAGTTCCACTCATCAAATAGCCTTGAGACTTGGCTAAATATTGATGCACACCGTGTCCAAGCTCGTGCGCCAAAGTCATCACGTCGCGAACTTTTCCTTGATAATTCATCAAAATATAAGGATGGACTGACGGAATAGTTGGATGAGAAAAAGCCCCTGAATCTTTGCCAGTTCTGGCATCAGCGTCAATCCAATTTTTGTCAAAAAATATTTTGCCAATTTTTTGCATCTCAGGATGAAATTCATCGTAGGCGCTTAGAACTAGATTTTTCGCGTCTTCCCACTCAATAATTTTATTTTCCGCTTTGCTCAACGGTGCATTTCTATCCCAATGATTGAGATATTTTTTGCCCAACATTTCTGCCTTAATTTTGTAATAACGGTGTGAAATGTTTTTGTAATTTTCTTTCACTTTTTTGACCAAAGTTTCCACAACTTCATCTTCAACAAAATTACTTAAATTACGCGCCGATATTGGCTTTTCAAAGCCACGCCATTTGTCATCAGTAGCTTTTTCTTTGGCTAAAGTATTGGTGATAAAAGCAAAAATTTTGGCGTTTTCTTCAAAAGTTTTTCCAATCGCTTTTGCCGCATCTTTACGCACATTTTCATTCGAATTTGAAGTTAAATCGAAAATCTGCTGCGAGTTTAAAATTTTACCGCGGTAAGTAAATTTTAGATTGTTAACTGTCTCATCAAATAAGCGTACAAAAGCATTGCGGCCGGTTATTGATTTATCGAGAGAGAATTTTTCCAAATCGTGACTGAGCTGATATTTTTTGAAAGCCCGAGTATCACGAATGAAAGGCTGATATTTTTTGAACTCAGAATTTTTAAGTAATGTCGCAATTTTTTTGTCATCGATTTGGTTCAATTCCAAAGTGAAGAAAACCAATTTTGACTCGTATTCGCTAAGTTTTTCTGTCGTATTTTGATAAAATGAAATGTAGTTCTGATTAGATAAATCAGAAGCGTAGAGCAATTGCGAATAACAGCTTACCTTTCCAATTAACTCACAAACTTCTTCATATTTTTTGATCGCTTCTACCAATTTTTTGGCATCAGATTTGACAATTTTTCCAGCAAAATCTTTAACGAATTTTTCACTTTCTAGTGCAATCTTTTTGATATCCGCCGCAATTTTTTTATCTTTTGTTGAAGAATAAAAGTCAGACAAATCCCAACTTGGTGGAGTATTTAATTTTTTTACAGACATGTTATTTGGTAAAAATTGCGACAAGCTCTAAATGCTTGGTAGAGTAGAATTGATCTAGTGCGAAGAGTTTTTGTATTTTAAATCCCGAGTCAATCAGAATCTTAGAATCGCGAGTAAAACTTTGTGGATTGCAAGAGACGTAAATAACATTTTGCACTGTTGATTTTGCAATTTCTAAAGCTTGTGGAGACGCACCATTTCTTGGCGGATTAATAATCACTAAATCAGTTTTTACCAAATCTCTTTTGCTAATCGGATTAGCGTAAAGATCACAAACACTAGATTTTATTTTGTGCGATAAATTATTGGCAGCGGCATTTTTATTGATTGAATCGACCATTTTCTGATCGCCTTCAAAAGCATTAATCGATTTTACCAAATCTTGAATTGCGAAAGAATAAGCACCAAATCCAGCATAAATATCTGCGACATTTTTGATATTTTGATGCTCTTGAAGAAATTTTCTGATAATCGCAACAATGTTCTTAAGCCCTGATTTTGTTGCCTGAATAAAGATTTCAGAACCTAAATCAATTTTAAAATCTGGGAAAAAAATCTGATTTCTGCGCGATAAAAAAATCGGCGTCAGATGACCTTTTATTTTGTAAGAAGCGTTAAAATCTTGTTCTTTAGCGAAGGCAAGAATCTTTTGAATTTGGATAAAATTCGGTTCTTTCTCAACGCTGAAAATTAGGTCTAAACCGTTGTCAAATAAGGTTATAGAAACTTGGGTGAAAAGATTTTGTTCTTGATGTTTTAAGAATTCTTTTACCAAAGAAATTGCTACCGAAATTTCTTTTTCAGCGACAAAACAGCTGTCTATTTCAACGATAGATTTTGATTTTTTTTCAAAAAATCCTACTTCATTTTTGCGACCAACTTGCAAGATTATTTTGCGACGCGATCCACTTCCAACCCAGATCCATTCTGCATCAATCGGATATTCACCTTGCTTGAATTTTTTATAATCTGCTTCAGATAAATCTAAAAAATCACAACCACCGCATTTCGAAAAATAAGGGCAAGGAATGTCTTCCAATTTAAGAGTTTGGAATCGGGTCATTTTTCTTTCTTTGTAAAAAACGTGATTTGATCAATATATCCAAGCTTCCAGAAAAATAGGCGCTCACACCATAAATCATGATTCCGATAAGAATCATAATCATAAGTTCAATAACTTTTCCGAAATAATCCGCCTGATGGAAATGTTGACGCATAAAGAAAAGAGCAAGTGCCATCACTATTGAAGGAATCAAAATCATTAGCATTTTTCTGGCAAAACCTTTTTCGAAATAAAAATGTTTCTTACGTAACAAGGTTGTGATTAGAAGCGTCAAATTTAAGTAGGTTGAAGCTACAGAAGCTAAAACAATTCCGATATAACCAAAATTTAGTGCGTAAAAAATCACGTTCCAAACTGCGTTGTTAATCAAACAAACGATCGCGATTTTCATCGGAGTTTTTGTGTCGCCACGCGAGAAAAAGGCGGGCTCCATAACTTTCACTAAAACGTAAGAAGGCAGGCCAAATGAATAAAACATCAATGCTTTTGCCACGACAAAACTTTCATCTGCGGTGAACTTTCCACGTTCAAAAAGTGAAGAAATAATTGGATAAGCCAGAACCGTCAAAGCAAGAGTGGCAGGAATTACCAAGATCAATCCAACTTCCAAAGCAGCGTTTTGTAATTTGATCGCACCATCATTTTCACCAGCTTTAATTTTGCGCGAAAGTGCTGGCAATAAAGCAATACCAATTGCGATTCCTATCATCGCCAAAGGCAGCTGGTTAATGCGATCAGCATAATAAAGATAAGACACCGCACCAGCGATTACGCTGGCAAAAATTGAATCGATTAACAAATTAATTTGCATCACGTTCGCACCAATAACACCTGGAATAAGTTTACGGAAAAACTTTTTCATATCGGCATTAAATTCCGGCATTTTCGGATAAAGCAAATATCCAGATTTGATCGTAAAAGTTGCCACCCACACAAATTGCAGGATTCCAGCAATAAATACACCCCAAGAAAGCGCATAAGCATAGTTTGGAACCAAGCTTCCAAACGCAAAAGTTGAGGCAATCATCGTCAAATTAAGTATGATCGGAGAAGCCGCTGGAACTGCAAACTTGCCTAGAGAATTCAAAATTCCCGAACACAGCGAAACTAGCGAAATAAAGAGCAGGTAAAAAATTGTTATGCGCGATAAAATCACCAAGATCTCTGATTTTTCAGGATCGGTAAAGAATCCTGGGAACAGAACTTTCATGAAAAATGGCATAAAAAGCTGGAAAAGAATGGTGAAAATCAGCAACGCATAAAACAACAAAGAGAAAATATTTCTGACGAAAACTTGATCAGAATAACCTTCAGTATTGCCATTCTTTTTGTCTTGCATTTTAGCAATAAAAATCGGCACAAAAGCAGAGTTGAAAGCCCCTTCAGCAAAAATGCGACGGAAGAAATTTGGCAATCTAAAAGCAGCAAAAAAGGCATCTGACAACATGCTGACACCAAGATATTGGGCGATTGTGATGTCACGGATGAATCCTAAAACACGAGAAACCGAAATATAAAAAGAGATCGTAAAAACCGAACGGAAAATAGACATTTATTAGACCAACTTCTCTAAAAATTCATCGGACAAATTTTCCGGTACAACTGCGACTGGAACTTTGATTTTATTACCGATTTTTTGCACCAACTTTGGCAACAAACTGTTATCACTTAACGCATTTTGTGATTTTCCCAAAACAAGCATAGCGCATCTTGGAGTATCTTTTACTTCTCTGACAATTTCTGTCATAATTTCACCCTCACGCACCGAGATTTCAGGCATGATTCCGATATTATGATTAATCTCATCTGTCAGTTTTTTCAGATCCTTTTCGAATTCTTTTCTTTTGTCTTGAGCAATCACGCGTGATCCGAACATCAAATTTTTGTGCGAAACTTCCATTACCGCCAAAATTCTGAGGATAAAATTCATTTTCTTAGCTTTAAGACAAGCATATCGCAATGCTCTGCTCGAGGTATTGGTTATATCAACACAAGCTATAATAATTGGCGCGGAGTTTTTGATTTCAGACATGTTTAAAAAATTTATTTGCCGACAAATCGAATAAATAGATAGTTGGCTAGCCAACCAACGACAAGCGCTAGAAACACTGTTATCAAACCATAAAGGAAAGATTCTTGATAAGCAAAATCCAAGATTCTAGCACTTAAACCAACTTGATTGACATAGATTGGAATTGACTGAAACGAGGTCAAATTATCTTCGTTAATCAAATAAATTTCGACGGTATAAATGCCGCGCGAAATATTCTTCGGAAAATGCAGCATTACTTTAAACAAGGTCTCGTCAAGAAAATCGATCTTGCTAGTTGCCGGATAAAGTTTGGATTTCTCAAATTTATCAATCAGCTGAATTTGAAATTCATTTTGCTGTGCTTCCGAAGCGTTGCCGGAAAAATTGAATTTCAGATTATTTTTCCCCAACTCAAGCGCAGAAAGAATTTCAGCACTAGTGGCACTGTCGTTAAAAGTCGAAAATAACGAATAATAGCTGTAGGAATCTTTTACCTTCATACGTTCACCATTGTGCCAAATACCTAAGAATCTTTCTTTGCGAGTAATCAGAAAGTTTTTTTTCGGGCCACGCACCGCAATTACAATATTTCCTGAATAACCTTTAGCGCCAAAAAGTAGAATATCTGCACCGCGAAACTTGGTATCAATATTAATTTCGTTGGTCGAAATACCCGAAATTATCGGACTAGCTTTGGCTTGAGTGCTAGAAAATAGAACCAAGCAAAATAATAGGGCGATTCTCAAAGTTCTCATCGCTTCAGAACCTCCACTGTGTAGAGTGCTTCGGGAGCAGTAAAAAGACCGAAAAACATTTTCAGACAAACCATAAAAATTATCAGCGCCAGAAAAGATCTCATATTATCAGCATCAACTTTGTAGCCGGCACGAGTTCCCATCTGAGCTCCGATTGAAGAGCTGATAATCATCAAAAATGCCAAAACAATATCGACAGAGTTATTAGTAATTGCCTGCAGGAATGTGGCATTACTGGCAATAAAAATGATCTGAAAAAGTGAAGTTCCTACAACAACAGCTGAAGGCATACGCAAAATATAAATCATCGCCGGAATCATCATAAATCCGCCACCAATTCCCATCAAGGAAACCAAGATACCAATACCAATACTCAGAACTGTTGGCACCAAAACACTGACTGTAATTTGCGATTTGGGAAAATGGATTTTCCAAGGTAAATCATCAATCCATGCCAAAAATCTTTCAAAACGATCGGTATTTTTCTTCTCCCAAACGATGTTATATTTTTTAGTCGAAAGAGTTTTAATGCTATCAACCAACATCATAATGCTAATTGAACCAAGGAAAATTACGTAAACCAAGGCAATGACCAAATCAATTTGCCCAGCTTTTTGTAAAACTCTAAATAACGAAACGCCAAAAGTTGAGCCGATAAAACCACCGATCACCAGAAATAAACCCATCTTCATATCAACTGTGCCTTTACGTAAGTGCACCATCAAACCCGAAACTGAAGAGGCAATAATTTGATTAGCCGAAGTTGAAACCGCAACTGCCGGAGGAATTCCGATAAACATCAAGAAAGGCGTTGCTAAAAATCCACCACCAATCCCAAACATACCAGCTAGAAAACCCGTGACTAAGCCGAGCAAAAGAATCAGCAAAACGTTAACCGGAATTTCAGCGATAGGAAGATAGATCTGAAACATTAATTTATGACGAGAATTTTGTGGCCGCCAAGATCAAGATTATTGCAATCAATTTCCTGCGAATCCTTGACTAGAGCCAGAGCGTGAATTTCATTTTCATGAGAAACTGACGACAGAATTATGCCAGCGGATTTTCCTTCGCAAGTTATTTCGCTGTTTTTGATCGGCGGTTCTGTTGCAGAAATCTTAACGTGTAAAATTTTTTTTCTGATCTCGCCACGATAATGTGTGCGAGCTGTGAGCTCTTGTCCAACATAGCAACCTTTTTGATAGTCGATTGCATGAAAATCATCAAAACCAAATTCCAAAATAAAGGATTTGTCGTGAGTTAGATCGGATTCACCTTCAGGAATTTTTAGTGAAATACGAGTAAAATCATATTCGGATTTTTCAGCAAAATCTGCTAAATCTTTAGTTACTCCATAAAATCTAAATCCAAGTTTCTCATGGCGCGGATCTTTGAATCCCTGACCATTTTGATTATAAAAAACTTTGAACTCGTCATTTTTTCTAAGCACAACTTTGGAACGCAATTTATAAAAATTTAACTTTTTTACAATCTCATCGCGCCTTGTCTCATCGCAATCTACAATCAATTTATCGGCAATTTCAAAAATAAAAAAATCGTAAAGAAAACGCCCCTGAGCGCTTAGCATCACAGCGTAAATCAAATTTTGTTGCGATGCTTTGTTAACATCATTCGTAACTAAACCTTGCAGAAATTTTTTGCGATCTTCCCCTTCAATCTCAAAAACAGCGCGGTTTTGCAATATTGTTAAGTTAGTCATTTTTGAACATTAATTGCAGATTTTTTTCTAATTTTTCCAAATCTACCACCAAGCTACCGTGATGGAAATCCTTAACTTTGATATTTGGTCCAATTGCGCATTGTTGGTAGAAATATTTTACATTGATCAAATCCGCTAATTTGTAGTAATGATCGACCAAAATATTTTCTTCATGAGGATTGGCCAACTCTAATAAACACGAGTTTTGTTGCATAAATAAAATATTGGTAAGTCCAGCGCCGTGAGGACTTACGAGATATTTAACTTTCGAACAAATTGCAATTTGTTCATCGTAAGAAAACTGATCGATCACCAATTTTTTGAAACCGTATTTTTCTAACATCGCCACCACTTCTGCTTCATTTTCAACAAAGCGTAAAGCCTGACCAGTGCGCGAAATATAAATTTTATCACCGAAATTTAAGTCAGATTTAGCACTATTTCTTAAAACTTGGCTCAACTTACAAAGTGCTGGGGAATTGTTTTGCGAAGTAACGGCAAAAGCTAATTCATTAACTTTGATATTTGATTTTCTGCGCAAAAAAACAATCTGACTTTTTTTTACTCCTAATTTTTCCAATGACGGAATCGCAAATTTGTAGCTCTGATATTTTCTTGGTAAAAAAATCAACGAGCCTTCCAACAATCCTTTTTCTTTTAAGATCAATAATTTTACCAAAGCAAAAATGTGCCAGTGATAGTAATTACTGGTCCATTCGTCAGTAATTAATAAAAATCTTTTTTTGCTAAAATTGAATTTTGGAAAAATAAATTTGAGGAAAAATTTATAACCTTTGCTGTACTTCTGGTAGTTGGCTTCGTTGATGCAAGTCTCGGCAAAAATCTTGAAATATTTGAACACAACCGAGTTAGTACTGATACGAACTTTTTGTAAAATTTTTATTTCTGGAGCTTTGCAAAACTCAGCAGGAATATTTTTAAAAATATCAAATTCTGGATTATTTTCATCAAAGTTAACTGGCTTGCGATATTCGTAATTGATTGTTTGGAAGAGGTTTTGCATTTTACCAAAAATTTATTTGTAAGAGTTCTCAGTATAATTTAACGCCCATGAAAATTATCAACGCAATTCATGCTCAATCTATCGGTGGAGTAGATCAGGTTTTTCGCGATTACACTGCAGTACTAGCTAAACACGGTCATGAAGTTAGTTTACTAATTTCTGATAATGGTCAAGATAGCTATCAAGACGATAACATCAAAAAAATCTTTAAGCTGAAAAATTCAGCACAAATTATCGATTTTTTTCATCTTCTGCTAATTCTAATCATCAACCAACCTGATATCATAATTTGTCACTCTCGACGTTTGATGTCTTGGTCTAAGTCTTTGAAATTTTTTAGAAAAATTGGTTTGATTAAAACAAAATCAATCGCGGTAAATCACGGCATTTCTTTCCACAAATCTTTATGTTGCGATTACGTAATCAGCATTAACGAAGAAATTTGCAAAATGGTTGTTGATCAAGGTTTCGACAAAGACAAATCTTTCGTCTTAAAAAATGCCATCAACATCAACCAAACTTACCACGAAAAAACTCTAAATAATCCGCCAGTGATTGGAATTTACGGAAGAATTGAGCCCAGAAAAGGTTTTGATGTTTTGCTTCAGGCTTGCGCATTATTAGATAAAAAAGGCCAAGATTTCCGAATTAAAATCGGTGGCTTTTCAACTGGCGGCGATGATTGGGGCTGGAAATACATCAATCTTTATTTGGAAGAAAATAATCTATTTCCTAAAGCCAATAAAGTTGGGGTTGTGGTTGATAAGCAAGATTTCTTCAAAGATGTTGATATTTTTTGCGTACCTTCACGAGAAGAACCATTCGGTTTAGTAATTTTGGAAGGCATGTTGCATTCAACTTTAGTAATATCCTCAGACACAGTTGGTGGAAAATTACTGATCAGCAACAATGAAAATGGTTTGCTTTTTGCCAACGAAAATTCTGAGGCATTAGCTGAAAAAATTATGCAAGTTTTGAATAATCCATCCGACTATAACCAAATAACCAAAAATGCTTTTTTGCGACTTGAAAAAGAATTTAGCTTTGATTCTTTAAGTCGAGTCATGTCAGAAATTTTACAAAAAGTCAGCACCGATGCTTAATTCTAGCCAGAAAAATAATCTCAAAAAAATTGTTCTGATCTCGACCATAGTTGCTTTCTCAAACTCATGTTCTCTGTTTATTGAATCCTATCCCAGCAATTGGCACAACAATTTCAAACCGCGCCCTTTAACTGGTGTTCGTGGTTTTCCTGGAACGGAAAGCGAATATGGCAAAGGTTTTAAAGATGGCTGCCATACTTCCTATGACGTTGTAACGAAAGGTTTATTAAGTGATATTAACGAGAAAAAGTACGACTTTAAACGTATGCAAAAAAGCCCCGACTATAACACAGGTTGGTGGGATGGTTACGAGCAATGCACTTATATCATGGACTGGGACGTTGTGTAAAACCTCAAACAAAATTATGTTAAAAAAAATTATCACATTATTGGTTTTAGGTTTTGGCGTAACCTCTTGTTATACACCAGACCATTCCGGCTTTTACAACCCCATTACCTTAAGCATGACTGTACCTGATGGTCCACCAGAATATAAAGCTGGTTGGTATGCCGGATGTAAAACTGGCGGAAGTTTGAGAGCATCATTCGCTAACAACGCCGTTTTCCAGAAAAATGGCGGACCTGATTTTGGAACTGGTGTTTACCAACATGACTCGATATACCAATCTGGCTGGGGTCAAGGCTGGTTTGCTTGCTCAAACCACATTGGTATGTTTGTTGATCGTACGATGGGAGGTTATCCTTTGGAATAAATATGAAATTTCTACGACTAACTTTTCTATTATCATTTGTTCTATCAACTGCTGCATGTCAAAGCTACGTAGCAGAAATTTTACCTGAAAGACCTACCCATAAAATGGATGATTCCATTGCCAATTCATCACCAGAATTTATTCAGGGTTGGCGCGATGGTTGTGAAGTTGGTATGTCTGCAGGATCAAACGGTTTTTACAAAATATTTTACCGCAACAATAGAGTTGATGGCTACAAAATGTCCAACTCTCCCGATTATAAAACTGGTTGGAGTAACTCTTTTTGGTATTGCTATCGTCACGATTATGTTAAGCAGAAAAGTAAAGTTTGGAGCTCAACATTTAGTGGATTTCAATAATTCAAACATGACCAAAAACATCTTACTAATATTGGTTATTCTCTGCTTTACTAGCTGCCGCTGGTTTAGTTCTGCCAGTACACCTTATTTCTCATTCACAAATTTTAAAGTTCCTGAAGGTACTCCCACTTTTCAGAAAGGTTTTAAAGATGGTTGCTCTACAGTATTATATGCCCGTGGTAACGACTGGTATCGTAGTCGCTATCATTATCGCTATGATCCAACCATGATCGGAAATACCGAATATCGTTTCGGTCATGCCCGTGGTTACACCTGGTGTTTCCAAAATATTCTTTCCCAAACAACTGGTCATGGTACGCTGGATAAATTCTTATTTCCTCACGGTGCCGATTCAATGACAGGTGGTTTGGATTACAATCCAAATAACATAAACGCTCAAGGTTTGTTTGGCGCCCAAGGTGCTGCAGCTAATCCTCTCGCCACTTCGAACAATAGCCTTGATGACATGATGGGCGTTTGGCAGAAAGGTACAAATGCTGCAGGTGAAGGCGGTGCTGGTGCTACTGTATTTGGGACCAATCCTCTTTGGGCTGGTGGTTCAAGTGGTTGGTGGCTTGGTTGGTATTAAATATAAAAAATATGAAAAAATTTCTGATTATATTTTTGTTTTTGTTAAGCAGTTGTTCGACACCAAACTGGTATAAACCTTACGGATATTTGATGTTTCGTCAGATGCCCAAAGGCGGAACTCCTGGTTTTAATTTGGGCTGGATTCACGGCTGCGAATCTGGACTTGGAAGTCAATTCGCCGGCGCTTTTTATATGACTTTTTATACTTGGAAACGCGATCCCGACATTGCTTCAGTTGACCCCAATATTCCAAAAATTAGAGCTCGATACAAAAAAGAACTTCGCAACATCAACTGGGATAATCCAGCAGAAATCAAAAAGAATTTCAGTGATTATAACACGATTTTTTGGGGTGCTCACGCTTTCTGTCGTCACTCTGCACTAGGTGTTTTGCAAACTGCCGATATGAACCCAACCCTTCCCGGGGAAGAACGTTTCAAAATGGGTGCCCATAACGTTGGTAGTGTTTTCAAAATTACCAAACGTGACGTTCGTCTTGGTGTAAACGGTGGTATGTGGTAGAATTAAATTCAAACTTCGTTTGAATTTAGGCAAAAATTGCATTGCTGCGCACGAAGTAAATTAGCGCATCCGTAACAAGTTTTTATTTTTGTATTTTCACTTTGATTTTTCACTTCGCGATTTCTAAATTGCGCGAGTCATTTTTCCCCCAAAAAATTCATATAAATTTTCATAAAAAATGCTTCTTAAACTTACGGTTTTCTTACCGCTTTTTGGTTTTTTGTTTTCTGGATTTCTTTCAAGAATTTTAAGCAAAAATTTCGCCGATAAATTCGCGCAAATTTTTTCTTCCGCACTTTTGGTAACCGCCGCAATCTGCGCCATCATTACGTTTGTTGACGTTTACAACAACAAAATCAATCAAATCGTTCCCATCATTAACTGGATCTCTTCCGGAAATTTCTCCGTAAATTGGGCGATCAAACTTGATTCTCTTACTGCAATCATGCTGGTTGTGGTTACTTCGGTTTCAAGCTTAGTACACATTTATTCTACCGGCTACATGCATGAAGATAAATCGATCGCACGCTTCATGTCTTATCTTTCGCTTTTCACTTTTTTCATGTTGGTTTTAGTGACTGCTGACAACTTCTTACAACTTTTCGTCGGTTGGGAAGGTGTGGGTGTTGCATCTTACTTACTCATCGGTTTCTGGTTTAAAAAAGAATCTGCGAATAATGCCGCCATTAAAGCTTTCGTAGCTAACCGTGTTGGCGATTTTGGTTTAATTCTTGCAATTGCTTTGATCTACATAACTTTCGGCACCGTTGAATTTGCAGCAGTTTTTGCTTCGGTTTGCAATCATGTAACCGATACTTTCCCACTTTTTGGTACCGAATTTCGCGTAATCGACACTATCTGCATTCTTCTTTTCATTGGTGCGATGGGTAAGTCAGCACAAATTGGTCTGCATGTTTGGCTTGCTGATGCGATGGAAGGTCCAACTCCAGTTTCAGCTTTGATCCATGCTGCTACGATGGTTACTGCCGGTGTATTTTTAGTTGCTCGTTGTTCACCAATTTTTGAATTTTCTCCTTTCGCTCTTGGCATTGTAACTTTGGTTGGCGCTACAACCGCTTTATTTGCCGCTACAATCGCTCTTACTCAAAACGACATCAAAAAAATTATCGCTTACTCAACTTGCTCGCAACTTGGTTACATGTTTTTTGCTTGCGGCGTTTCAGCTTACTCTGCGGCAATTTTCCATTTAGCAACTCACGCTTTCTTTAAAGCTTTGTTATTCCTTGGTGCTGGCTCTGTAATTCACGCCATGCATCACGAACAAAACATCCAAAAAATGGGCGGCATTTGGAAAAAAATTCCAATCACTTACGCTATGATGTGGATTGGTTCTCTTGCTCTTGCTGGCTTCCCACCATTTGCTGGTTTTTACTCAAAAGACGTAATTCTTGAAGCCGCTTTCATGTCACATTCACCTTACGGAAAATTGGCTTACGGTATGGGAATTACCGCCGCATTTCTGACAGCATTTTACTCTTGGCGTTTGTTATTCTTGACCTTCCACGGCAAAACTCGCGCCGATCATCATACTTTTGACCATGCTCACGAATCTCCTCTTTCAATGTTGATCCCACTTTTTGTTTTAGCAGTTGGATCTGTTGCCGCTGGTTATGTTGGCGCAAATTTGTTGCACATGGTTTCAGCTGAAGGAAATTTCTTCGAACACGTGATTTACGTTGGCGAATCTAAGTTGGAATTACTGGAAGAAATTCATCATGCTCCAACCCTAGTTAAGCTTTCTCCGATGATTGTCGGCGTGATCGCTATCGCTCTGGCTTACTTGTTTTATCTAGTCAAAACTGATTTACCGAAAAAATTGGCTGAAAGCTTGAAACCACTTTATAAAATCTCTTACAACAAATGGTACTTCGATGAGATTTACGAAGTCATTTTTGTCTCTCCAACCAAAAAGTTGGGTAATTTCTTGTGGAGAACAATAGACATTAAAGGTGTTGATGGAATGCCGAATGGCGCAGCACTTTTGTGCAAAAAAGCTGCGGCAAATATCAGCAAGTTACAAACTGGTTTTGTCTATAATTATGCTTTGGCAATTGTGCTAGGCTTAATCATTTTAGCTTTCTTCCTAATTAGCTCTTTCAAACAATTACTCGTCTTTTAATGGATCCGCGCCGCTTTCGCGATTGTTTAGGACTTTTCTCTACTGGCATCATTATCGCCTGTGCGCGGCGCAAAAATTTTCTTACAGAAAAAATCGATGCTGAAAAAATTCTCCACAACAAGATTTTTTCCGAAAAAATCCTCAACAGTAAACTAATCAACGAAACCGCTCTGGGCAAAAGTTTGCTTGAAAAGCTGAAAGATATTTTCGCTGAAGATTTCTTTGGAATGACGATCAATTCTTTTACTGCCGTTTCACTAAAACCACCTTTGGTTTCGTTTTGCATCGACAATAAATCGTCAAATCTAAAATTATTTCAGAAGAACAAAACCTTCTCGCTCAATATTCTAAGCGAATCACAACAAAATTTAGCAAGTGGCTTTGCTACACCGAAAAACAGCAAAAAATGGGGAATAGAGACTTATTTTCTGGGAGAAAGTGGAAATCCGATCTTTGAAAATTCTTTGGGCTATTTCGAATGTAAGAAGCATCGTATCATCAAAGCAGGAGATCATCACATCATCATCGGGGAAGTCGTTAATTTTGCTAAGCTAAACGACTCTAAACCACTTTTGTACTTTCAGGGAAAGTATCAGAAATTGTAACGAACTCTTCTGCTGGACGGGGTTTGTAACCCCGTCTAACCGTTCATGTCATTTTAAAACTGAACTGAACGTGTGGACGGGGTTACAAACCCCGTCCAGCTACAAAAAATAATTCCTAAGCGTCCTGCAAGAAACTCTTCAACAATTTCGAACGTTTTGGATGTTGTAATTTTTTCAACGCTTTCGCCTCAATCTGACGAATACGTTCACGAGTAACTGAGAATTGTTTACCAACTTCTTCCAAAGTGTGATCTGTAACCATTCCAATACCAAAACGCATACGAAGAACACGCTCTTCACGAGGTGTTAAGGATGACAACATTTGTGCTGTAACTTCTTTCAATTTCGAGTGTGAAGCCGCATCAAAAGGCATTACCGCAGTTTTATCTTCGATGAAATCTCCAAGGATACTATCTTCGTCATCACCTGAAACTGGCGCTTCTAAACTTACTGGATCTTTCGAAGTTCTTAAAACTTTACGAACTTTATCCACTGGCATCAAAAGCTTGTCGGCAATTTCTTGCGCATCCGGAGTTCTACCAAGTTCTTGAGTCAATTGACGCGAAGTTTTAACGATTTTGTTAATCGTCTCAACCATGTGAATTGGAATACGAATAGTACGTGACTGGTCAGCAATCGCACGAGTGATTGCTTGGCGAATCCACCAAGTAGCGTAAGTTGAGAATTTGTAACCACGACGATATTCAAATTTATCTACTGCACGCATCAAACCGATGTTACCTTCTTGAATCAAATCCAAGAATTGTAAACCACGGTTGGTATATTTTTTCGCAATCGAAACTACCAAACGCAGATTGGCTTCGATCATTTCTTTCTTAGCTTTTAACTCTTCGTTTTGACTTCTTCTAACGGTGTTAATCAAAGCTTTAAAATCTGGTAAATTTAATCCCATGATTTTGGTCAATTTCAAAATACGCGTTTGAATATCTTTGATTTGCGGCTCTTCAGCAATGTAGAACGCTGACCATCTTCTTTCTTTAATAGCAGCAATTTTTTCGATCCATTTTTCACCTTCTTCCAAACCAACGTAATATTTTAAGAAATCAGTTTTATCAACGCTGTGTTTTTGTGAAAGACGAAGCAATTCGATTTCAATGCTAGTTACTTTTTCATGAGCTTCGTAAAGCTGGTCAACCAAAGCTTTAATCAACGAATCGTTAAAGCTGACTTCGGTTGAAAGACGCATAAAATCAGCTTTCAATTTTTGGATATCTTTGTCAGCTTCAATTTGAGCGCGGGTTTTATCTGCGCTCTTATCAAGAATTTTTTGGCAAATATGTGCGATTTTTTGGAATAGATCCAACATTTTCGGCATTAAAATGCGTTCCATCGAAACGAATGAAACTACACTTTCATCGATTTCTTCCAATTCTTCATCTTCGAATAAAGATTCTTCTTCAGCAGAAGCGTCGACCTGATCGTTGATGATAGTTGTAACATCTTCTTCACTTGCAGCTTGAGATTCGGCCATTTCAGCGGCTTGTTTCTCGCTGTTTTTCATGATCTCTTCCAACTCTGAGTTATAAGTCTCGTCAATTCTGATAATGTCACGCAGCAAGATTGTACCGCCAGACAAACCGTTATACCATTCGATGAAATGTTTCATAATCATCGGGCTTTGATAAAGCGACTGAACGGTTTTGTTACGGCCTTCTTCAATACGCATCGCGATTGCAACTTCATCTTCACGAGTAAGAAGTTTTACGCTGCTCATCGATTTCAAGTAAGTTTTAACCGAATCTTCTGAGCGTTTTTGGCTTTTTTCTTCATCCTTCGACAAAGCACCTTCTTCCAATTTGTCGAGGTCATCTTCTTTTTCGACGATCTGAATTTTGAACTCAGTCAAAATATCTAAAATGCGATCTAATTTTTTTGGATCGATGTCAGAGTCGATATTTTCGTTGATCTGATCGTAAGTCAAAAAGCCCTGAGATTTACCCAAAGCCAACATCACTTTTAACTTGTCAGCCAATTCAGTTGAAAGCTTTTTGCCTTCTTCATCTTTTTGCAGAAGCGCTGATTTTACACCTTGGATCAGCTGAAATTTTTCTGCCAAAGCAACGGTTTTATCGTTGATTGCAGTTGCCAATTTTGATTTAGATCTTTTCGGAGCTTTTACTTTCGGAACTTTAACTGGCTTTTCTTTAATAACTTTTTCTTTTACGACTTTCTTCGTTTTCTCAACTGATTTTACGGGCTTCACAACTTTTTTAATTTTTTCTGGTTTTGCAGCTTTTACAGATTTTTTAGCGACAACTTTTTTCACCGATTTTTTTACCACAGCTTTTTTAACTGGTTTCACAGGTTTTTTAACAACCTTAGCCGCTGGCTTTTTCAAAGCTTTGGCAGCAGATTTTTTTGCCACTACTTTTTTCGCCGCAACTTTTTTCGCTGGAGCCTTTTTTGCTGGAGCTTTTACAATTTTTTTAGCTTTCTTTTTTGTCGCCATGTTTCCTCTTAAAAATTTTAAGCAATGTCTTTTTCGAGCTGCAAAATCTTGCGCTCAAGAGAGTTTTTATAATCGAAAATTTCCTTAATTTTTTGGTTCGTGATTGCAGTTTGATGAGTTTCTATTTCATCAATCTTACTTAGAGCTTCTTTATATTGCTGATCTACTTGAAGTAATAAATCTTTCAAAAGTAGAGTGCTTAATTTGATTTGCGCTAAGTCTAAAGTAAGGCTTTGGATGCTTGCAAGCACATTCTTCAAATCGTTTAGATCGGAAGCCGATAAAGAGTTTTCAAGGTCTTTGAGCAAATTTTCAGTAACAGATTCTGGATTTTCTTCAATCAAACTAATCAACGAATCCTTTAGTTCCGCCATTTCTTCGTTACAAAAATGCACTTCTTTGATGTCAAAATTATCATCGCGAAAATGTGCTAATTCAGGGAATCTCAAAATCAAAGCTACTATCGAACTTCCAATATTTCTGGCCATATTAACCAATTTAGGTTCACGCTTAACAATCTGAGATAAAACCACTGATTGGCTTTGCTTTGCCTTAATATCAAACTGCACTCTACCTAACTTAAACAACAAATCTTTGAAGAAATAAGCGAAGTGTTTTTTTGAAGTTACATCAGAAATCGATTCCACTTTTACCATCAAATTAGTCTCGATTTTCGCCTTAGTTTCAGCACTAATTTTGCCATTTTTCTCGACGCCTTGATCGAGTAAAGCAAAGTCGAAAATTGCCTGAGAAAGCGGCGTTGCGTCAGCAAAAACTTTCTCCAATTCTTTAGCACCAAACTGTTTTATAAAATCATCAGGATCAAGTTGGTTGGGCAAAAAAGTGAAGCTGATATTTTTCTTAGAATTAATCAAAGGCAGCGCAATTTCTGAAACGCGTTTTGCGGCGCGAATACCAGCGGAATCGCCATCGAGACAAATTACAATTTTGTCGGTGGTAAAAAATAATTCCTTCAAATGTTCCGCTCCTAAAGCCGTTCCAAGGCCGGCAACTACATTTTCTACGCCATTCATAAATAATGAAATCGCATCCATATAACCTTCGACCACAACGGCGTAACCCTTGTTAAATATGGCTTTGCGAGCGAAGTGAAAATTATAAAGAGTTTGATTTTTCTTAAAGACGTCAGTTTCAGCTGAGTTCAAATATTTCGGTAAATCGTCAGCAATTGTGCGTCCGCCAAAAGCAATGACTTGTCCTTTTTTATTGGTAATTGGAAAAATTACGCGATTACGAAATTTGTCGTAGAATTTTTTTTGCTCGTTACGACCAATCACGCCACATCCAGCAATTTCAGCTTCCGAAAAACCTTGTGCTTGTAAGAATTTAGTCAGAGCTTCGTAAGAATTTGGCGCAAAACCTAGACGAAACTTTTTGATATTTTCCGCAGAAATTTCGCGTTTTTTTAAATAGGCCAAAGCAGTTTTGTTGGCATCGAGCAGCAGATTCTTTTCAAAAAATTGGCAGATATTTTCCAAAATTAGTAAATCGCGTGAGAGCTTATCTTCTTTAGCCTGGTCGAATTGTACTTTAGGAATTGGAATCGAAAAATCCGCAGCCAATTTCGCCACCGCATCGGGATAAGTCATACCTTCATTTTGCATGACAAAACTGATTACATCACCATGCGCCGCGCAGCCAAAACAATGGTAGAAACCTTTCTGATCGTTAACGGTAAATGAAGGAGATTTTTCGTTATGAAATGGGCAAAGACCGCTAAATTCTTTGCCGCGCAACTTAAGCTTAACCTTCTTTCCAACAACTTCCGAAACTAGAATTGAGGAGCGTAATTTTTCTGGAAAGTCTTTGGGGAAGATCATTCACACCTTAGTAAGAGTAGTTCCACATGACATCGAAAATTGTCATGGTAACTGCAAAGCTGATTGGAATTAAGAAATTATCGTCAATTCTGAACATGCTTGGACGCGCTTCTAGCAAGGTTACAACTGCTAACGAAAAAATTCCGAAAAAGTAAAACCAGAATCCGGAATGGAACATTATTCCACAAGCAACCAACACTACGAATGCACTTAAAAAGAAAGCCGCCGAACCATTTTTGGTTTTTTCGAAGAAAGGTTCGCTGGGAAAGTTACGTCCAACAATTGCTGCGGCAGCGTCAGAAATTGCCAAAATAGCAAATGCTGTAACCGCAACTTCAGGAATAAAACACAAAAAAGTAATACAGGCTGAAAGCGCAACCCAGCTTGCTCCACAAAGTTTGTCACCGGCTGTCTCGTGAGGTCTCAAAACCAATCCGAAAATTTTAGAAAAAATAGTTTTGATCGCAGGATTATTGCGGCGACTGTAATCAAGACCAACAACGATTGTCGCAATTGCTGCGAAAATCGCTACACTTGGCCATTTGCCAATCTTCATGTAAATGATCGGAACAAAAACTAATAAGACGTGCAAAAGCTTGCGATAGGTCTCACTTTTCAGAGAAATCTGAGTCATTTGATTGTTTTAATTGGTTTGAGAAGATTTTTTATCCTGATAAACAATAACTTCATTCTTACCAGCATAGCCCAAAACTTTTCTGGCCTGCTCATCTAAAAGATCGATGTCGAGCGAGTTTAAATTCATACCCTCAACCATATTCTTTTTGACCTGCATCTTAGAAATGAGGTCTTGTTTGATGCTTTCTTTGTTAGCAACCTGGCGTTGCAAAGCGTTATATTCTAATAAACCTTTTGAGCCAAATAACGTACAAAAAACAAAATACAGAACTACGGCAAATCCAATGAAATAACCGATGAACACTGATTTTGTAATGTTATGTTTTTTAACAAAATTGTATAAAAACATGAATATTAATTACTGGTTGCGAAACATAAGTTCTTTTGCCGCTGCGATAATGTTAACCGCTTTTGGCAAAGCTAATCTTTCGAGATTTGCTGCATATGGAAGAGGTGCGTCAATACTTGCAAGCTTTTTTACTGGCGCGTCTAAATAATCAAATGCTTGTTCCATTAAGACTGAAGCAATTTCACTACCGATTGAAGCAAATGGGAAACCTTCTTCAACGGTAATACAACGCGAAGTTTTCTTAACTGATTCGATGATAGTTTCATGATCCAACGGACGAATAGTGCGCAGATCAATAACTTCAGCTTCAATTCCTTCTTTAGCCAATTCTTCAGCGGCTTCAAGCGCATATTTAACAACTAAAGAAAATGCGATAATTGTAACATCACTTCCTTCACGAAGAACTTTGGCTTTACCGATTTCAACGATGTGATCGTCATCATATTCTTCTTCAAAAGAGAAGCCGTAAGTGATTTCATTTTCCAAAACTACAACTGGATTTGGATCGCGGATTGCAGCTTTCATCAAACCTTTAGCATCAGCTGCTGAGTAAGGAGCAACAACTTTCAAACCTGGAATTGAACCATACCAAGCCGCATAACATTGCGAGTGCTGAGCACCAACACGCGAAGCAGCACCGTTAGGACCTCGGAAAACAATTGGACAACGAACTTGACCACCCGACATGTAGTTAGTTTTAGCAGCCGAGTTAACAATTTGGTCAATTGCCTGCATCGCAAAGTTGAAAGTCATGAACTCAACGATTGGTTTCAAACCAGCAAAAGCTGAACCAACGGCAATACCAGTGAAACCATGTTCGGTAATTGGAGTATCAATCACTCTTTTAGCACCAAATTCAACCAATAAACCTTGGGTAACTTTGTAAGCACCGTTATATTCGGCAACTTCTTCACCCATAACGTAAACTTCTGGGGTAGTTCTCATTTCCTCTGCCATTGCTTCACGCAGAGCTTCACGAACTGTTAATTTTCTTAAGGCCATAATCGTAATAAATTAGTTATAAATTTCAGTCATCAATTCAGACTCATCCGGTTCAGGAGAGTTTTTAGCGAATTCGGTAATATCGTTTACTTCATTTTTGATTTGATCGTCGATTTTTTTGATCTCAGCTTCGGTCGCAACTTTATTATCAAAAATATAAGTACGCAGTGAGTCGATCGGATCAGCTTCTTTTTTGCAATTTACTTCTTCTTTAGAACGATAAGTCGCCGGATCAGACATTGAGTGACCGCGATAACGATAAGTATCCAATTCTAAAATTACTGGGCCATTGCCAGAACGAGCATAATCAACCCATTTTTGCGCGCCGTTAATTACGTCAAAAACATCCATACCGTTGATTTTTTCACCAGGAATGTTGAAGCCAATTCCGCGTTTGTAAAGTTCATCAATTGAAGAAGCGCGTTTCAGCGAAGTTCCCATTGCGTAATGGTTATTTTCAATGATGAAAAGTACTGGCAAATTCCACAATTTTGCCATGTTGAAAGCTTCATAAACTTGACCTTGATGCGCTGCACCGTCACCGAAATAACAGTAAGTCACATTTTTATTGCCAAGATAATTATCGGCGAAAGCAAGACCAGCGCCGATTGGGACTGAAGCACCAACGATTCCATGACCACCGTAAAAATGTTTTTCCAAATCAAATAAATGCATCGAACCACCTTTACCTTTTGAAGAACCATCAGCTCTTCCTAGTAATTCCGCCATGATTTTTTTCGGATCAGAACCAACTGAAATCATATGTCCATGATCGCGATAAGTTGTGATAACTTTGTCACCATCTTTCATAGTGTGACGCATGCCAGTCGCAATTGCTTCTTGACCAATATACAAATGGCAGAAACCAGCAATCAAACCCATACCGTAAAGTTGTCCGGCCTTTTCTTCAAAGCGACGAATTAACAACATTTCTTGATAAAAACCCAATAATTCTTTTTTGCTGAACATATTGGAAACTTCTTTTTGAGATGCCGCCACCTTAGGTTTGGCTTCTGATTTTTTACTCATATTAGTTTAAGTGAGAATTTGACGGTTAAACCTTGTTTTTTTAAGGTATTTTAGGTCGAGAAATAAGTCGTTTTTTTGAGAAGTCGCCCTTCTAAACAGCGAAAAATAAAAGTCAAACTAGCAACGCCAGCCGTGACTCGCGCAGCTTTAACTTTTTGGAGTAATTGGCGGAACTTGTGCCGCAAAGATTCCATGCAAAAAATGCTGAAAAGTTGTCAAAATAATAATTCCAGCCTTGGCAATTGCGATAAAAGCAACAACACAATAAAGCAAAATCATAAAAAATCTGACGGCATTTTCGACAATCAATCTACGATACATTGCCCAAGTTTCTTCTTGTGAAACTTTCGCACCAACTTCTTCATTACCGCGTTTCATCTTCTGTTTTTGCCCAGCAGTTTCCTGCTTCGATTTTTCTTTTTGTTCTTCACGTTTTTTTGCATCAACACTTTCTTGCGTCACAAAATTATCTTCCGACTTTTTGCTAGATTTTTTCTCAAGTTGCGTTTTTAGTAGCTGCGACAACACTTTTTGTACTTGTTCTGACATATGCTCTGTAAAAATTTTGGGATAATTTTCATAAAAAATTAAGTGATCGAATCATTTCTTATCAAGCCTTTTCTGGCTTTAATTTTAATTACAGTTTCTTGCTCCCTTTTGGGAATTTTTACGCTGTGGAAAAAGCTCGCTTATTTTGGCGATGGCATTTCGCATTCTATAATTTTGGGATTTGTACTTGGAGCATTTTTTGGTTCTGATCAAATTTTTTCGCTGATAATTTTTGCTCTATTATTTGCCTGTTTAATCGAAATTGCCTCCTTCAATCGTCTTTTTGGTAAAGATACTTTGATCGCAATTTCGTCTTATTTTTGCATCGCAATCGCAATAATTTTGAACGATCTTTTTAAACAAAATCTTGATTTAGGTTCTTACATTTTTGGCGATATTTTAACAGTAACCAACCAAGATATTGCCGCCTTATTTGCTATTTCATTGATCGTGGCAATTTACACATTTTGTGCTTTTCGTAGAATTTTACTCATCAACATCAACGCCGATTTAGCAAAAATCGAAGGCATCAAAATTAACTTCTGGAATCTGTCTTTTACAATTTTATTGGCACTAACAATTGCCTTATCAGTTCGTATCGTCGGAGTTTTTTTAATGACCGCTTTGCTGATTCTTCCAGCTGTAATCGCCCGTATATTTTCTACTTCCGCGAAACAAATGATTTTACTGAGTTTAGCAATCGGACTTGGAATCACATCTTTCTCCTTTGAACTCGCAAGTAAATTTGATCTCACTATTAGCGCTACTTTAGTTTCAATTTTCTGCGTAATATTTTTCTTCAGCTTAGCACTTAAAACATTGATTAAACATGGCTAATTCAAACAAAAAAACTGCGGTAATTTTATTCAATTTAGGCGGTCCAAAAAATCTGGAGTCAGTTGAACCATTTTTGTTCAACCTATTCAATGATCGCTCTATTATTAACCTCCCGCAACCTTTGCGATTTTTTTTAGCTCGTTTTATTTCCAAACGTCGAGCACCAAAATCACAAAAAATTTATGCCCAATTAGGAGGCAAATCGCCATTACTAGATATTACCCTTGAACAAGCGCATAATCTAGAACGCGAACTTTCTTTTATCGGAGATTTCAAAGTTTTTGTTTCGATGCGTTATGCCGAACCTTTCTCTGATGAAGTTATTGCCCAAGTAATGCAATATAATCCCACTAACGCAATTTTACTGCCGCTTTATCCGCAATTTTCTACAACTACTACCGAATCTTCACTTAAAGATTTTGGTGCCAAATTTGTTGCGGCACAAAAAGCAGCTAATACAAAAATTGAAAGCCGCTTAATTTGTTGTTATCCTATCAGCGCCGATTTCATCAAGTCTCATGCACTTTTAATCAAACAAACTTTGATGAAATTATATGACGGAAATTTAGCAAAATTCCGTTTCTTATTTTCGGCTCACGGTTTGCCACAAAAAGTTATCGATCGTGGCGATCCTTATGTTTTTCAAGTTGAACAAACCACTCAAAAAATTATCGAAAATTTAGCCCAACTTTTGGAAGTCGATACAGCAAAAATCGATTTTAGCGTTTGTTATCAGTCAAAAGTCGGTCCTTTACAATGGACTGGCCCTAGTCTTGATTTTGAGATTAGAAGAGTTGCGCTGGATCGCAAAATTCCAGTCATCATTCCAGTTTCGTTTGTCTCAGAACACAGCGAAACCCTGGTTGAGCTAGATATAGATTACAAAAAAACTGCCGCAGATTTGGGCGTAAAAAATTATCTAAGAGTTCCGGCTTTGAATAGCGATGGTCATTTCATTAAAGCTCTTACCGAAATCTGTACAATTGCATATTCCGACATCATCTCTTGCAGTAATTCTGGCAAAGCTTCTGAACTTTCTTGTTACGTAGATCAAAAAAATCCCGGACGGATCTGTCCAAAAAAATTCACCAAATGTCCAAATCAGAAATTCTGTGCCGCATGATAAATATTGATGTCGTCATTAAGAGTAAAAAATGGCAAGACGAAAAAAATATCGAGAATTTCATCGACAAAACTTGCCAAAACCTGATTCCGCTAACTGATTTAAAAAAAATTCTTACCAAAGATTTTGAGTTAGAATTATCGGTATTACTGGTTTCAGATGCTCAGATCAAAAAAATAAACTCACAATTTCGTCAAAAAAATAAGCCAACCAATGTTTTGTCATTTCCGGCTTTAGATGAAAATTTGATTCGAAATATCGGTATTAAAAAAGTGGTTGGATCCAATACTTATTTACTCTTGGGAGATATTATAATTGCTCAGGAAACGGTAAAAAAAGAATCTCTTGCACAAAAAAAGAAATTTCGTGACCATTTGACACACTTGATTTTACACAGCATTTTACATCTTATCGGTTACGACCATGAAGATGAAAAAATGGCCAACACCATGGAAGCTCTCGAAGTTAAGATTCTAAAGAGAATCGGCATCGCAAACCCATATCAACAAACTTAATAATTTTAATGACGGACCGATCGAAACGCAAAGTTAAAACTCTAGTTCAGAAATCACACTTTAAAAAATTATTTCATCTTTTCTTCAGTTTAATCGGCAAAAAAAGCCGTAAATCTTTTTTATCGGTAATATCACACTTGGTTGATACTTACGAAAAAGAAAATCTGATCAGCTTCGAAGAAAAAAAGATGATCAAAAATATCGCACACCTAAGCGATAAAAAAGTTTCTGGCATCATGACTCCAAGAGCGGATTTGATTGCCATCAAACATGATGCTGATTTGGAAGAAATTAAGAAGGTTATCACTACTAAAGGTCACACCAGAATTCCAGTTTTTAAAGAAACTCTCGATGAAATTATCGGCTTTATTCACAGCAAAGATTTATCAAAATTTTTGTGCGAAGAAGACACTGATTTTGTGCTCAATAAAATTATGCGTAAAATTTTGTTCGTTCCAGGATCGATGAAAGTTCTAGATTTGATGTTACGCATGCGTATGGCAAGAGTCCATGTCGCCATTGTTTTAGACGAATTTGGCGGCGTTGACGGATTTGTTACAATCGAAAATGTTATGGAAGAAATCGTTGGTGATATTGAAGATGAACACGATTTACCTTCAGACAATGCTTTTTTCCGCATCAAAAAAATTAACAATAACATTTTTAATTTTGGTGGACGCGTTGAAATCTCTAAAGTTGAGGATATTTTACAAACTGAAATCAAACGTAATGAAGATAGTTTTCAGACTATCGCCGGTCTAACAATGTCACTGTTTAAACGTGTACCAGAAGCGGGAGAGGAAATTGAAAAAGGAAATCTGAAATTCAAGATAATCGATTCTGACAGCAGATCGGTCAGATTGGTGGAAGTGAGCAAGATTTTAGTAGAGTAGATTAAACATCTCCTAAACTAGGCGAATTCTCTTGCCGAATCCGCCTATTTATGAACTAACCTTGGCAGTCGAAAGCAGATTTACCAGAGATAGCTGAAACGATAGTTGGCGCGCCAAACATCGCTGCAACACCTGCAGTAACACCTACCAATAAACCCCAAGAAACTTTACCAGTGAAGAAACCGACACCTACAGCAACGATAGCGAAAGCAGCAATAGCTTTACCAGCGTTACCAGTAACGATTTTCATCATGTTGCACATAGTTGTAACTAAGATGTTATTGTTAACAGAACCAGAAGTAGTTGATTGAGCTTTAGCGTCAGAGACTAGAGCTGGAACAACTGCTGGGGTAACTGCTAAGAAAAACAAAGACAAAAGTGCAACTTTTGTCACTAGTAGAGAAAGTTTTTTCATAATTAAAATTTTAGATTTTTTAAAAGTAAAAACTTAAAAACCACTTGAAACGAGGTAGATAAGCGTTTTCACTAAGTTGCATATCAGCTTTATAATTGCAACATTTTAAAAAACCCAATTGTCATATCATCTTCGACCCGAGTATATCAAGACAAAGCAATCCATTCAAAAAAACGTCCTAAATGCATAATTACATCAAAAAACAATTTCCCGTTATCGACCTTGGAGACTATATTTTACGTGAAAAGAACGAAGGAGATGTTGCTGATTTTTTTAGATACTACACAGATCCAGAAGTAAATAAGTTCATTTTATGCGAGATGCCGCGAGATCTTGAAGATGCTCGTAGAGAACTGCATTATTGGCGAAATGTTTTTTACCAAAATGACGGGATATATTTCGCCATTGCTAAGAAAGATACGAATCAACTGATTGGATCAATTGGTCTAACAAGCTATAATTCCTACCACAATCGTATCGAAATCAGCTACGATCTAGCTAAAGAATATTGGCGACAAGGAATTACCAGCAAAGCGATGAATGAAGTTATAAAATATGGCTTTCAACAGCTAAAGGTAAACCGTATTGAAGCTTTTACATCCACACAGAATCTGCCATCTAAGAATCTTTTGCTTAAAAAAGGATTTACTCTCGAAGGTACCCTCAGACAACATCGTCGGCATCACGGAGAATATGTAGATGCTCTTTGTTTTAGTCTGTTACGCCAAGATTTTTCAAAGTAATTTTATTGCAGCGCTAAAATTGTTTGACTTTTGGTTGAGCGTAATTTTAATGCGCGCCCTCTTTCCCAACTAAAGACATTTTCTCTCACAAAAGAGATCCCCCAAGTAAATAATAGAGACAAGCATTGCAAGGCTTAACTCACTAATTTTTGGAAAACTTAAGAATTAACTAATTTTGGAAATTTAGAATTATGCGCCAAACTTATTCTGCTAAACCGAGCGAAATCGAAAGAAAATGGTGGTTGATTGACGCTGAAGACCTAGTTGTCGGAAGAGTTTCTACAATCATCGCCAACATTCTACGCGGTAAGCACAAACCAACTTTCTCTCCAAACCTTGATTGCGGAGATCACGTTGTTGTTATTAATGCCGATAAATTGAAATTCACTGGCAAAAAATTTGCTGACAAAAAATACTATTGGCACACTGGCCACCCAGGTGGAATCAAAGAAAGAACTGCCCGCCAAATCATGGAAGGCAACTTCCCAGAAAGAATTTTGGAAAGTGCAGTTTCTAGAATGATCTCTCGCGGACCATTACAACGCGACATCATGGTAAAATTACACATCTACGCTGGTTCTGAACACAAGCACCAAGGACAAAATCCTCAAGTTTTGGATATTGCCTCAATGAACAGAAAAAACAAAAAATCTAACTAATAAAAATTATGCCTTCGACCATCAAAGAAAAAATTCTTGAAGTTAGTGCAGCTAATGAAGTTAGCACTGACCGCGTTAAAACAGTTGACGCTCAAGGAAGAGCTTATGCAACTGGCAAAAGAAAAAATGCTGCTGCTCGCGTTTGGATTAAAAAAGGTAGTGGTAAAATTACCGTAAACGATCGTGATGCTAAAACTTATTTCGGCAGAGAAATTTTGTTTAACATCATCAGATTCCCTTTCGGTGCTACTAAAACTGACAATAAATTTGACGTTGTTGCTACAATCAGCGGTGGCGGTCTTTCTGGTCAAGCTGGCGCCCTAGCTCACGGAATCAGCAAAGCGTTAGTTGCTTTCGATCCAGAAAATCACAAGCCTTTGAAAGCTGGTGGATTCTTGACTCGCGATTCACGTGTTGTTGAACGTAAGAAATACGGCTTGAAAAAAGCGCGTAAAGGTCAGACTTATCGTAAGAGATAGTCTCTCAAGTTATACAAAAGGCGACTTTCGGGTCGCCTTTTTATTTTGTACAAAATGAAAAAAACCATTTCCCAAAAACCAGAAAAAATCCTGATCGCTTCGGATCACGCCGGTTTTGAACTTAAAAAGTTTCTCATTACCGAATTAACCAAGCTTGGCTTTGATACCATTGATCTTGGCTGTGACTCTGCACAAAAATCTGTCGACTATCCAGATTACGCACAAAAACTTTGCAAAAAAATTACGACAAAAAACCAACTCCGCGGAATTTTAATTTGCGGCAGCGGCATTGGAATTTCAATTGCAGCTAACCGTTTCAAACATATTCGTGCTGCACTATGTAGCAGCACCAATTTAGCAAAATTATCTCGCGCCCACAACGATGCTAACGTGCTTTGTTTAGGCGCACGTATCACAAAAGAAAAACCGGCTTTATCAATTTTGAAAGCCTTCCTTTCCACTGAATTTGAAGGTTCAAGACATGCAGCAAGAGTCGCAAAACTTTCAAAATAATCGCCTAATTCGCAGTTTCGGACGCATCAAAAGCCGCAAACTTTCCGATCATAAAAACGATTTGCTGACCGATTTACTTCCTAGTTACCAAGTTAGCGATCACGATTTTCAATCCAGAAAAAATTGCCTTGAAATCGGTTTTGGTTTTGGCGATTTTACTTTTGAAAAAGCCAAACAAAATCCCGATACTTTGTTTATCGGCGCTGAGCCGCACTTAAACGGAGTCGTAAATCTACTTTCTAAAGTTGAAGTTGAACCTCTAAAAAATCTGCGCATCACTACTCAAGATGTGAGACCTTTTTTGGAAAAATTTCCCGATAAATTTTTCGATCAAATTTTTATTCTATTTCCCGATCCTTGGCCAAAATCAAAACATTTCAAACGCCGTTTAATTAATCAGGAATTTTTGGACGAAATTTTATCACCGAAAATGAAATTAGGTGCAAAACTAACAATCGCTACCGATCACGATTCTTACAAAATTTGGATTTTAGCAGAAGTTTCCCAAAGCAAAAAATTCACTTGGGATGCTAATTCCAAAAAAGATTGGCAGATTTTTCCCGATGATTGGATTGTAACTAAATATCAGAAGAAGGCCGCTCGAGAAGGTCGCACTTCAGTAATATTCAATCTTACTCATAATGTCTGAGCTAATAAAAATCTTACCCCAAATTCGCGGCACTTATCGTGAAAATGTTGAAATAAAAAGTTGGTTCGATGTTGGCGGAAAAGCCGAAATCCTTTTCAAACCAGCTGATGTAGCAGATTTACAGTATTTTTTAAAAAATTGTCCGAAAGAAATTCCAATTAATGTTTTAGGAGCTGCTTCTAACGTCATTATTTCTGATAATGGCGTTAAGGGAGTTTTAATAAGGCTTGGTGGCGAATTTGCTAAAATTTCTCAAGAAAAAGAAACCGTTCGCGCTGGCGCTGCTGCACTTTGTGGTAACGTAGCTTTATCTTGTAAAAATGCCGCTTTGGCTGATTTAGAATTTTTTACAGGAATTCCTGGTTCAATCGGTGGTGCAATTGCTATGAATGCTGGTTGTTATGGATCTGATGTTGCTTCAACTCTAATCAGCGCAACTGCTTTAGATTTTGATGGTAATATTTTTGAATTAAAAAATTCTGATTTTGGGTTTTATTATCGCGGTAACAAAATCGCTAAAAAATTTATTTTTGTTGAAGGTCTATTCAAAGCTTCAAAATCAACTTCTGAATCTGTAGCAAAAAAAATAGCTGAATTAAATCAACAACGCGAAACTGCACAACCAATACGCGCAAAAACTGGTGGCAGCACCTTCAAGAATCCTGATCCCACAAATTCTTCAGCCAAAAAAGCTTGGCAATTAATTGATGATGCTGGTTGTCGTGGCACTACAGAAGGCGATGCGCAAATTTCTGAGAAGCACTGTAACTTTATGATCAATCGTGGCAATGCTTCGGCACAGAATCTGATCGACCTTGGAAATCGAGTTCGGAAAAAAGTTAAAGAGCACACTGGAATTAATCTAGAGTGGGAAATAAAAATTTTAGGACAGTAGTAAGATTCCCTGTTGCAATTTTAAAATGGCTGGTGCAACTTGCGCCCCTGCGCTTTACCTGTCATAGGTTCTTAAGCTCTTCCCTGTAAAAAAATCTAAAAATTTTAATCATGAAAAAACTTTCTGCATTCGTGGCAAAGGTTGCACTTTTGTCTTTGTTTTTCTTAGCAGTTACCCCAGCAGTTGTTCCAGCACTAGTGTCTGACGCTAAAGCTCAATCAACTACTTCTGGTTCTGTTAACGATAACATTTTGGTTTCTACCATGTGCAACATGATGAAAATCGTTACTGGTAACGCTGGTAAAGCTATTGCTGCTTTCGCTATCGTTGCTGTAGGTGTCGGTTTCTTCACTGGTAAAGTTTCTTGGGGTTTATTGGTAGGTGTTACTGCAGGTGTTGCAGCGATGTTTGGCGCGCCAACTATCGTTTCAGCTATCTCTGGTAAATCTGCTTTCGACTGCCAAGGTTAATTATTGGAAATACAAAGAGATATTATGTCTAGAAGATGTGAATTACTGGGTACAGGCGTAATGAGTGGAAATCAAATTTCTCACTCTAACCGCAAAACCAGAAGAAGATTTT
>CAYUHG010000006.1:0-79923 GCA_964444545.1 uncultured Rhizobium sp.
GGTACGTGAGCTGGGTTCAGAACGTCGTGAGACAGTTCGGTCCCTATCTGCCGCAGGTGTTGGAAAATTGAGAGGAGTTGACTTTAGTACGAGAGGACCGAGTTGAACGTACCAATGGTGTTCCAGTTGTTTCGCCAGAAGCATTGCTGGGTAGCTAAGTACGGACGGGATAACCGCTGAAAGCATCTAAGTGGGAAGCCTCCCTCAAAACAAGTTTTCCCTATTAGGGTCGTGGAAGACTACCACGTTGATAGGCTGGGTGTGTAAGGGCAGTAATGCTTTGAGCTAACCAGTACTAATAACCCGATTGGCTTTCTTTCAAAGTTATGTGTAGTGTAAAATTTACACTGATCATATTTCGCTCTTGAAGATTGAACATATTTAAGCAGGTATTTCTCTAGTTATCGATTATCACAAAATAATGTTACTAATTGACTTGGTGACGATAGCGGTGTGGAACCACTCGATACATTCCGAACTCGCAAGTGAAACACAAGTCGCGCCGATGGTATTTGGTCTTTAGGTCCAGTGAGAGTAGGTTATCGCCAAGTCTATTAGTGACATTAAATTCATGATTAGAAATTGAAAAACCCGTCGATCATTCAGTTGATCGACGGGTTTTTTATTGTGTGAATTTATTGAAAATTTTTCTTATTTTTAGAAAAAAAATTCTGACATAAAATTGTTAATCATCTGATTTGTTAAGGATTACTAATATTGTGTAGAATAGATAATTTCCCGATTTTTTATAACATCCTGATTGAAATTTCGATGTCCGTTCTTAAGTTAACTTCGCTTCCTTTTATCGTAAAAACTTCAAAAAACTCTCAATGAAAAACTCTGGAAAAAATTTCTTTATCTGGCTGGTTATCTTTGCCGTAATAATGACTATATCTCAAGCTATTAATGGTCCTGATTCATCTGGTAATAAACTAATTTTCAGTGACTTTATGAAAAAAGTTGAGGCGGGAGAAGTTACTAAAGTTGAGATTAAAGGTAGTGATTTGGTCGGAAAATTAAAAGATGAGACTCAATTTTATACTTATTTACCGGAATATCCGAAACTAATTGAGGTATTGCAAGAGAAGGGTGTGGAGGTTACGGCAATTCCACTTATCAGCAAATCAGAAAAGATTATTGCTGGAATTTTGGGATGGTTGCCATTTGTTTTGATGATTGCCTTGTGGATTTTCCTTGCACGAGGAACAGCCGGAGGAAAAGGTGGCGGCGGTGCTTTTGGATTTGGGAGATCTCGTGCTAAGCTTTTACAGGAAAATAAAAATAAAGTTACTTTTGCTGACGTTGCTGGTATTGATGAAGCTAAACAAGAACTTTCTGAAATAGTCGATTTCTTGAAAGACGCCAAAAAATATACCGATGTTGGGGCAAAGATTCCACGTGGCTGTTTATTAATTGGTTCTCCAGGAACTGGTAAAACATTGCTTGCACGGGCTATTGCTGGTGAAGCGAATGTACCATTCTTCTCAATTTCTGGTTCTGATTTTGTAGAAATGTTTGTCGGTGTTGGTGCATCACGCGTACGTGATATGTTTGAACAAGCTAAAAAATCTGCACCGTGTATTGTATTTATTGACGAGATTGACGCAGTAGGTCGTCATCGTGGTTCTGGTGTTGGTGGTGGCAATGACGAACGCGAGCAAACTTTAAACCAAATGCTTGTAGAGATGGATGGTTTCTCGGATAATGAAGGTGTCGTAATTATTGCGGCAACTAACCGTCCAGATGTTTTGGATCGTGCTCTATTACGTCCAGGTCGTTTTGATCGTCAAATTACCGTACCGAATCCAGATATTTTAGGTCGTGAACAAATCTTAAACGTGCATTTGAAAAAAATTGCGGCGGCTTCTGATATTGATTCAAAAATTATTGCTCGCGGTACTCCAGGATTTGCTGGTGCTGATTTGGCGAATTTAGTAAATGAAGGTGCCTTGATGGCCGCGCGTAAAAGCCAGCGCATGGTTACAATGCGTGATTTAGAAGAAGCTAAAGATAAAATTATGATGGGCACGGAAAGAAAAAGTATGGTGATGCAAAGATCGGAAAAAGAACTAACAGCTTATCACGAAGCTGGACACGCAATTACAGCATTAAACTGCGCAAATTCTGATCCAATTCACAAAGCCACAATTATTCCAAGAGGTCGCGCTCTCGGTCTTGTAATGCGTTTGCCAGAAAATGATCGTTTCTCTGTGACTCGTGCAAAATTGCATGATGACTTGGTAGTAGCGATGGGTGGACGTGCTGCAGAAGAATTAATTTTTGGCTACGACAAAGTTACAACTGGCGCTTCTTCAGACATCACGCAAGCAACAAATATGGCGCGCGGTATGGTTACACGTTGGGGCTTGTCCGACAAAGTTGGAACTATTGACTATTCTGAAGAAGAAGGTTCGAGATTTTACGCTGCGCAAAAAACTTTTTCGGAAGAAACCGGAAAAATTATCGATGATGAAGTTAAAAGAATTGTCTCTGAAGCTCTACAGCGTGCTAAGCAAATTTTGACTGAGAAAAAAGCTGATTTAGAAAAATTAGCACAAAATCTTTTAGAATTTGAAACTTTAAGTGGTGAAGAAATCAAAGATTTGCTTGCTGGCAAAGAAATTGATAAATCTGTGGTTTCACAAGATTTGTCTCCGGTAGTAATTTCTAACAGTTTCGTGCCTAAAATTTCAGGATAGAATAGCCAAATAATGAAAAAAATAATAGCCACTTTTCTGTTGTTGTGTTTCTCTTTTAGGGCTTACGCAGCATCGGAAAGTGAGCAACAAAATATCATTAATCAGCAAAGTCAGGTTATTCAAAACCAGAAGCAAATTGACCAAGAAAAAGAAATACAAGTTGAGTTAAAACAGGTTATCAAAGAACAAGACGCTAAAGAAAAAGAAGAAGAAAAATTCGAAGATGATCTATCGGAAAATGACGGCAAAGTAATTCAAAATCTGCGCTCAATTCAATGTTTCAGACCGCGCACAATTACTTTTTCAAAAAATAACTTACTTACTTCTGCTGAAGAAAAATTGCTGTCAGAAAAATATTTGAACAAATGTTATACTCTTGATTGGTTGCCAAAATTTGATGAAGAAGTAGCAGAAGTTTTGTCTGACAAAGGTTATGCTACTTCGCGCTCAAGCAGCTCACAGCAAAGTTTGATAGATGGTCATATGAAAGTACAAGTTATCGAAGGATATATTGAAAAAATTATCATTAATGATGACGGATTTTTTGACAAAATGCAGGTGAAAACAGCTTTTGGTTTTGATGATTTGCCAAAGGGCGGAAAAGTTTTAAATATTCATGATCTTGAACCTGCGCTTGAACGTATTAATCGCCTGAGTTCAAACAAGGCGACAGTTAAAATTCTTCAAGGAAGTGCTCCGAATAAATCTATTATCGTTATCGAAAATCATCCCAAAAATACTGCCAGAGTAAATCTTTCTTATGACAATATTGGCAGCAAAAATACTGGTGTAAGGCGTGATACGATTTCTTTCGCCCAAGATAATCTTTTGAAGATGAATGATATTTTTAACTTGAGTCGTACTTCAAACGATCTCGATTCAGAAAATGATCGGCGTTACAATAACGCTACCAATGGCAGTTGGAGTCTGCCTTTTGGCCAACATAATTTGACATTAAGCGGTGGTAGGAATTCTTATTTTTTCTTAACTGGTTCAAGTGGGAAAACCCGCGCCAAAGGTTTTACAACAACAAAAGCAATCGCGTTAGAGAGTTTGTTGTTTCGTAATAAAAAATATAAAATCAGTTCTAACTTTTTATTCAGCAATCGCGACAACCAAATCTTTACCGATGAAGAGCGTAACGAAACACAAAGTCGCAAATCTTCAATTTTTACCGCTTCAATTTCCAACACCTTCTTTCTTGATTCGGCGACATTGTTTTTAAAACCATCTTTCAGCAAATCTCTTAATGTTTTAAACGCCAAAACAGATGGTTCAGATGTATCGAAATTCTCGCCACACGCTGAAGTGGAAATTTTTAAATTTTATGCAAATTACGCTAAAAAATTCTTAATCCCAAGCCTTGAAATTCCAGCATCATATAACTTCAGTTTTGATAGCCAATTAGCGAGAGATCATCTTTACAGCATCGATCAATTTTCTTCTGGTGGTTTTTATTCAGTACGCGGATTCAGGCAGGGAAGTATCCTGGGCGATTCTGGCTTTAATATTCGCAACGAAGTTACACTGAATTTAGGTCAGTTAATTTTACCTCATATTTCTGCCGAAAAGAAATCAGAGAATCTGGCTAATCTAAATTATTTTTCTCTGACGCCATTTTATGATTATGGTTACGTACAAAATCGTGGCGTTTCCAACAGCGGTCGTCTGAGCAGTTCTGGATTTAAAATCGGTTTCAGCAAAAATGATGTGTATGCTTCTATGACTTGCGCTCGTGTTCTGTCTCGTTCTAGAATGTTAACAAAAAATCACAGAGAAGAAAATACGGTTTATTTTGATTTGGGAACACAACTGAGTTTCTTTTAAATCCCGATTTTCAGCTAGTTCCACTCATAGAAATCAAGAATCGCAGCTTATTATTTTTCCAAAGTCCCTTCATCAAAAAATAAGTTACACGACAGCTTTTGCTCATTTTCCTCCATCCATTTAGCAGCAATAGAATAGCTAAAACTTTTGCGGAAAAGCTCTCTAGTTTCATCATCTAAAACAACGTCATCGCGTGATAAAATAAGTTTCTTTCTCTCGGCAAAATTTCCCATTAAATTGATACGATCTTCCATCGCGGGATTTTCTTTATTCTCTTCCATCCATTGCGCCACACATATTCCCAAAAGATTATTTTGCATATCTTTGATCATTTCCAAAGTTGAATCCTGATGAGGTTTGAAAATAACTTCGGCAATTTCGTTAGATTTTCCCAAAAATACTGTGATATTTTTTGCAGTGTCTTCCGTGAAGAAAAATGTCCGCAAAGTTGAATAAATTAAACTGGCAGCATAAGCGTGTTTTACAGCATTACCGCTAGATTTCGGCATGGATCTTCGTGCAACTTCTTGGTTGGCAACTTTCTCAAAATACAAATTATTGGAAATCACGACTGTAATTTCGGCAGCCACAACAAAAAGCAAAATAAAAAGAAAAATATTCTTTAATTTTTTTCGAAACATTTAAAGAAAGTTTTGTTAAGAAGACGCGTAAAAAAGAAATTAAATCAAACCAGACTAATGCTTAAAAGAAATATTTTTTCCTTCAAAATTTCTGACCTGATTTTGATTGTAATAAGTTCAGTTTTCCTTGGAATTTTTTACAATTTTAAAACTATCCAATCTGAATTTACCCTTTATTTAAGCGACTCATCGCTATTGAAATTTTTGATATTCTCCTCAGAAATTTTGGCGGTAATTGTTGTGATGATAATATTTTTTCTGACTCTAACTTTTAATAAAATTTTGTTAAAATCGTTTTTGATTTTAGCATTTTTTATTTCCACAGGTTACCTTTACGTTCTAAACAAATTTGGTACTATACTTGACGGAGCAATGATCGCTAACGCTTTGGATAGTGCCGGTCATGCTGATGAAGTAATCGATTATTCGCTTGGAGTTTATTTTTTCTGCTTCGCATTTCTGCCATCTTTCTTGATTTTTTTTGCAAAAATTTCCGCGACTGCGTTTAGAAAAAAAATTATTGTTAGTGCGCTATCCATTGTATTTCTAGCTGCTTTACAGATTGCCTTTGCTTCGGAAAAAATGTTGAAAGTTTCCTTTGCTCAATATTCTCCAACTAACTATTGCAGTGCGATTTACGAATATTTCGATCGTTTTCACGGACAATTGCAACAAGCAGAAAGTCGTCATTCTTTGAGTGAGATCTACAAATTTTCTCAGGAAAAAAATCCAAAAAATTTTAACGTAATATTTATCATTGGTGAGTCTTTGCGTGCCGACCATCTTGGTTTGAACAATTACGAGAGAAACACTACTCCGCATTTGTCACAAATCCCAGACCTTTTGAATTACACGATTTCCGCCTCTTTTAATACTACGACAAGGTCGGTTACTTCGATGATGTCACACCGAACTTTGAAAGATTTCGTTGATATGCCGCCAGAAAAAAGTTTGGTTTCAGTTTTCCACGAATTGGGTTTTAAAACTTATTGGTATTCAGCTCAAAGCTCGAAAGAATTTAGTAACGGAATGTTGAATATTATGGCTTCAGAAGCTGATGATTATTTTTTCCGCGATCGTTTGCAGTCGTCATTGCGCTCGAATAAAATTTATGACGAAGCTCTGATTCCATACATGCAAAACGCTATCAAAGAAGGTGGTAATAATTTCATTGTGTTGCACAGCTTTGGCAATCACGTTAGATTCTATGAAAGACATCCGGAAAATTTTACAGTGTTTACGCCGGAGTGCAAATTATTGCCGGCTTCTTGTCCGCTAAAAGATGTCACGAATAGCTATGATAACAGTGTTTTGTACACTGATTATTTTGTGTCACAGGTAATTGAATCTTTGAAAGGTACTAACTCAATTTTATTTTTTGCTTCCGATCACGGTGTATTTCTGGGAGAGAATGGGGTTTATGCTAACGGTGGCAAAAAGACTTCTGACAGTGATGCTGTGAAAAAAGTTCCGATGTTTTTTTACATGACAGATCAGTTGAAGCGCGATCAATTCTATCGTAAAAAGTTTGCAGCGGCGTCGCAAAAAACTAAATCAGAATCTCTTTCGCACGATAATTTGTTTGATTCTTTGCTTGATTGCTCGGGCATTAAATCAGAGTTGTTCGAAAGAGATCTGAGTATTTGCAGAAAGTAAAACAGCTGGGCTTTGTGGTGTGTTGCTTTGGTTATTTTTTCTTCGCCAATTTTACGATGATTTGATTATCTTTGCGGATAATTTCAGGTTCTTTTTTGTGATTATATTGCGGTATCGAGAACGAGTAATGGAAGTTTGATGATGAATTAATTTCGCCGTTCTTATTGTTACCTGATTTTTTATTTTCAGCGTAGAAGCTTAAAATATTATCTTTTACTCCCACGACAATTTCCTCTTTAGTGAAACCAGAAAAGTCGATCTGGTAATAGTAATTATCGGCATCCTCGCTTGAGGAAACGCGAGCAACATTATTATTTCCAGAATTTCTCTCGACGTCAGCAAATATTTCTCTCATGCGTTTTTGATGATTGAGAAAATCTTGGTGAATGGTGGCTTCGATTTCTCTTATATCGGCAAAAAAATCATCATCAGCAAATGCAAGAGAAGGGTAGGGAATGAAATTACGAACTATGGGATGGTGATAACTAGGTTTAGAAATATTTTGAGTTATCAAGGTAGCTGCGATTCCAAGTAAAATACAGCTTGTAGCAATAAAAGGTTTGGAAGGGTGAAAGTTCTGCCAGTAAGATTTTATTTTTTTGCTAAGGCAGATTTTAGGAGTTTCTGGGTTTTGATTAATGTTTGTCATATTTTAAATGAGTTGGATTAATAAAACACGCTGCTTCTAAAGACTTACGATTACAGCTTGGGGTTGGATTTAGTTTTGCTCTAAGCAATTTCAAGTTGAGTAGGAAAACTATTTTGCAACATTTTTTCTGCCCCTTAAGTTTTTTTGACTGACGACCTTGTGTTATTTATTTTATGCTTATGTAAATGAGATCGAAATACCAACACCAAAACGCTTTTGAAGTTAATTAATAAAATCTACGAGAAGATATGGAAAATAACGCTACTTCTACGATCAATAAGAAAGCCGTCGATGTTGAATTTTTGCGCAGCATAATTGAAAACGACGTTGAATTTGAGAAAGAACTATTCGCGATCTTTACTGATAATGCTCATCGCAATATCGAAAAAATGGAAGATGCGATCAAAAGTTCTAACGATAATTCTTGGTATATGGCTTCTCACGCCTTTAAGGGTGCGGCAGCATCAATTGGTGCTTTTGATCTTTCGAAAATTTTGGAATATGCTCAAAAGCATCCAGAAGAAAACTATGAGCAAAAAACTGAGTTGCTCAGAAAAATCAGAGAAGAATTGGGTGCGGTAATCCAGTTCATCAATCAAGAGATGATGAACAAATAATATTTCGTTACTAAATCTCTAGGAGCCCGGCCTTCAATTTGAAGTTCGCCGGGCTTTTTGTTGCGCCTTGTTATTTTGGCTTAACAATTTATTTTGCGGAAACGTTGTAATTCCGCGGATCACAAAATTAATCTGAAATCTGAAAATGAATATTATCCTTGCCAAGCCACGTGGATTCTGTGCTGGCGTTACTCGTGCCATTGAAACTGTTGAGAGAGCAATCACTAAATTTGGCGCTCCAGTTTATGTGCGTCACGAGATTGTTCACAACAAATTTGTTGTCGAATCTCTGCGTAAAAAAGGTGCGATTTTTGTTGATGAAGTTGACCAAATTCCTGTTGGTGCAATTACAATTTTCTCGGCACATGGCGTTTCAGATCGTGTGGAAGAAGATTCTTTGGCGCGCGGTCTTGATGTAATCGATGCTACTTGTCCGTTGGTTAGTAAAGTTCATCGCGAAGCTAAAAAATATGAAGAAGAAGGATACGAAATTATTCTGATCGGCCATCGCGGCCATCCTGAGGTTGAAGGCACTTCTGGTCGTGTTAAAAAAGATGTGATTTTGGTGACTGACGAAAATGATGCGCGCACAATTGAAATCAAAAATCCCGATAAAATTTCTTACGTAACTCAAACTACTTTGAGTGTCGATGATACCAAAAAAATCGTCGATATTTTGGAAAAAAGATTCCCTCAAATGCAGCAAGGTTTAGCAACGAAAGATATTTGTTACGCAACGCAAAACAGACAAGATGCGGTTCGCGAGCTTTCAAAAATGGTCGATGTTTTGTTGGTGATTGGCGCAGCTAATAGTTCTAATTCAAATCGTTTGCGCGATTTAGGCGAAGAATGTGGTCTTAAATCTTATCTAATCAGCGGTGCCGCTGACATTGATTGTAAATGGTTTGAAGACGCAAAAAATATTGGACTGACCGCTGGTGCATCTGCTCCGGAAGTTTTGGTGCAAGAAGTGATCAATAAAATTAAAGAAAACTCAAAGTCAGAAGTCAGCGTTTCTGATATGGATGGAATTACTGAAAACACTTTTTTTGCCTTGCCTAGAAAGGTGAGAAAATAGTTAGGCGTAAAGGAGTATTAAAGATTCTGGATTACCACACTTAGTTTGTGAATAATCCAGTTATGATCTTTTTACTTAGCCAAGGTTTGCATCAAATCTTGGTTGTCCAAAATATCTTGAGAGATCTCTTGCAACATATCGTTGATTGTCGCCGCATCAGTTGATTCAAGAGGGACAACGAAATGTTTATTATTCAAAGATAAGTTAAAGTTTTTGGTGACGACCGATTTAGTTTTTGGATTTTTTACAACAACTTTGATCGCCGCTTTTCCTTCTGAAGTTCCCACCGGAAAGCCGCGCTTGGCTAGATAAAATAGCTGTTCAATGTGAATCTCGATAATTTTGGAATTACCTTTTTTAAAACCTTTATTGATCAGATTCTGTTCGATTTTCTCAGTCAAAAGTAACGCAACATTTTGTTGGCTAGTGATATTGATTTTATCGTCGTGACTAAATTCTTTGCGTCCGATTACGCCGTCATCCTTTCTGTCGTCAAACACCATCAAATCTATTGCGGCACCTTTTCCAATTTCAGATTTTTCGTCTTTCAAATTAAGTCTCAAACTGACTTTCTGATCGGTATGAGTGCAAGAGATTGATAAAAATAAAGTCGCAATGAGTAATAGTTTTTTCATAAATTTTTAAAAATTATTTTTCGGCAGAAACTACAAAAGAAATTTCAACTTCGTCTTTAACGTTATTGGCTTTTTTAACGTCGCTATTACCAACTGCGAAAGAGCTGCGTTTGATCGTTGTTTTACCAGTAGCATGAGCTTTGGTTGCGTTATATTCATCGAATGCAAATTCCAAAGTGGCTGGAACTGATTTGCCTTTAATGGTTAAAATCCCTTCAGCGCGGAAGTTCTTTCCGGCGGCGCTAAATTTATCGGCAACGAAAGTAGCTTTCGGGAAAGCTTTGGTAGAAAGCCATTCTGGGCTTTGAACTGTTCCATTGGCTTCGGCAAGTGAAACCGCAATTGAAGAAATATCGATATCGATGGCAACTTTGCTTTTAGCTAATTGTGCTTTGTCAAAATTGATGGTGCCGCCGAATTTTTTGAAAGATCCTGAAATTATTGAGTTATCTTGTGCAACTTTAAATTCAATTTTGCTTTGCGCTGGAACAATCTTCCAGGTCAAGTTTTCTGATGCTTGAGCTGATGTTGCAAAAACTAAAGTTGCTAGAGTAATCAGGATTCTTTTCATAAAAATTTGCATTTTTGATTGGTCGTGAAGTGAAGATGATTTCTAATTTTTCTAAAAAGAAGATTCTAGTAATTTGAGAGATGGTGTAAGGAATTATCTACCTGTTTTACCAATTGACGTTAGAGATAATGGCTCAAAGTTTCTTGCTGCGTAATCACTAGAACTTTGAGAGCCATTGGAACTATCCACCAGAATATCGCTTTTGCAAAAGCTTAGATTTTCTGCAGATGTTAAATCCGTAAGAAATTTTGTAGAATCAGATATTGATAATCTGCGCTGAGATCTTGGTGTGTTGAGATCGTAATCGTCTCGTTGCAAACAATCCTTAATTTGTCCCCATTTCTCAAATGTTAATCCCGCCTCGCCGTTAATATCGCGCTTTTTGGGATTTTCTCTTGCATCAAGAGTTTTCAGCAAACCTCTTATAAATGTTACTTTGCTGCTGCTTATTATTTCAGGATCGTCATCAAGATAGAGAATTTTCTGATTTTCGGGATTTTGAGCAATCTCATCGAGTGCGATTTCCTTTTGCGGAAAGCCTGAAGTATTTCCATGAATCTTTGTAAAATATTCTAGCAAATTATGTTGTTCTAAAATGGTTTCTATCACTTCCGGTCTTTGATTTGAAGCGATGTAGAACTTTATGCCATTTTCGCGGCCTTTTCGTAGGATTCGTTCCAAAATCATTTCATCAGCAAGCCAATTTGATAAGGTTCCAATTTCACTTTTAGTAGCCCTTGCCGTATGAGATTTTGTTAGTGTGCCATCAAAATCAAAAATTATTGTATCAAATTCTCGGTCTCTGAGATTGGCAATTATTTCGTCAGATAAAATGTCGTAATTATCTGACGTAATTGAACTTGTTGATCTGGCCTGACTAGAATATCTTCTGTTTCTGGGAGATGATCCGGGAGATGTATTTCTTTCAGGAGTTCGAACAATTTCTTGGAAAGATTTACTTGCTGACTCTTCTGGTGACGATTTCATGAGTGATTTAATATAAAGATAGGAGTAACCCAGAGTTGCAAATCACACAAGTTCTGAATTCTGGAATACTAACTGTTGATGAAGTTAACAAACGATCCCAGCTTGATATTTTTGAGTAATAATAAAGGAAGGACTTTTTTAAACCTGAGGTTGTAAAATCTAAAAAAAATATCCCTAAAATTTTACGTTTGAAATTTTTATGACCAATCGCACGAAGCAGATTATTACTTTCTTGTCGGTATTCTCTCTGATTTTGGCGATGCTACATTTTTATCTTTATCAGCGCAGTATTTATTATTTGCAGCTGGAGGATCTCGGTCGGAATATTTTGTTGTGTGTTTTTAGCTCATTAATGATGATTACTTTGTTGGCGATGCCGCTAAGTCGGATTTTGCCTCGCTTCTTTGCCTCAATAATTTCTTGGATTGTTTATCCGTGGATGGGTTTGGGTTTGATGTTGATTACAGGATTTTTTCTCGCGGATTTGCTGTGGTTAGCCCTTAATTTTATTTCGCTAAACAGTTCGATCTTTCTATCCCCGCAGTTACAAAAAAACTTTGGTCTGGCTGTTTTTATTGTTGCCGGAAGCTGTGGAATTTATGCTTTGTGGAACGGGTTGAATTTCATCAAAACTAAATTGGTAAAAATTAGTTTAAGAAAATTATCTCCAGAACTTGATGGTTTAAAAATCGCACAAATTACCGATATTCACATTGGCCCAATTCTTGACGGAAAATGGTTACAACGTGCGGTTGATCGAGTTAATGTTCTTGACGCCGATATTATTGCAATTACTGGCGATTTAGTTGATGGATCGGTTGCGGAATTAGGTGCACATGTTGAGCCTTTGAAAAATTTAAAAGCCAAACACGGTGTTTTTTTTGTTACTGGAAATCACGAATATTATTCCGGTGTTCAAGAATGGTGTGATTATCTGCAAAGTCTTAATATCAAGGTCCTGCGCAATAATTACGTTTCGCTAAAAATTGGTAAAAGTGCAATTGACCTTGCCGGAGTTGATGATTGGAGTAGTCGCCATTCCGCCAATGGTTATAATTTACCGCAAGCTTTGGTGGGACGCGATCAAGCCAATCCAGTGATTTTATTGTCGCACCAGCCAATAACGATGCACGATTCTGCCAAAAATAGTGTCGATCTACAACTTTCTGGCCACACCCACGCAGGCCAAATCTGGCCTTTCAATTATTTTGTTCATCTACAACAACCAGTTTCCAAAGGTTTGTTCCAATATCCCAATTCAGATTTACAAGTTTACGTAAATTCTGGAACCGGCTTTTGGGGACCACCCATGCGCCTAGGAACTTTTGCCGAGATTACTTGTATCACCTTGCATAGCCTGCAATAAAATCTGGGAAATTAAAGAGATCAGGATTGTTTTGTCAGAGATTTTTTTGGACGATTTGGGACTTCAATATGCTCCGAAGTCTTGATTTATCTGCATCTGTCGGATGTTATCGGACTTCTTAAAACTGGCTACTGGCGGAGGGAGTGCTCCTTCTTGCGAACTTTTCTCACACTTTTCAGATCCAGATAAATAAAGGCTATAAAGGCTATTTCAACTGCACCTTCTAGTTAGAGAAATAGACATTGTTGGAAGTGAAAGAGCCTTTTTGCGAACCAATAGAATTATTATTTTATTAACTCATTAAATTCGTTGAATAGGTTTTTGATTTCAATTTGTGTTGGATTTTTACTCTCTTCTATTTTTAACAAAATATTATCAATATTGCTAATCAATGCTTGAGAAAAATGTGTTTCTTGATAAAACTTCAGGAACCATTCGTTTTGATGTTTTATAAGTGATAATTTTATTCTAAGATCATCAACTGTTTTTGGTTTGAAAAATTGAGAAAAAATTACTGATCCTTGAATGGTAATTTTTACAAGTTCTTCTATTGCAGCTTTTGCTGCCGTAGCTTCAAAAAAAGGTCCACAATTAGCGTTTCCATTAGGAGATGGGCATAGCATTTTAAATGAGTTTGGAGTTGGATGAGCTCCCAATTCACACAGCAGTTTGTAATGTTTTTGGCGATTCTTTTCCGTAAATCCGTCTCGATTATCTAACGCTTGTCTAACGCTGAATGGGCTAAATTTCCCACTGCCGTTTCTAGATTTTTCATCGTCCTTACTCCATTCATCTATAAGATTTTTATCTGTAGTAAAATAGCTTAATAAAAACACCATTTCTAATAATGTGCGCTGTATACAAACAGAGGCTTGATAGTAACCAGACATTATTAGTTTTATTGCTGCAGATGATTCATTAAATAATCTAATCCCAAGTAGTTGTATAGTTAATTGTTGCTCATTTTCATTAATGTAAATACGAGAAAAATGATCAAAAGCATCCATAGATTTTTCAATCATAGAAAAATGAAACAAAACATTTTCATCCCTCTTTGCGTATTCAATACTTTTTGATCGCAAAAATTCCTCTCCTTTATGCAATGAGATAAACTTATCTGGAAAAATATTTTTTTCTTTCATTCTGATCAGATTTTATAAAGTTACATTTTGGATCTTATTCCTTCTTGCTATTCTCTCAATCTCCAATTCACCTGCACTGAGATTTGATCAGTGTTATCAAAGCTTAAGACAGCATTACTTAAAAAATAATTCTCCGATTTTCTCCGTTTCAAAAATTTTCAACTGCACCTTGCGACAATAAAAGTTCGCAAAAGTGGTCTTTTGCTCGTGCGTTGAAACTTGATGTCTAATTTTTTGGAAGTGCAGTTCGATCCACACTGGCTGCAGGTCGTAAGGAGACTAGTTAGAAGAAAAAGTTCGCAAAAATCATCAACTGGGCTGGAGCCTTGTGGCTCTAATGTCCACAGGGTCATGGCGGAGAGGAAGGGATTCGAACCCTTGATACAGTGTTACCCATATACCTTCTTAGCAGGAAGGTGCCTTCAGCCTCTCGGCCACCTCTCCGTATGTAAATCTTTTGCCAACGCACAGGGCTGATTCTGTGCTGTGAAACGCCTAATCGATGTAGGGATTTGATGCCTAAAGATGAGGAATAAGAAGCTAAACGCACTTTGCAAAGGTGCAATATTTTTTTAGCGGTGAAGTCAGAGATTGTTTGTAATCAGTTGTTGATGCATCAATCGTGTATCGAATCCAGTTTTATTTTTTAGCATTAACGGTGAACTTAATTTGAACATCATCTTGTACGCCGTTGGCTTTGGCGGGATTGGGATTTCCGATGCCAAAGTCAGAGCGTTTGATTGTAACAGAGCCGGTGGCAGTTGCCGCGATATCAGAATAACGTAACAAATTAAAAGTAAGATCAGCTGGCAATGATTTGCCTTTCAGGGTCAAGGTTCCTTTGGCGATAAATTGATTGGGAATGGTGGTTCTGCTGAAGCTGGTGGCGGTGAAATTAGCACGGGTAAATTGGGCTAAATTTAACCATTCGGTGGTTTTTAAAACTTCAATGGCATCGTTAATAGAGCAGGTGATTGAAGGCATGTAAATATCAACTGACACGGCTGAACCTTCCAAATCTTGCGGATTGAAAATAATTTTCCCTTCAAAGTTTTTGAATGATCCGCTAACGGATGAATTGTTTTGCATTGTGTTGAAAAAGATCGAGCTGGTTTGAGTGTCTACTTTCCAGTAAGTATTGTTGTTGAATAAATCTTCTTTAATCAGGCTTTTATTTTCGTTTTTGTCAGCGTCGGTTTTGGCGTTTTTGTCTAAAATTCCTTCAACTTCGATGTTAATTTTTACGTTGTCAGAAATTCCGGGAATGCCGAAATCCATGCCAAAATCGGAGCGTTTGATGGTTGTGTTAGCACTGAAACCAACGGTTTTTTTCTGAGTATAGCTGTTCAGTCCAATACGATTTAAATGGACGTTAAGTGTGATTTCTTTGGCAATTCCAAGCAAAGTAAAATCGCCGGTAACTCTGGCGTTATTGCCTTGAACAATAACATTTTTGCTAGCGAAAGTTGCTTCGGGATATTTCGCAGTATTTAAAAAATCTTTACCTTTTAAACGAGAGTCAAAATTGGCAATTCCAGTTATAAGAGAATCTGTTTTGATGGTAACCGATACCGCGCTATTTTGCGGACGAGTTTCGTCAATTATTATGTAACCTTTAGCTTGGGTGAATTTTCCTGATGGGCTGGAGAAACCAAAATGATTGGCTGACCAAGTGATGTTGGTGTGATCAGGATCAAGTGGATAAATATCTGCTGCTTGCGCGAAATTTGTAAAAAAAAGTGCGGCGCAAAGCAGAAGATATTTTTTCATTTTAAACATGAATTTGTTGAACGAGATCCCGAAAAATGCGGGATAATAATCTATAAATCTGAGAGATTATTAGTTTTTAGTATCGTTGATTGGAGCTGATTCTGAAGCCATTTTTCTGCGGCTGTAAAGATCAGCAAAATCAATCGGGTCAAGCATTAAAGGTGGGAAACCACCGTCAGTTGTAAGGTTAGTAACGATTCTTCTTAAGTAAGGAAAAATCAAGTTTGGACAATAAATTAACAAAATCTGTTCCAACATATTTTCTTCGATGTCTTTGATTGCAAAGACCGCGCCATAAACAATTTCACAAAGGAAAATTCTTTTACCTTCGCCTTTAGCATCAGCGGAAATTTTCAAACTAACTTCGAAAACTTCTTCGGCAATTTTAGCGGCGTCGATATTGATCGAGAGTTCAATATCAGGCTTAACTGCTGGATTTAAGAAAATGCTCGGAGCATTAGGAGCTTCGAAAGACAAGTCTTTGATATACTGAGATATAACGCGGATGTTAGACATTTTTGAAAAATTAAATTTTGAGAAATTATAAGTCGATAGCTTGCGATGCAGATCTTGCACCAGCTAATTGACTGAATTTATCTTTTAATATTGTGAGAAATGGATTTGGTTTGCCACGACTTTGTTCGTAATCTACTTTTACTGGAGGCAGTGTAGATATTGAACCGTTGTGCTCAACTGGGACTGCTGTTCGTATATCTGCAGACAAATCTCCCAATCTTTTTACCTCGGCAATTACGTAAGGCAAAATAATTTCTGGCAAAACTTCAATTCCGTTAGAGATTAATCGAACTGATTCATCGTGATTAGGAACGTGAGTATTATTGCCGATTAGTCTAACTTCAGCAACAGATAAAACATCGTTAATACGCGCCAATCTTACCATTCCGGATTTTCCCGTGTTGTCGCGATGTACCGGAAAGGCTGATGAATCTGGTGAATGCGATGTTGCATCGAAGAATTTATAAAATGGCGTGTCTTTTAAATAACCGGAAAATCCTTTTTTGCGATCAACTGCAACGCTGACTTCTTTTTGACCATCGCGCGCAATTGCAGGCTGGTCTTGAATTGCAGATTGTAAGCCCTTTTGAATCGCCCCAAGAATTTTAGTAGTGGATTCAGTGACTTGAACTTGCTTTTCGGGAGCTTGAATAGTCATTAAACTTTCTTCGCTATTTCCTTGAAAGGCACCGATATTGATTTGTACGTCGCGATCTTTGGCGCGTAAACCATGTTCTTGTGCAACTTTTCTTAAATAAGTGATGGCGTTGTTTTTTCCGGCAATCGATTCATCAATTTCAAATGGTCCGACTGAAACTTCATGAGCGCGAATCATGTCGAGAGTTTGCGGATAAAAAGAAGCGCGATTTGCAATATTGGGAAGAATATTGGCTAAATTTTCTGCCAATAATTTGTCGAACTCAAATGCGCCATCAAGCGTAAGTTTGTTGGCCACGGCTTCAGCGTTACGTACGAATAAAAGATCTAAAAAGAAAATTTCTTCGCGAGATAGAAGATCAACATTGCCAATTGCGGCATCAATCAAATTGTCATGACTTGCATCACCAGTTTTCTGGCCGGCCAAAAAAGATTTTACTTCGGCTCTTTTATCCGGATTTGTTGTCGCATTTCTTGCGGCAAGTTCTTGCAATTCTTCTGCGGAAAAAAGCAGTGTAACATTAGGCGTGTGAGCCAATAAAACGTGAGGTGCTTCTGCTAAATATTCGTGTGGAAAGCCGTAATTATTTCGCATGTTTTTTCGCGAATCTAAATCGGCAGAACCTTTAACTAATTTTTCAAAATCACTTTGCGCTTCGTAGCTTTGAGCGGCAACAGCTGGGCCACCAGATGGCAATAATAAAAATTCCATTTCATAGCCAATGGTGAGCATAACATTTGGTTTTACTTGGGTGGCGTAATCTTGTTGCCAAGCTTCTAGGGTTTGTGGATTGGTAACTCCCAACGTTTCACCCAAAACTTTAGTATCAGTTTTGATGCTTTTTTTCTGAGATTGGAGAGCGAAAAATTCTTGCGCTTTAGTAAAAAGATTTTCGCCATTTTCTGTCGCCTCGATTTGATGAATTAGAGCAGGGTTATCAAGATTCGCACGGTACAGAGTGCCTTGATTAATAGCGGTATGTTCTTCAATGCCATCAATTCCGAAACGGGCTTTTAAAAGATCAAAATTTCCGGGGATATCGATAGTTCTACTCAGATCAACCAGCTGTGAAAAAAAATCTGTTTCATCGGTAATGGCTGAGAGATGGGCTGAATGTGCTTGCAATCCACCTTGTTTACCAAGAATTGCATCGGCGAATTTTCCGTAATTCCATGAAACACGAGCGTGAGCGTGTTGGTATTTATGATCGAGTTCACGCAGAAGTTTCTCTCTAAATTCAGGAAGAGTTTGACCATCTTCAGCAAGTTTGGTGATTACTAGTCTTCTTTTTTCTTCTAAAGATTTTCCGGCTAGTTGGTCAATATTGTGAATTTCTTCAAGGTTTAACATTGAACTTGGAGAAAAATCCGAAGCTCCAAGAGCTGTAATATCGGTGCGATAAAGTGAGTTATAATTATTTTTGAAGTTCTCGAGTTCTTGTGCTAGAGCTTGATTGGGAGAAATTTTTTCCAAAAGGCTGGCACTTTCGATTAGTGACATCACCAAATTGACGGAATTTTTCTGGATGTCTGGAGTAAGACTATTCCAAGCTTGTAAAATTGATGTTATTTGGTCTTGGCGTTGAGATAAGATAGGCATAAAATTAGAAAATTTTTAGTTGATGAGAGGCCTTAAAAATGGCGAAATCTAGAAATGAAAAAGCAGAGAAGTGTGCTAACAACAACAGCAGCAGCGAGAGGAGAAAGCAGGGGCGAAAGAAACGCTTTTTTGGATGTGAGATAATTTTGATTTCATCAAATTTTATCAAATTTTAGGTAAAAATTTTTTCCAAGGGGATAATGCGGTCAACCTAAGATTGCTTAAAAATATATGTCAACTCTCGGTTGTGATTTTTTATGTAATTATCCCTTTTTACGCAAAAATACTATTTATGTTGTCATCTAATTTTTTCTCCTTCTGTCATCCTGAGCGCAGCGAAGGATCTCATGCACTTATCTTCCAAAATTAATATCCTGAGATCCTTCGCTGCGCTCAGGATGACAGATGATGCTTTTTTCAACTATTCTGGAGTGCAGAGACCCTGCAATCCAGAAGGGATTAAGTTTTTTCTAGGCAAGATATTCGCTGTGAGTGCGAAGAACTTTCTTAGCAGCTGAGTCCATAATCAGTGAGTTCACGAAGATTTTTTTGCCGCTACTGCATTTCTTCACACCTTGCAGCATGTAGCCATCAGTCACGCCAGCGCAGGCGAAAATTACATCACCACGTGCCATTTCTTCGGCGGTATATTTTTTATTTAAATCAACGATTCCCATTTTTTTAGCGCGTTCGATTTGTTTTTGGTTATCGCCAAAAATCAAACGACCCATCATTTGGCCGCCAATTACACGAAGTCCAGCTGCTGCCAAAACTCCTTCCGGCGCGCCGCCAGTGCCCATGTAAGCATCAATACGAACTGATTGGCTGGTACAAGCAATTACACCAGCAACGTCGCCATCACCGATTAGACGAATACGTGCGCCAGCTTCACGAACTTTGGCGATCAGTTCGTTGTGACGTGAGCGTTCAAGAATCATCACGGTTAAATCGGAAATATCGCATTTTTTGGCTTTTGCGATATTAGCTAAATTGGTTTTAGGAGAATTATCCAAATCGATTACACCTTCAGGTAAGCCTGCGCCAACGGCAATTTTTTCCATGTAAACGTCAGGAGCATGTAAAAATCCGCCTTTTTTTGCGAAAGCAATTACAGCCAAAGAAGACTCGCCAGCATTGGCACAAATTGTTGTTCCTTCAAGTGGATCAAGAGCGATGTCCACTTCGATGCCACCTTTTCCAACTTCTTCGCCGATGAAAAGCATAGGGGCTTCATCGCGTTCGCCTTCACCAATTACGATGGTTCCTTTGATGTTCATTTGATTCAAAGTTTCGCGCATTGATTTTACCGCAGCCGCATCAGCAGCCATATTGTCACCTTTGCCAATCCAGTCATAACAAGCGATGGCGGCTTTATCGACAACTTCAATAATTTGTGAGGTAAGAGAAGTAAGAGACATAATTTTTGAGGAACTTGAGTTTGTCACAATAAAAAAGGCGGACCCGATTTTGGCGAGTCCGCCTTAATTTTTTTAGAGCTTAGCTTGAAAGCTTCTGCTCTTTAAATTCTACGTGTTTGCGCACGATTGGATCGTATTTGCTAAACACCATTTTTTCTTGTTTTTGTTTTGGGTTGCGACGTGCAAGATAGAAGAATCCTGTACCAGCGGTGCTAACCATTTTGAACAAAATAGAATTTCTTTTAGACTTTGAAGCCTTCGGTTTTCCAGCCATATTTTACCTAAATATTTGGGGGATTTAAAAAAGAGGCGGGCAAAATATTTTTTGCTTGCGCCTAAGTCAAGTAATTAGTTTTGGTGATTAACTATTAGCTAATTTTTTCTCACCTTTGAAGCCGGCGGCAATTCCAGTTCTTGAAACCGCAGCTAATCCGTAATCGGCTAATTTATTTAGAAGTTCGTCAATAATTTCAGAATTTCCGATCACTTCAAAAACGATTGAATCGCCAGCAATGTCAACAACGCTGGAACGATATTTATCAACTATTTTCATCGCTTCTTCGCGTTTTGCTTCGTCAGCAATGATTTGAACCAAAGCTAATTCTCGTTCGATATATCCTTGCTCGCGAGTCAACTCAACAGCGGTGTGAACTGGTACGATGCGTTTTAAAAGTTTGCAGATCAGATCAACAGTTTTGGTAGTGCCAAGAGTTGTGATTGTGATGCGTGATATTTTTTTGTCTAAAGTAGTAGGCGCAACGTTCAGTGATTCGATGTTGTAGCCGCGTGCTGAAAACAATTCAACAATACGTGCTAAAGCACCAAATTCGTTATCAACCAAAACTGCAATTACGTGTTTTTTCATAGAAATTTTTTATTTTTAGATGCTGAGGAATTGAGTTGGAGTTTCGGATAATCGAATGGATTGAGGTTTAGATAAACCAATACTCATAGATATAGAACGCAGATTCCCCATAAATTGTTCGTAAGTAGATTGATTTCTGCTGTCAATTATTTGGTTTCTTTTCTGGTTGGCATCTTTGGAAACTATGTCGTGAGCAGAGATAGAAAGATCTGTTCTATCATGGGCACTCTGCATTGATTGAACCTGTTCAAGTCTGAGGAAGTTATTATCGGGTTCTAATTCCAATATTTGTGTCCATTCTGGAATTCTTTGAGCAATAAAACCCAACAATTTGCAGTTTATTTCAGAACGTATTTCAAACATTTGTTCAGATTTTTCCTTCACCATGGATGTAAGAGATTTGGCAATTATTCCATCTGCTGAAGATAAGTTTTCTTGGGCTTCGCGACGTTCTTGCGCAAGAACTTCTAAATTATCCTGCTGCTCTTTTTCAAGGTAAACACTGTATTGTTCGACTTCTCTTATTATACCATCAATTGCAAAGATTCTTTTTAGGCGAGATTTATCTTTTATTCTTTCTTCAATCGAATTTTCCGATCTTATTCTGGAAAGCCTAATTTCTGGTTCTTCTCCACTAGAAGATGATAGGCTAATGTTTTCAGCGACTAAATTTGCCAATGATTCTGAAGATGAAAAAACAGTTTCAGGAATAACACGTGAAATTTGAGCTTGTGATCCAGTGGTTATTTTTTCTTTACTTAACGATGATTCACCAACTTTAGCGCCTTCAAAAGGATATTTAGTTTCGAAATCTGGATCTTCTTGGTAATTTTCTCTCAAATTTGCTAAATGAACTTCTCTTTGAGCTGCCAAAGCTTTTAAAGGATTTTCGTTAACCCATTGAGTAACCACCTCATGTGGAATTCGAGTCGCTAGAAAATCTCTTCTTTCCTTAAAAATTGTTGCAAGTTCTGTTGCGGAAAATGGTTCGTCGCTGGAATTGCTTGGTTTAAAAACTTCTGAAAAATCTTCGTACCAATACCAGTCTTGAATGATTCTATCGATTACTTCGTCAGTCATCAAAGAGAGACGAAATGACATTTCCAATTCGCTTTCAGCGTAAGATTTAATATCAAGACTTGGTGAAAAAGATTTTCCATCATTAGAGATTTGAGTCGATGATAGAGATTTAGCAAATTCCAAATATTTTTCTAATTCTTCCTGATTTTCCACATCGAAACAGTTAGAAGGTTTTCCAACTGTTTCATCAAGCAAAGTAGTAACGTTTCTGGTTTTTTCCTTGAGAACATCTTCGAAAAGTAGAAAGAATGGTAAATTTCTTGGTAAATCTGAGAAGCTTAATAAGCCAGTTGTTACGCGATTTGTGTTATTCAGTCTAAAAGATGACTCTCCCGCCATAATATGGTGTGAAGATTTGTAGATTATAGATCTTATGGTTCTCTTTTCTGGCTCGGTAAGTTCAGAATCTTGGACTAAATCTTTTGATAAAGACGAAATAGCCTCACTTAAAGATGTTTGGGGAGTTTGGAGCTGTGAATTTTGTTCTGATAGTAGTTTTAGTTTTTTTCTTATTAGATTTATTTCGGCTTCATTAAAAGATAGAGCCGGATCATAATCCATTGACCCTTCTTGGTAAGGTTTGGCTTCGGTGTTGGCATGATCCAAGCTGTTTTCTTTATATCTTCCTTTGAAACCTATTGTCCCAGAGTTACCGAAATCAACGAATACTGAAGAAAACTCTACGACTTTTCTTTCGCTATTAAAGGTAAATTTAACACCGATATTGTTGAGATTCATATTGGCGAAATCCCAATTTCCGATGAATTTTGACGCGATAAAAGATTTTTGAACTTCGCGATGTACATATCCAGGCATCATCTTGTAGATCGCTGCCAAGGCTTTGAGCTTTCTGAGTTTATCTTCTGCTGTAAGTGGTTGTCTTTCTGTCTCTTCTGATTCTGGATTTACTTTGGAGTTGATGCCTTTGATTATTGCTACTTGATCGCGCCATTTTGGCAGATCTTCCTCTTTTAGAAATGCCGAAATAATTTTCTCATCAACTAAAAAATCACCGAGATCATAATAGCCGCTGATTAAAGGTGATGCGACGTAAACATCAGGAATTTTGCCTTCAATATATTCTTCACAAACTGCGGCTCTTGAATCCGGAGCTTCTAATCCTAACGCTCGATATAAATGCGAGGAAAGAATTTCCATCATAGCATTGTGATTGCCATACTTTATTTTCTTGGTACGAGAGGTAAAATCTCCATCTTCAGATTGGAATCTTGAGGCGACATGTTTATCTCTATCTCCAGCAGGAAGTTTGGGGTTGTGTGAGATAAAGAAGGCTTCTCTTGTTGACGCTGTTGGGTCTTTTGTAGCACCAAAATCAATATTTTTGAAAAAACGATTGTAGAAGAAGTTTATAACTTTTCCGGTTTTCTCACCTTGCCCATATTGTCTGGTACCATCATGATAGCCAGACCATCTCCAGAATCTTTTTGATTCTGATTCATGAGGATTTGATATGGTTGGAGATGCCTGACTATATGACGAAATATCCGTTTTCACTTTTTACTAAACTGCATTAATGTCTTTTTGTACGTAAAGCTGTGCTTGTGATCCCAAAAGAATCTCGTTATGTGCTGCGCCAGCTGGAATCATTGGGAAAACATTTTCTGATTTCTCGATAACACAGTTAAACAAAACAGGGCCTTTATGGTTGATCATTTCCATAAATTTAGTGTCTAAATCTTTGGGATCAGAACATTCCATTCCTTTGATACCAAAGGCTTCGGCAAGTTTTAAGAAATCAGGAAGTGATTCCATGTAAGATTGGCTTTCACGTTTTTGGTAAATCAATTCTTGCCACTGACGCACCATTCCCATGTAGCGATTGTTCAGAATCACAATCTTAACTGGCAAATTATATTGTTTGATCGTGGCCAATTCTTGCATGTTCATCATGAAAGAAGCGTCACCACTGATGCACATCACTAAATCATTCGGATTAGCAAGCTGTGCGCCAATCGCCGCCGGAACTCCGTAGCCCATAGTTCCAAGACCGCCAGAAGTTAACCATTTTTTTGGATGATCGAACTGCAAATATTGCGCTGCCCACATTTGGTGCTGACCAACGTCAGTTGAAATAAAAGGTTTTTGATGTTTGGTAAGTTCATTCAAACGTTGCAAAGCATAACCAGGTTTGATGATGGTTTCGCTTTTTTCGTAAGCCAAAGAATCAATTGCTTGCCATTTTTTAATTTGATTCCACCAAGCTGAAATTTCGCTGCGACGGTTTTTAAGTTTGCGTGCCTGCCATTCTTCCAAAATTGCTTCAATTGCAACGGCGGCATCAGAAACGATTGGAACATCAACTTTGATAATTTTGTCGATCGACACATCATCAACATCGATATGAATTTTTTTCGAGTTTGGAGAAAATCCAGAAACGCGACCAGTGACTCGATCGTCAAAACGGGCGCCGATGTTGATCATCACGTCGCAATCATACATCGCCATGTTGGCTTCGTAAGTTCCGTGCATTCCAAGCATGCCGACGAAATGTGGATCAGATGCTGGAAATCCGCCAAGTCCCATCAAAGTGTTGGTGATTGGGTAGCCGGTTTCGTGAACTAATTTAAACAAAAGTTGGCTGGCTTTTTCACCAGAATTGATGATGCCGCCGCCGGTGTAAAATATTGGGCGTTGTGCTTTTTCAAGCAAATCAACTGCTTGTGAAATTGCTTCGCGATCAATTTTTAAAGTGCGTCTTTCAATTTGATAAGAGGCGCGATTGATCGCGGTTTTGCCTTCATAAATTCCGTGGTTATTTTGTACGTCTTTTGGAATGTCGATCAAAACTGGGCCTGGGCGGCCAGAACGCGCGATGTAAAACGCTTCGTGAATAATGTGACCTAAATCGTTTACGTCTTTCACCAGATAATTGTATTTGGTGCAAGAACGCGTCAGGCCAGTAATATCAGCCTCTTGAAAGCCATCAGTTCCAATCAAAGAAGTGGCAACTTGGCCAGAAATGCAAACCAACGGAATTGAATCTAAGTAAGCATCCGTAAGGCCGGTGATGGCATTAGTTGCGCCTGGACCAGAAGTAACAGTTATCACACCAACTTTACCAGTTGAGCGGGCATAACCTTCTGCAGCGTGAGCAGCAGCTTGTTCGTGACGAGTTAAGACGTGATGCAATTTGTTTTGGACAAAAAGTGCGTCGTAAAATGGCAGAATCGCTCCACCCGGATAGCCGAAAATGGTATCAACACCTTCGTTGATAAATGCTTTAACAATGATTTCTGCGCCCGAAAATTTATTCGGAGTATTTTGATTGGTCATTTTGAAGGAAAAATAATGCTTCAGGAAGGCCTGAGATTTAAGAGATGGTGAGCTTTCTAATCAAGTAAAATTTATGCGTTTTTTTAACTATTGTGAGAAACGGGGAATTATTTGTTTGACAAGTCGAGGGGCTTTTTTGAAAGCTACGAAATAAAGATTTATTTTAACGAAGTAACAAAGGTATGAAAACCAACCAAACTACAGCTGATCTTGATCTTGATAGTTTTAAACTTGATATCGAGACAGTCGAAGAGAATTCCAATTCAGATTTTAGAACCATCTCTGCCAAATTTTCTGAAACAAGAGACAGGCTAAGACAAGAGATTGATGCAACAAGGGAGCGTTTGAGTTCAAAAGATCAAGGCAAAGCGATTCCGCAGCTAAAAACCCAAGAAGATGTTGAAGTATTTAAGCAAGAAGCTTTGGCTCGATTTAGCATTGCCAGCCGTGCAGCCCAACAATTAGAAGATCCGGCTTGCGACAAAACTATTGAAGAAACGCAGAAATTATTAAGTGATTTAGTGGTTGCTGGTGATCAATTTTTCATTGATATGAAGATTGTATTATTCCACCAATCGGGGTTTGTGGTCGATGCTTGCAAAACTTTAGAGCAAGAAGAAAACGCTGCCAAAGTGCCGCAACATATTGCTGAAATCAGACGCAATATTGACTCGATCGCTGCGATGCCAGATCTTGATCAGCTAGTTGAGCTTTCGTCTGATGTGGCAAAAATGGCCAGCTCTTACACACAGATTGCCGCTTTTGCCAATTCAGTTAATGACAATGAAAACGGTTTAGTGATCAGAGAAAGCTCGGCTTCGCGCACTTTAGCTGCCAATACTTCTCAGGCATATCGAGGAATTGTCCAGCCTTTCAACGATTTTGTTACTAGAGCGAAACCAAGTGAAAAAGTTTCTGCACAATTTGATCTAAAACAATCACAAGCGATTGAAAGAAGAGTGACGTTTGTCAATGACGTAGCAGAAAATCTGGAAAATGCTTTTATTCTTTCTGGCGCAATACAAGACGGCAGAGTACAACGTGGAGAAAGTAGGGTAGAATATGCTTTAAGTGCGATGCAAGGCTTGGTAAGTATTGCTGCTCCAGCCGTAATCCGCCAAGGTATGAATGGCTTTTTGGAAGCAGCCCGATTTGTAGTTGCCGCTAAAAAAGATGTGCAAAATGAAAATGTCGCCGAATTTGCCACTATCGCTGAAGGTTCAGAAGCAAACCAAGAAGAACGCGGATTGCGTCGCAATATTATCCACAGCGTTTCCTCAAAGATTTATCAACTTTACGATCATAAAGATGAAAATGGCCATTCGCCGCTCGATAGTTTGACTGAACAAGGTAGACGAAAATTTGCTTCTTGGATTACTGAAGATTTGGTAGTGGCAATGGGTGATTTCAAATTCCCTGATCGTTCAGAATTACCACATTTTGATCGTAAACAATTTGCTACCGATGCGAAATATCGTGAAGAAATGGGGCAAAAATATGCTGTCGAAATTGATGAAAATAAAATTGGTGGTGCGCGTTATTTAGGAGAAATGATTTCAACAATTGAGAGTAAAATTTACGTCGATTTTGTTGCTGACTCTTTGGTAAGTAAAGTGGTGCACGGCCTTGAAATCAGCGATATCGTTAAGAAAGCCAGAAACTCTGTGGATCGACCGCGAGATTTTTCTAACGAAGATAAAATACCAGAAAGAAGGAATGATAAGCTTAACTTCTGGGGTATGAAAGAAGAAGCGGCTGTTGATTTGGGAGATGGTAAATATCTGATGCCGACAAGTCGTTTGAAAGATGGTGAGAAGCCTAAATATGGTTTCCGATTGGCTACAGCGGCTGAGAAAAAGGCGATGGAAAATAATCAAGAAATCGCCGGATATACCGTAGTTGAAAGAACGCAAAATCGCCAAAAAGAAACCACAACAACGCAATCTCAAGAAGCCGCAACGCAAGCAACAGAATCCCAAACTCAATCTCAAAGTGCGGCGGAAATTTCACACGATCCGAAAAGAGTGATTGGCGATATGCAGAATTTAGTGTTGCGACAAGTCGAAAAACACATTGCAGAATTTGGTGAAAAACAGAAAAAAATTTCCGGATACGTTGATAAAAGACATTCAGAGTTACAGACAAAACTGAAAGAAGCCCAAGAAGATTTGGCGAAAAAATCAGAAAAGAAGCCTCGTTGGAAACAGGCTTTAACTTTGGTGACTTTTAGAATGTACAAAGGCGGTTTGCCAAATGATGTAACGCAAGAAAGTAAGTTGGTTAAAGATTTGGAAACTCGCATCAAACAAAATCGCCAAGATTCAGTGATGTTGGGAAGACAAACTGAAAATATTGGAAAATTGCGTGAAGATATTGTCACTGCTTTTGAAACCAAAACCGAAAAGAAAGGCGTTGATCTTACTAATGTTACTGATTCTTTGCGCCAAATCGCCAACTTAGTTGAAACCAGCCGAGAAGTTGTACAAGCAGTGCAAGAGCATCACACCATGAATTGGGACGATGCAAGACGCAAAGTCGGTTTTAATCACACTATAGCCGAATCTTTCCGTCAGGGATTTGTGATTGCTGATGCGCTTAATCAGGGCAAAGTTCAGTTTTCTGAGGATCGTGTCGACAAGGTATTGGGAGCGGGTCAAATGGTGACTGGATTTATTCCTCCAGTAGCACAACAAGGTATGGCGATTGCCTTGCAAGTTGGGCAAGTTGTAAATGGCATCAAGAAAGCTCACAACGCCAAAACTTTAGCGAATTTTGGTATGGAAATCGGCGAGTCGGGAGAAGAAATGCGCCCGTTAATTGTGCAAGCGATTGGCGAAAAATTGCACGATACTTTTTCGCTGCGCGTGGCTGGTAAATCGATTCTCGATAACTTTACCAATCCCGATAGATTTGCCGATGCTTTGTCGGCCCGCGTCATGGATCAAATGATTAGCTACACAATGCCAAAACGCAGTGAAGCTGAAAAATTTGACCGAGAAAAATATGATTCTGATGAAAAATATCGTGAACAAATCACCCAAAAATATGGCAGTGTGATTGATGAAAAAACTGTCGCCAAAATTAATGACGATAATTACGCCGATTTGGTTGCAAATCAGTTAATTGGTGCGGTTTTGAAAACTCGAAAAGCTGGTTTGTCGCTGGATAATTTCCATTTTGAAGATCACGAGCTGGCCGATCACGCCAAGGGTAAAGATTTGACAATTGAAGGCGCGATGTATCGCTGTGCTGTTGAAAAAGATGCGCAAAATCCGGAAGAACGTCGTCGTTTTATTCCAAAAAGTCGTACCAAAGATTTGGAAAAAGGTGATAGCAAATACGGTTATCGCAAAGAATTACCGGGAGAGCGAATTGAACAAAATTCTGAGTATGTTGAATTTGATCCAGCAAAACAAATTTACGAAACTGCTAAAGAAAAAGTTCTGCAAAAACTAACGGCGGCGCATTTTAAAGAAGGGATGGTGATTGATGGAGACGTTGCAGGTGCGTTGCAAAAAATGGTCGAAAATTATCGCCAACAAAAACAAGAAAATCCGAATTTACGTCACGGTGATTTTCTCAAAGCAGATCAAACTTTGGATGATGGTGAGTCAAAAAGATTCTTTGGCGTTGTTGTAGGTAAAACTGCCCAGCGTAAAGAATTTAACAACGAGTTAAAAAAACCGCTTTTAGCTCTTTTAGATGCTGCTGATCGTTTATCGCTTGCTGAATTGCGCGGTGAAACAGAAGTGGTCAAGCCAGCAAGATCGGTGGTTGATGGTGTGAAAATTGGTAGTGCAACTGAAGTGGTAGATATTTTCGCCGCAATAAAATCAGCTCCAAAACGAGATCCAAAAGATTTGGAAGAGTTAGGAAAATACGGAGATGCTCACGAAGAAATCGCCCATATTTCGGCTAAAGTTAAAGCAGCAAAAAGTACTGATGCAATTTCGGCGGTTGCTGACTCGATAATGTCTAGCGCGACTGATATTATTGAAACTGCTGCGATGGTATCAGAGAAAGTTTTGGGTAAAAAACAAACTCCGGTTGCGGTAGAAGTTGTGGCGGAAAAACCTGATCAGAAATCTTTGGTTGATTATGTCGAAAGCCGCGATTCCTTGTTGAAAATGCTTAACGACACTCATTTGAAAGAAAATGTTGCGACAAAAAATAAAGATGAAATTGCTCGCGGCCATACCACAAAAGTTTTGGAAAATTGTGTTACCGATTTTGTCCAAAGCTATCACGCCAAAGTTATTTCTGGAATGACAACAGAAAATCTGGAAAAATTTGCTGCGGCGCAATTACCAATCAAAACTGAAAATCCAATTATCGCTTCTGCTTTAGTAGGTTTGGCAGTTCAATATAGCGAAGCGATGATCGAAAAAGCTCAAACTAGAAGAGCTGAACAACCTCAAGTCAACGCGAGCAAGGTTGCAGAGGTTCCAACTGTAGAAGTTTCGGGCAAAGATAAATTATTGGCCGATTTGCATAGTATGGTTGGTTTAGGAGATGACGCTTCAGCTGCTGCAATCACTGCAACTATGAAAGCTATGATGCTTGCGATGGGTGGTAAAGTTGAGGGTAATAAAATCAAATTGCCGCCAGTTTTATCTGAAGCTGAAGGTAAAAAACCGATGCATTTTGTTATTGTGGTTGATCCAAAAACTCAGCAATTCACAGACGTTGAACTGCATGGTGGTGATGTCAAAGGTACGAAACTTTTCAGCAGTGAGAACAAACGCCAACTATTCGACAAAGAAGGAAATATCAAAGCTTCGCATGTTGAAACTGTGAAAGATTTAATGTCTAAATATCAGGAAAAATTAGGTTCGAAAGAAGAGGAAAGTGTGCGTGGTTCTGAATCTACATCAAGAGAAAGTGAAGTTGAAAAAGGCCGTGGATCAATTTCAGAGTCAGTTGCGAAAGCCGCAAAATCAGCGATGAAATTGAATCCAATGAATATGATCAGAAGAGCAGGTCGATATGCCGCGACAGAAATTAGTGCTGGTGGCAGTGATCGAGATGGTGGAGGGCGTTCACAATAGTCGGTTGCTTTTTTTTGCCGTAAAAATACTGTGACGCGATCCGCTTTGTTGGCCTATCTGAAATACATTCTAATAATCACAAAATACTAAAATATGACTAAACCGACAATCATTAACATCGAAAAAATTATTAAATCTTTGCCGCATCGTTACCCAATTTTGTTGGTTGATAAAGTTGTTGAATTGGAAGTCGGCAAAAAAATCGTCGCGATCAAAAACGTTACTTTTAACGAGCCACATTTTCTTGGACATTTTCCTGACCATCCAATTATGCCAGGCGTTTTGATTATTGAAGCTTTGGCACAAGCCGGCGCTTTGATGGTGACTTCTGCTCCTGATTTTAAAGCCGAAGACAAGCTAGTTTATTTCATGTCAATTGACGGTGCCAAATTCAGAAAACCAGTTGTTCCGGGAGATGTCTTGGAATTGCACGTTGAAGCCGTGCAAAATCGTGGTGCGGTTTGGAAACTATCAGCAACTGCAATTGTTGATGGCCAAAAAGTTTCAGAAGCACAACTTTCTGCAATGATCGTCGATAAAGAAAAAAAATAATATGGCGCAAAAAATTCATCCAACTGCGATTGTAAGCCCAAAGGCGCAGATCGCTGATAATGTTGAGATCGGCCCTTTTTGTACTGTTGGTGACGATGTCAAAATTGGCGAAGGTACAATTTTAAAATCTCACGTTGTAATTGAAGGCGACACGGTGATTGGAAAAAATAATGTAATTTTCCCTTTTGCTGTGATCGGCGTTGAGCCACAAGATTTGAAATTCAAAGGCGAAAAAGCTCGCGTAGTGATTGGCGACAACAACAAAATTCGTGAACATGTTACAATCCACCTGGGCACACAAGATGGCGCGATGGTTACAACTATCGGCAGCAATTGTTTGTTGATGGTTGGTGTTCACATCGCTCACGATTGTATCGTTGGCAACAATGTAATTTTGGCCAATAACGCAACTTTAGCTGGTCACGTTGAAGTTGGTGATCACGTGGTAATTGGCGGATTGTCAGCAGTTCACCAATTCGCTCGCATCGGCAAAGGTGCGATGATTGGCGGCATGTCGGGCGTTGAAAATGACGTTATTCCAAACGGTTTAGTAATGGGCGAACGTGCTTCTCTAGCTGGTTTGAACATTGTTGGAATGAAACGCCGCGGCATTTCTCGCGAAGATATTCACGCACTGCGCAACTTCTTCAAACAGCTTTTTGCTAACCAAGATGGTCAATTTTCCACTCGTGCAGAAAATCTAGCAAAAAACTTCGACAGTCAGGTGGTTCAAGAGGTGGTTTCATTTGTAAAAAGTGAAACTAGCCGCAATTTCTGTCAGCCAAAATCTAACATTAATTCGGAAGAATAATGCGCGAACTTTGTCTCGATATTGAAACCACAGGCCTTGATCCGCGTACTGGCGATAAAATTGTCGAGATTGCTGTGGTTGAATTAGTCAACAAAGTTAAGACCGGAAATTTTTTCCACAGCTACGTCAATCCACGCCGCGAAGTGCCAGAAGAGGCATTTAGAATTCACGGACTTTCCACCGAATTTTTACAAGATAAACCAATTTTCGATCACGTTGTTCGCAAGTTTTTAGACTTCATCGGCGACGATAAAATCATTATCCACAACGCGGCGTTTGATACCAAATTCATCAATCACGAATTGCGTATTCTTGGCTTGCCAGCTTTGAATATGAATAACGTGATCGATTCACTCACAATTGCGCGCAATAAATTTCCCGGCGCGCCAGCATCGCTTGATGCACTTTGTAAACGTTTTGGCATCGATTTATCTCGACGTACCAAACACGGTGCATTGCTTGATACTGAACTGCTTTGCGATGTTTATGTTGAGTTGATGGGTGGAGCACAATCTGGTTTATCTTTTGGATCGAGTGCAAAAAAAGAAGAAACTGTGACGCAAAAAAATTCTGAAGAAGTGGTGGAAATTACACGCAGAAATCTAGAAAGACGCAGCTTCCCGGTTTCACAATCTGATGAAGAAGAACACAAAAAATTCATTCTAAAAAATTTTAAAACCAATCTTTGGGGGTTTAGCTCTTAAAACTCCAAAACACACCACATGACAAAAATCACCACACAATTTCTAACATCGTCATCCTTGATGCGACGCATCGAGGATCTCTGGATGCTAATAATGTTAGAAAAAAATAACCTCATCCTCTTCTTGCCAGCATTTATCGGCTTTGGCGCTGCTTTCTATTTTTTATTTGAGAGCAACTTTCTTCTCTATTTATCGTTTTCAGCGGCGTTATTTTTTGCGGCGATTTTATTTTATTTTCTAAATCGTCATTCATTTCGCTGCTTGGTTTTTCTAGCTTGTGCGTTGTTTTTGCTAGGAAGTTTTTACGGATATTTTTACCAAAAGTTTTTTCTCAACTACACCAAAATCAGCGGAAAAATTTATGTTGATGGCGTTGGAAAAATTACCGCAATACAAAAATTCACTAATCCAGTAAATGGCGTTAGCGGTGCTAATTTATTGATTTCAGAGCCGAAACTCTACAAATCAAAATTCGTTGAGAAAAAGAAAAAACCGAAGAAAAAAAAGGCTAAAAAGAAAAAAGTTACGAAACCTAAAAAATCTAAAAAACGTAAAAAAACCAACAACTGTCATTCTGAGCACAGCGAAGGATCTCAGGAGCTTGTCTCGGAAGCATTACCACACGAGATCCTTCGCTGTGTTCAGGATGACAATGTAGCAAAACCACGAGTCAAAAAACCAAAAAAAAAGAAGCCAATCAGCGAAAAAACTATTCAAAAAAACTTCGTAAATCTTAGCGGTTATCAAGAAATTGATCGTGAATTTTTAGACTACTCGAAAAATTATCAGCAGATTGAGTGGTTAAAAATAGGTGATCACGAAGCTTTTCCCGATCCACCGCCAAAAATTTCACTCAATCTAATTAAAAATTCTGAGACGCTAAAAGTTAATGATGTGATTGCATTTCGCGCCATGTTGCAGCCGCCAAAAGTTCGAGAATTTCCTGACGATTTTGATTTTAATTTAGATGCCAAATTCAAAAAGATTGGTGCTTACGGTTTTGTAATTGGCGAAACTAAAACCATGCGCGAAGCAGAAATATCAAGCTTTGAAGATTGGTTTATAAATTTACGCGAAACAATTCGTGCCAAAATTTCAAACGTAATTTCTGGTGATGAAGCTGCAATTGCCGCAGCATTTTTGATTGGAGATCAAAGTCAGATTTCGTCAGAAATGATGCAAAAAATTCGCAATTCTGGATTGGCGCATTTGCTGTCAATTTCGGGATTTCACTTGTCGTTGGCCAGCGCAATTTGCTTTGTAATAACGCGATTTTTGCTGTCGCGCAGCGAATATTTAGCGTTGCATTTCGATCTTAAAAAATTTGCCGCAATTGCCGCGATTATTGGCACTTATTTCTATCTTAAAATTGCGGCATCACCACTTCCAGCACAGCGTGCTTTTGTGATGGTGGTTTTAGTTTTACTGGCACTTTTCGTCGGTGAAAAAATCAACGCCAAAAGATCAATTATGTTTGCGGCGCTATGCCTGATTTTACTGAATCCTCTCGCAGTTTTTAACATCGGCTTTCAACTAACTTTTGCGGCGATTTTGATGCTGACGGTTTTGCGCATAAAAAGTGATCACAACGATCATTTTCTGCTGAAAATTCTAAAATATTTTTCGCATATAATTTTAATTTCAATTGCAGTGCAAATCGCCACTGCGCCGTTTTTGATGCGAAGCTTTCACAATCTTTCTCTGCTTGGTTTCGTTGCTAATATTTTAGCAATTCCGCTGACTTCTTTTATCGTAATGCCATTGGGATTTTTGGCATTATTTTTGATGATTTTTTCTGCCGAGAAATTTTGTTTGCTGCTATTTTCTCAGAGCATTTTGTTGATCGAAAAAATCGCTGTGATGGTTAACAATTTAGAATTTTCGAACGTCATTGTACCAGCAATGTCAGGCTTTGGTGTGATTTTAGCGATTTGCGGAATTTTGATTTTTTGTTTGTTGCAAACGCGATTTCGTTTTATCGGAATTTTGATTTTTGCGCTGTCTTTCGTGACGATCTTTTTCGACAAAAAACCTGATATTTTATTTGAATCACATCAAAAATTCTTCGCGGTAAAAACTTCCGACGGATTAATTTTCTCAAAAAATCTGCGAGCTTCAAAGCAGTGCCAATCTTGGATGGATAAGATGAATGAAAAAAAATTTAAGTCGCTACAAAGTCATCCGCAGCAAAATATTTTTTGTGAAGAAAATCGCTGCGTAATTAACCAAGATAAGAAATTTCTAGTTTTGCTAAAGCGCAATAAAACTTCAGAAATTTGTAAAAACGACTTTGATGTGATTGTCAATTTAACTGCGAAATATCAGCTCCCGAGCTGTATTTCTGAAAATAAAATCAAAATTGAGAATCATGATTTTTATTTAAGAGGCGGGCAGTTTTTTAAATATAACGGCGAAATTTTTACTTTTTGAAAACGATAAATTTCGCGCCAGAAAAATTGAAAGCGGTAATAAGAACGATGGTGATGATGTTGGCGATTTCAGGGATGATGCCGCAAAGCTCGACAAAAACGCGTAACAAAGCACTGCTTAAGGCTAGTGAAATCAAATAAAGTGAAAGGTAGCGCGTAAAATATCCGCTGTCTTGCGCTTTGAAAGTGAAGCGTTTGTTACATTGATAATTAAAGCCGATGCTTAAGCAAAAACCCGCAAGGTTTGCGATCAAATAATGCAGCTTAAATTGATGCAGAGCGATGATAAAAGTTGAATAGCTTATGATTGTAGAGAAACCGCCAACAATTATAAAAGTGAGTGCCTGACGGGTGATGTGATAACGCCCAGCTAAATCTTTTACTAAAGAAGAGATTGTCATTAAGAGGCAGCGAAGTGAAAGCTGGAAGTAAAAGTAGATGGTGACCCCAACGGGATTCGAACCCGTATTGCCACCGTGAAAGGGTGGCGTCCTAACCATTAGACGATGGGGCCGCAAGAAACGGCGCTTTATTTATTGGCCAAAAAGCGAGCGGCGCAAGTTACGAATCACATTTAAAAGTGCAAGAAGAGAAATTATTTCTCTTAAATTTTTTTTAATACTTTTAATCAGAGTGACAAAAATTAATTGTCACAGCACTTCCGACCAACTTTATTTCTTAAAATGGCTAAAAATCTGCACTTTATTTTTGGAGATCAGCTTTCGCATAATTTAATAAATCTACGACATTTTGATCAGAAAAATGACGTGATTTTGATGTGCGAAGTTATTGAAGAAGCAAGTTATGTTTGGCATCATCCCAAAAAAATTGCCTTTATTTTTTCAGCAATGCGCCATTTTGCAGAAGAGTTGCGCACTAAAGGATTCAATGTTGATTACGTAAAGTTAGATGATGAAAAGAATTTGCAATCTTTTGACGCAGAGCTGAAACGCGCTGTTACAAATCATAATCCGCAGAAAATCTTGCTAACCGAGCCTTCGGAATATCGAATTTGGCAAAAGGTTTTGATTTGGCAAAAAGATCTTAAAATTCCTTTTGAAATTTTCCCTGATCCTCGTTTTTTATGCTCGCAAGCTGAATTTAGAAATTGGGCCAAAGGTAAGAAAGAATTACGTTTAGAATTCTTTTATCGCGAGATGCGCAAGAAACATAAAATCTTGCTTGATGCAAGCTCTAAGCCAATCGGCGGCAAGTGGAATTATGATGCTGAAAATCGCAAAACGCCAAAAGTTGGCATGAAATCGCCTAAACGAATTTCCCATAAAAAAGATCAAATCACGCGCCAAGTTTTGGATTTAGTGGCAAAAAAATTTGCCAATAATTTTGGTGATTTATTGCCGTTCCATTTCGCCGTAACCCGAGACCAAGCTTTGATTGAAGCGCGTCATTTTGTTGAGGAGCTATTGCCAAATTTCGGTGATTATCAAGATGCGATGGTTCAAGGCGAGCCTTATCTTTACCACTCGCTGCTTTCTTCTTACATCAATGTTGGATTGTTGGAGCCGATGGAAATTTGCAAAATGGCAGAAAAATCTTACCACGACGGACTCGCGCCGCTTAACGCTGTCGAAGGCTTTATTCGTCAGATTCTTGGTTGGCGTGAATATGTTCGTGGTGTTTATTGGCTTCATATGCCGAGCTATGTCGAGCTTAATTTCTTCAAAGCGCAAAATGATTTACCGAAATTTTATTGGGGCGAAAAAACCGCGATGTTTTGCGTTGCGGAAGCTGTAAAACAAACAAGGGAACACGCTTATTCGCATCACATTCAGCGTTTGATGATTACAGGAAATTTCGCGTTGTTGGCGGGAATTAATCCGCAGCAAGTCCATGAATGGTATTTAGCGGTTTATGCTGATGCTTTCGATTGGGTTGAAGTTCCCAACACAATTGGCATGGCGTTGCACGCTGATGGCGGAATTATGGCGAGCAAACCTTACGCGGCGAGCGGCAAATATATTTCGCGTATGAGCAATTTTTGTAAATCTTGTCGCTTCGATCCCGAAATTACGGTTGGCGATAAAGCTTGCCCGTTTAATTCGCTTTATTGGAATTTTATGCATCAACATGAAAACAAACTCAAAAACAATCAGCGCTTGAAGTTTGTTTATCCAACTTGGCATAAAATGGCGGAAAAAAAACGTGAAGAAATTTTAGCACAGGCGAAAATTTATTTAGAGAAACTAAAGCATAATCAACTATGACCAAACCAAGAATAGCAATAATCGGAGCTGGAATTTCTGGAATTATTTTGGCGCGTGAACTGCAAGAAATTGTGGATGTTAAAGTTTTTGAAAAGTCACGCGGTGTTGGCGGACGCATGTCAACACGCTATGCTGAACTGTTCGCTTTCGATCACGGTGCGCAATGTTTTACCGCTCGTACCAAGATTTTTCAAAGATTTTTACAACCTTTTATTGCATCAAATGATGTTGCTCCTTGGCTTGGTAAAGCAGTAAATATCGACAATGACGGCACAATTACTCCGCGCTTTTGGTTTGAAACTCACTTAGTTGCCGCGCCAAATATGAATAGTTTGTGCAAAAAATTAGCGGTTGGGCTGGATATTTCTTGCGGAGTTGAAGTTGCACCAATTGGCCAGAAACGAGGTAATCAATGGCATTTAACCGATAAAAATAATGCTGATTTGGGAGTGTTTGATTTCGTAATTTCTACCGCACCGCCAGCTCAAACTAAAAATTTATTCGGCGCTAAATTCAATGTTAAGGAAGTTGCAATGCAGCCTTGCTACGCTTTGATGTTGGGCTTTAATCAAAAGTGGGATCGTGACTGGATTTTTGCTAAAGTTCGCCACAATCCGATCAAATTAATTGCGGTAAATTCGAGTAAACCAGCACGAAATTCTGAAGCGACATCGCTAGTAATTCACAGTCGTGAAGCTTGGACGAAGGAAAATTTAGAGCGCGATCAAAAAGAAGTTGAAGAAACTTTGTGCCAAAATTTTACCAACTTAAGCAAAATTAATCATCAAGATGCCGCTTACAAATCACTGCATCGCTGGCGTTATGCTTTGGTTGATGAAACTAGAAATGAAACTTTTTTTGATGCTGAAAATAAACTCGCCGCAACCAGCGATTGGAGCACCAACTCGCGAATTGAAGATGTTTGGCTGGCGGCAATGAATTTAGCTAAATTAGTTAAATCTAACTTTTAACTTTCGGACGCACCGAACCAAGCCCGCCATCAACTCCCAAAACTTGGCCGGTAATCCAGCTATTTTTTGGATCTAAGAAAAAAGCAATTGCTGAAGCAATTTCTTCGGCGTTGCCAATCCGACCCAAAGCGTGCATTGCTTTTGAAACTTCCAGCGCTTTTTCGTTGCTAACAATTTGTTTGGTTAAGTTGGTTTCTGTTAATCCGGGAGCGACAACGTTAAATCGTAAATTTTGTGACGCATAAGTTGCTGCTGCAGATTTTGCCAAGCCAATAATACCAGCTTTTGCGGCGGCAATTGCTTCGTGATTTGCTAATCCTGTCATCGCAGCGGCTGAAGAAATCAAAACTATAGAACCGCCATTTTTCATATATTTAGAAGCAGCGCGACAAACTGAGAATGCAGTTGTCAAAGACGCTTCAATTACTGATGAATAGTCGCTTTGTGAAGTTAAATGCGCGCCTTTGAGCAACAAATTTCCGCTTAAATTTACTACACCATCAATCTCGCCAACTTGTTTAAAAACTTCTTCAGTTGCTGCAAAATCAGCGGCGTTTAGCACAAAATCAGCTGTGATTTTAGAATTATCTCGCGCAGTTTGAACAACTTCGTGACCTTGATCTTTTAATAATTCAACCAGCTTCTGACCAATTGAACTGCTTGCCGCAATAACTAAATAACGTGCCATATTTAAATTTTTTAAAATTGGTTAATAACAAAATGCCGCACAAAATTAAGAAAGAAAATTTGCCGCAAAAAATCTGTCAAATCTGTCAGCGATCCTTTGTTTGGCGCAAGAAATGGCAGAAAGTCTGGGATGAGGTGAAATATTGTTCTGACCGTTGTCGTCACAATAAATCCTCAAAATCTAATCTACTTTAAAGCAACTTTATACGCTGCCAAACAGCGTTCCCGCGCCAGTTTGTGATCAACAATTGGTTTGGGATAAAGTTTAGTGTCGATTTCTGGAACCCATTTTTTGATGTATTTTAAATCGGCATCGAATTTTTCAGTTTGGCTTTCGGGGTTAAAAATACGGAAATAGGGCGCGGCGTCGCAGCCTGATCCTGCCGCCCATTGCCAGCCGCCGACGTTGCTTGGCATATCGTAATCGAGTAGTTTTTCAGCGAAATATTTTTCGCCCCAGCGCCAATCAATCAGCAAATGTTTAGTTAAAAAACTGGCGACAATCATGCGCACACGATTGTGCATGAAACCAGTCTGATTGAGTTCGCGCATGCCGGCATCAACAATTGGATAGCCAGTTTGACCGAAGCACCATTTTTGAAAATCATCTTCGTGATTCAACCATTGCACGTGATCATATTGCGGCTTGAAAGCGGAAGTGGCAGAATGTGGAAAGTGATACAAAATCATCTGATAAAAATCGCGCCAGATTAATTCGTTAAGCCATTTTTCGCTGGTTGCAGCAGCCATTGACGCCAATTCGCGAATGCTGATGGTGCCAAAACGCAAATGCAAACTTAAACGGCTAGTGCCGCGAATTGCAGGAAAATCGCGCTTCTCGCCATATTCTTCGATAATTTTTATGTCAACTTGGCGATTGGGAAATTCAAAATCAAAATCGACAAAACCAATTTCAGCAAGGCTTGGAATTGGCAACGGTGCGCATTTCAAAAAGTTATCGAAATATTTTTGAGTTGGATAAGCGCGCAGATAAAATTCGTTTAACGTGCTTTTCCACTTGCGGCTGTAAGGTGTGAAAACGGTGTAAGGTTTTTTATCGTCTTTAACAATTTCACTTTTTTCAAAAATTACCTGATCTTTGGCGCCTTTAAATTCAATATTGCGTGCTTTCAGAAATTCGAAAATTTCACGATCGCGTTTTTGGGCGTAAGGTTCGTAATCGCGATTGGTGTAAACTTGGTGAATAGTAAATTTTTGTGCTAACTCTTCGTAAGCTTTTAGCGGCGATCCGTGAAAAACCCAAAGTGATGATCCCAATTTTTCCAGTTCATTTTTCAAACGGGTAATTTCTTGGTGAATGAACAAAACCCGGGCATCTTTTTTATTTGATAAAGCGTCTAAAATTTCGCGATCAAAAATAAAAATTGGCAACACTTTAAAACCAGATTTAAGTGCCATCCAAAGTGCGGCATTGTCTTGCAAGCGTAAGTCACGACGTAGCCAAAAAACTGCAATTTCTTTAGTCATTTTTGCCGAGTAATTTTTTTGTTACTTTTGGAAAAGATCCGCGTTCATCAAGCCAAATATCAACAAAAAGTCGGGCTAATTTTGGATCAGAAATTTTGCCGATTAGTTGATTATTGTAATACATTTCGACACCTTTTTGTGGCGAAAATAATGCCACTTTTTCATCAGTTTTTTTGACATTAGCAAAAATTTGCAGCAGCTGTTGGTAGTAATTTTTTTTGTCTTCCGCGCTTAAAACGTGCAGATTTTCGATTTCTTCAATCGATCTTTTGGCCAATTCTTCTTTAGCAAAATTCATGTTGTAGGTGAGGTGAATGGCAAATTTTTGCTCGTAAGAAAATTGCGCTTTTTCGCACCACAGTTCGGCGTGATAAACTTTCAGTCCGAAATATTTTAAATCAGATTCTCCGATCAAAAAATTAGGCTGAAGATTTTGTGTAATAGCCTTTGGAGGTTCGGCAGCATTGAGCTGGACGCTTAGTAAAATTGTAATCAGAAAAGCGAAAATTGGTTTTTTCATCGCTAAATTTTTTCGAGTTCAAATTGTACAACGTCAGTTCTTCTGGCGGTGAATCCAGCAGCGCAATAACACAAATAAAAACGCCATTTGCGGATAAATTCTTCAGAAAACCCCAAAGCGCGAATTTTGTCGTGTTGTTGATCGAAGCGCTCAAGCCAAGTCAACAAAGTTTTGGCGTAATCATTGCCAAAAGCGGTTTCGCTGCGTAGTACAAAACCATTTTGTTTTGCCAATTCACGAATTTTAGTTTTTGAAGGCAAAATTCCGCCCGGAAAAATGTGTTTTTGAATGAAGTCAACACGATTGACGTAATCTTTAAAAACCTCTTCATCGATGGTTATAATTTGCAAAACTGCGCGACCATTTTTTTTCAAATTGCGCTGCAAAATTTGAAAATATTGATTCCAATATTCTTGTCCGACAGCTTCAAACATCTCGATCGAGACGATATTGTCGTAAGATGAATTTTCTTCGCGATAATCTTGCAGCTTAATGTTAACCAAATTTTGCAGATTATTTTTTGCCATACGCGCATCGGCAAAATCTTTTTGTTTTGGCGAGATGGTTAGACAAGTAACTTGGTGATTATTTTTCGCTGCCATTTCAGCAAATCCGCCCCAGCCGCAACCAATTTCCAGAACTGAACTGCCAGATAATTTGTCTAAAATATTTTGATATTTACGACGCTGCGCTGCAGCTAAATCAAGGTTTTGCGGATCAAACAAAGCGCTGGAGTAAGTCATAGTTTCATCAAGCCACAGCTGATAGAAATCATTGCCTAAATCGTAATGCGCTTTGATATTTTTTTTGCTGCCACGTTTGGTGTTTTTGGTAAAAAAACTGCGCAGAAAGAGCAAAAAAGCTTTGAATTTGCGAGCGTGAAAAAAATCTTCCAGCGTGTGGGCATTCAAAGTTAAAAAAGTTAGCAAAGCCGCTAAATCTTCACTGTCCCACCAACCTTGCATGTAACTTTCGCCAAAGGCAACGTCGCCGCCAGTAATTACTAAATCGATTAGATCAGGATTTTTGATCGTAATTTGAGCGTGTGGGCCAGAATTGGCAGCACGAAACTGCTTGGTTTCGCCATTGGCCAAATTGATTTGCAGCGATCCGTAAGCAATATTTTCGAGTGCTTGCCACAAAAGTTGATAATTTTTACTCATGATTAACTGTGATTTTATGCGCTTGTGGCGCTGGTTTGGAAATATATCGAATTTTTTTGGCCAAGATTTTTACAGCTTGCCAATGAATCAAAACGATGACTTTTATCGTCATCACAGGAATGGCAAAAAAGCTGCGCAGCAAAGCTTTGTCGGTTAATTCAGATTTCGTGCAGACAACGGAAGTCAGCAAATTTTTTTCACCGTCATCGCCCAAGTAATCGATCCAAACTGCGATATTTTTCCGATTAAAGACGAAGCGGAATTTGTAAGAGCCATCAACTCTAAAAAATGGCGAAACGTGGAATTCCTTCTTGGCTACAAACCATTGATTTTCCTGAAGAGGTGAATGGTCAGGATTGAAAACCAGATAGTCGTGATTCTCGCCAAAAGTGTTGTTAACTTCCGACAAAACGGCGATTAATTTTTCTTCAGCATCAAAACAAAACCAGAAACTTACGGGGCTGAAAACATATCCCAAAACCCGCGGATAGCTTAATAAGTAAATTTTTTTGACTTTGTCGTTGAGATTTTTTTCGCGCAGAATTTGACGAATCCACACTTCAAGGCTTGAGTTATCTCGTTTGCCGTGATCGCGTCGATAAAATGAAAATAAATTGAAGCGATCAATCAATAAAAATTTGGTAGCGATTTTATCAATTTTTTCGATGTCAAAACACAGATAAAAAACGCGATAAACGAATTGGTTAATGCTCGGACGCAAGCGTTTGTGCATTACGGTTGCTTCGCAAAGAAATGCAGATTTTATTGCCATGGCGCCACAATTCCGATTTTGTTTAAAGCTTTGATTGCTGAAGCAATACCGTCTTCGTGAAATCCGTATTTTTGATAAGCGCCGCAAAAATAAATTCGATTCAAACCTTGAATCTCGTCAATCTTGCTTTGTGCTGCAACTGCCTCGCTGTCAAAAATTGGATGTTCGTAATTAAACTTAGCAAAAATTTTATCTTCGGCGATTTTCTGGTTAGGATTTAGTGTGACAAAAAGCGGATATTGGTGATCGATATTTTGTAAATTGTTCATCCAATAAGTGACAGCAATGTCGCTGCCGGAATCATTTTTATTTTTGGCGTAAACCCAACTAGCCCAAGCTTTCTTGCAATTTGGCATTACAGAAATATCGCGATGCAAAACGGCTAAATTCGGCTGATATTTGAAATTTTGTAAAACCGCTTTTTCTTGTGGATGAGGATTTTTTAAAATCTGCAAAACTTGATCGCCGTGAGTGGCGAAAAATACGTAATCAAAAAATTCTTCGCCTTGTTGTGATTTTACCAGAACCTTGTCACCAACTCTTTCAACTGCAATTGCGGCGTTGTTTAGCGAAATATTTTCGGCGCCAATTTTAGCGGCGATTTTTTTGACATATTCGCGTGAACCATTGGTCACCGTAAACCATTGCGGTTGATCGGCGACTGTCAAAAGCCCGTGATTTTTAAAGAAGCGCACAAAACTTTGCGCTGGATAAGCCAGCATTGTTTCTAGCGGGCAGCTCCAAATTGCGCCAGACATCGGCAGCAAATAATATTCACGGAAATAATTTTTGACGCCCAAATCATCGAGCAAATTTTTCAGAGTGTAGCTGGCATCAAATTCGCGATTTAAAATATTTTCCGCCTCTTTGTTGAAGCGCAAAATATCGCACAACATGCGTAAGAATTGTGGATTAAAAGCGTTTTTTAATTGTGAAAAAACTGTGGCTAAATTGGTGCCGGCATATTCTAGCGCGCCATTGTTCACTTTAACGGCAAACGACATGTTACTTTTTTGATAAGCAACATCGAGAAGGTGAAAAAATGGAGTGAGATTTGGATAAGTTTGGTGATTGAAAACTATGAAGCCGGTATCAACGGCGATTTTTTTGCCGTCGTAATTGATATCAACGGTATTGGAGTGGCCTCCGAGGTAGTTATTTTTCTCAAAGATTTTGACTGAGAATTTGTCGCTTAAAAAATAAGCGGATGCGAGTCCGGAAATTCCGGAGCCAAGAACTGCAACTTTGGCAGTGTTCTTGGCAGTGCTCTTGGGTACTTCCATAAGTTATTTAATTTTATTGATAATTTTTAAGAAAATTGTGTTTGGCAGAATCCGCAAAAATTTAAGAATGTAAGTAAATTTTTTTGGAAAATGGATCTCGAATTTTTTGGCATTTAAGCCTTTGAAAATTTCTTCAGCAGCTTGATCAGCACTTATGATAAAAGGCATTTCAAAGCTATTTTTATCAGTCAAACGTGTTTTAACAAATCCCGGATTTATAACCGACAAATTAATATTGTGGCGGTTTAATTCGGGATAAATTCCTTCGCATAAGTTTATTAAAGCTGCTTTGGAAGCCCCGTAAGCAAAGGATTGCGGTAAACCGCGATAACCAGCAACGGAAGCGATAAAAGCCAGATGTCCGAATTTTTGGGCCTTCATTTTTGGTAAAACCACGTGCAGCAAATTCAGCGCGCCTTTGATGTTAACATCGATTGTTTCGTGAGCTTTTTGCAAATCAAAACCAATCGCCGAAGTTGGACTATAAAGCGCGGAAGCGAAAATTACTAAATCGATTTTTTGTAATTTTGTGATGATTTCGTCGCAAGATTTTTGCAAAGAAGAAACATCGCAAACATCAACTTGGCTGGTTAAAATTTGATTAGTCGCAGTTGGATTTTTAGTACGAATTTCATCACGAATTTGATTCAGCTTTTCGATGCTGCGCGCCGAAATCATCAAATCAAAACCGTGATCGAAATATTTGCGAACCAAAGCTTCGCCAATGCCGTGACTGGCGCCAATGATCCAGCAAGTTTTTTTCTGCATTATAATTTTTTAAATGAGATGGTCAAAGTGCCGACGTTGAAACCGAATTTGGTCATTTGTGAAACGTTGATCGCAGTTTTTTGATCAACCAAATAAATCCAATCAACCAAATTTATGTCGTATTTTTTGCCATCGACATCGATTTTTAAAACATAATCCATTTTGAAAGCGTTGCCATATTGTTGGCCGTGAGCAATTCCAACAGTGTCATGCGCTTTGGCAGTAAAATTGTGATCGTCAGTAAAATTAATTTCCCAAACGCGTTGATCTTTTTTGCCGTCAGAAAAAGTAAAGTGTTCTTCTAATTTGCCGCTGTTGCCGTTCCAAGTTCCAGTCATAGTAACGTAGAAACTTTTGATCATTTTACCGCTGCGATCTTGCAAAATTCCGTGTGCTTCCAATTTGCCGTTTAAATATTGGCGAATGTCCATTTTTGGTTGGTTTTCCGCATAAACTTTTGGATCAATTGAAGAGCAGCCAAACAGAAAACCAAGTGACATAAGGATTAAAATTTTAATTTTCATAATTTCTGAATTTGATGAGAAGCCAGATAACGCAAAGCTTCAAAGCGCATGGCAATAAAGCATAAAATAACCTGACGTTATCTAAGTTTGCGATTGCAGAATTTCCAGGGTGATAACCTAAAAAACCTAAAATTATTAAACTTCCAGAGGCAGCGATCATCAAACCAAATTTATTCATCATATTCCACAGCGCGAAATAAGATGAAGTTATTGCTGGATTTTGACTGCTTATATTTCCCAAAATTGCTGGTGCGGCGATTAAATCGGCACCTAAAAAAGCGCCAGAAAAAAGACAGACGATGAAAAATAAATTGGCGGTTTCGGAATTTAGAAAATAAGCGAAAACGAAAGTCAGAACTGATCCGAAAATGGCAGCAATCCATGATTTTACTAATCCAAAGCGATTGAAGCAAAGTTTCCACAGCGGAATAAAAAAACAGGCGGACAAAAAATAAATTGCCAAAAACCAACCCAAGTGACTTTCGGCTTGCAAAACATCGCGAGTGAAGAAATTAAGATTGGCTGCAGGCAAGCTGGTGGAGATTGAATTGATGGTTAAGATGATAAGAAAGAAGACGAATTTACGATCTTTAAAAGTAGAAAATAGTGAGGTTTTTTCCTGTTTTTTTGTGATAACACTCTCAGATTCTTTTGGTAAAAGAATTGTCAGAAATAAGGCAATCAAGCCAACAAAAACAAAGCTTAGAACCAGATAAGATTTTTGTTCATCTTCGGCAAAAACAGTCGGCAAAATAAAAGCCAGAATCATCCCAATTAAGCCGAGAAATTCTTTGACGCTGTTGAGTGAAATACGCTGCTGATTATTTCTGGCGGTGAGGGCAATGATTGATTCGAAATTGATCACGGCGAAATTGAATCCGGTGTATGTGATAATCAAAGTTACGACAAACCAAATGCTTGCTTGAGTTGTGTTCAAAATATGCGGTGGATTGAAAACGGCGAAGAAAGAAATGGCTAAAAATATGCAAGAGTAACGCAGAATTTTTTGATGTGAAAAATTGTGCTTTGAAAGTTGATCAGAAAAATTTCCGATCAGCGGATCTTGCAGCAAATCGATGGCTCTCACCAAGATAAGCAGAGAGCCAATTGTGATTAAATCGAGAGCAAATTTGCGGGCGTAAAAATCGCTAATATTGAGATAAAGCGGAATAGCAACGAAAGACAGCGGAATAGCTAAAAAGCCGATGCGAAGACTTTGAAACCAACTTAATTGATTCTCAGTATTGTGCATCGGCTAATTGTTAAATTATTGGCAAGCTAAACATTCTTCATATTTGCTTTCAGCTTCTTGCGGTTGTGCAACAGCAATTGGAGCTGCCTTAAACATTTCGTCATTTTCAACTTTATTCGATACTTTATCAGCGCGTTGAATTGAAGTTGAGCGACAATAGTAAAGACTCTTTAAGCCTTTCTGCCAGGCGCGGAAATGAGCTTCGTGTAATTCTTTTTTCGAAACGTTTCCTGGCATAAACAAGTTCAAGCTTTGGGCTTGGCAGATATATTCTTGACGTTCAGCAGAAAGATCGATGATCCAGCGTTGATCAATTTCTTGGGCAGTTTTGAAAACTAATTTTTCGTGCTCGTCCAAGAAATCTAAATGCTGAACTGAACCTTCGTTAATCGTGATTGAAGACCAAACGTCTTCAGTATTGCGACCTTTAGATTCAAGCAATTTCACCAAGTTTTTGTTACGAACGTTGAACGAACCAGTCAAAGTTTTTTGGGTGAAAGAGTTGGCTGCGAAAGGCTCAATTCCTGGCGAAGAGTTGTTGGCAATAATTGAAATTGAAGCAGTTGGAGCGATTGCCAATTTGTTAGAAAATCTTTCCATAATGCCAACTTCAGCAGCGTCAGGACAAGCACCACGTTCTTTAGCCAAATCTTGTGAAGCTTTATCAACAGCTTGTTTAATGTGGTGGAAGATTTTTTTATTCCACACTTTGCTCATTGCTGATTCCATCGGTACATTTTTGCTTTGCAAGAATGAGTGGAAACCCATCACACCAAGACCAACAGAACGCTCACGCATTGCTGAGTATTTGGCTTTGTGAATTGAATCTGGAGCTTTGTCGATGAAGTCTTGTAACACGTTATCAAGGAAACGCATTACATCTGGAATCAATTGATCATTGTCTTTCCATTGATCATAAAATTCTAAGTTCAGCGAAGACAAGCAGCATACAGCAGTACGTTCATTTCCTAAATGATCGATACCAGTTGGAAGGGTGATTTCGCTGCACAGATTTGAAGTTTTAACTTTGAGATTTAATTTTTTGTGATGCTCTGGAATTGCTTTGTTTACAGCGTCGATGAACAAAATGTAAGGTTCACCAGTTTCAATTCTAGCGGTCAAAAGTTTGATCCACAAAGCACGGGCTTTTACAGTTTCGATAGTTTTTCCGGTGTACGGACTTTTCAAATCAAAGTTACCGTCTTTTTCGACTGCTTTCATAAATTCATCAGTAACTGCAACGCCGTGATGCAAGTTGAGTGAACGACGATTTGGATCGCCGCCAACTGGTCTTCTGATGTCGATAAATTCTTCAATTTCTGGGTGGTTGATTGGCAAATAAACTGCTGCAGAACCACGACGTAAGCTACCTTGAGAAATTGCCAAAGTTTGTGAATCCATAACTTTGATGAAAGGAACGATGCCTGAAGTTTTACCATTGCCGCGAACAGTTTCTCCGATTGAACGCAAATTGCCCCAATAGCTGCCGATACCACCACCGCGTGATGCTAACCAAACGTTTTCGTTCCACAAATCAACGATGCCTTCAAGTGAATCGTTTGATTCATTTAGGAAGCAAGAAATTGGAAGTCCGCGCTCAGTACCGCCGTTGCTAAGAACTGGAGTTGCTGGCATGAACCACAAGTTTGAAATATACTCGTAAAGACGATTAGCATGAGGTTGATCGTCAGCGTAATAAGATGCAACGCGAGCGAACAAATCTTGGTAAGATTCACCGGGCATTAAATAACGATCTTTCAAAACGGCTTTGCCGAAATTGCTTAATCTTTCATCTTTTGAGTTATCAATTTTTACGGCAAAATTTTTCTTTGCTGCCGATTTTGCAGCGTCAGTTTTCATTGCTGACTTTGATGTTTTGGTTACTGATTTTTTAGACATGAAATAGAGAAAATTACGAGTTAGTCCTGAACCAAGCGCTGCTTGGATAAAAACTATATCTAGTGGTAATTTATGTTAAAACTACACAATATCTTGTTTTTTGTAATTTTTATTTTTGGCAGAATTAAATGTCTACAGCGGATTTATAAAATGTTTCGTAATTATCCCTTCTTACACAAAATTATTATCTGTAATCCCTCCTCTTTCCCCTGTCATCCTGAGCGTAGCGAAGGATCTTATGAGTTTATCTTAAAAATTGCCTCCTGAGATCCTTCGCTACGCTCAGGATGACAGGGGAAAGAAGAAGGATGACAGGGGAAAGAGAAAAGATGACAGCAAGGATGTGGATAAAATTATAGTTTAATCTTTAGCAACTTGAGGATCCCTTTTGCCTTATTAAAAGTTTCTTCCAATTCCGATTTCGGATCAGAATCAAAAGTGATGGCGCCGCCAACTTGAAATTCAAATTTTTTGTCTTGCAGCACAAGAGTGCGAATAACTACTGAAGAGTTAATTTCATCACGTGTGAAAATTCCGATCGTACCGCTGTAAATTCCGCGATCTAATCGTTCTTTTTTTGCCGCAATTTCCATGGCTTTTATTTTTGGTGCTCCTGTCATCGAGCCAGCAGGAAAGCAAGTTTCAATCGCATCGAAGGCACAAAAATCTTTAGCAATTTTACCATGAATTTCTGACGACATGTGATGAATATTTTTATAACTTGTGATGCTGAAAAGTTTTTTTACCTCAACGCTTCCAGCTGTACAAATTCTGGATAGGTCGTTACGCACCAAATCAACAATCATCAAATTTTCAGCGCGTTCTTTGATGCTATTTCTTAAAGCGGATTTATTTTTTTCATCCTGTTTTACATCACAATCACGAGGTGCAGTGCCTTTGATTGGACGTGATAAAATTTTACCATCTTTTGCCGATAAAAATAATTCCGGAGAAGAGGAAATTACGTAACTTTCACCAAGTTTCAAAAATGATGAATAGTTGGCTGGGCTTATTTTTGTAAGATCAGAAAATAGTTTGAAAGCTTGTTGCTGATTTTGTTTTTTGCTGAATTCACCAAAAAATTTTCTGGTTAAATTGGTTTGATAAAATTCTCCGGCGGCGATTTTTTGGCGAATATCTGAAATAGCTTCTAAGTAAGATTGGTCGCTGAAATTAGAGCCTAAATTTTTGATCGATAAACTTTGATCTGCGCTTTCTTTTTCTTTCCATTTTAGAGCTTTTTCTAACTTCTTTTTATCGGAATAAAAAGCGGTAAGATGTTTATTATCGTGATCAAATTCGAGTATAACGGCAAATTTATTGAGCCAAATTTTAGGCAGATTTACAAAAGATTTTGCTGTTTTTGGTAATTTCTCAAAGTCTCTTCCAACTTCGTAAGAGAAATATCCAAACCATTTCTGTGTGCTATTTTTTAGAATTTTTTCGGCGTGAAAAAAATCATCGCAAATCAATTTTTCTTCGTTGAAAAGTGCGATATAAGAAAGTGAATTGGGAACTTTATCGTTTAATGCTGAATAGAGGAAAATCCAGCTTTCATCACGATAATTAGCGGCAATTTTTGCGGCAAAATTTAGCGGATTTTGCCAGCGCAGTTTTACAGAGTGATCGACCATTTTTTTACCAAATATTTCTCGACCATTTGTCTTTCTTCTTTTGTTAGAGCGCGTCCGAAGAAAATAATTTCGCCAATATCGCCTTTGAAATAAAGATCAGGAATGTCAATTACTGAGGATTTGCCGATGGTATTATTAATAGAAACCCCATTGCGATTAATGGCTTGATCTTCGCCTTTAAAATTTCCATTAACGTAAATTTTACGTCCAGAGCTGCTGTCATAAACAAAAGTAAAAACCTGCATTTTACCAGCAGAAACACAAACAACTGGAGTTAACAAAGTATTTTTTTGCCAATTATTTTCGATAAATCCACCAGCTCGGTAGTTAATCATATTGGAAGAATTTGCTACGTCATAATGCCCAGAACCAAGAACTCCGTAAGATTCAGAAGTAGAAATAGTGCGCATTACAAAGAAGAAAGTGTAATCATAATTACTATCGGGAACAGTACCATCGGGCAAATTTAAGTAATTACTACCATCAAAACGTAAGATTGGTAAACCATTGGCAACAGAAGGCTCGAAGACATAAGTTGGTCGTGCATTGCCAGTTTGTGTAGCGTGATTTCCAAGAACTGACTGGCTGTTGATGTCGTTCCATTGCGAGATTCTTTTATTCTCTAGGCCTTCTTTTTTCAAAAAACTTTTTTCAGAAGTGGTATCATACCAAGAAATAATTCCAGGAATTCCGTTGATAGCAGAACTTTTGGTTTGTGCACGTGCGCCCATGATTTTGAAAGAGCGAATCATGTTAGTCGCCTGCATTGCAGATACGATCAAAATGCCGGTAATGATTATTACCAAAGCTAGCTCAACTAAAGAAAATGCCTGTTTTTTTACTGCGAATTTAGCCATCTATCAGTTTAAATAATGTTGCCAAATTAACGTTTGAGAAGTTCAAGAAATTGTGGCGCAAAACTTTTTTGTAAATTTTTACCTAAAAATTTATCAACCGACACAACCACAAATGAAGCATTGGTTAAGAAAATTTCGTCGGCATTTTTCAGTGCGGAAATTTTCGCTTCAACTTCAAAAATTTTTACTGGAGAAATTTTTAACAATAATTCGCGAACAGTTCCAGCCAATATTCCACATGATTTTGCTGCGGTAAAAATTTTACCATTTTTTACCCAAAAAATATTCGCTGAAGAAGTCTCGGCAATGAATTGTTGCTGTGAAAACATCACACAATCAAAGAGATTTTTTTCCTGTGCTTCAATTTTTGTGAGAACATAGGGCAGAGCATTCAAAGTTTTGCCGAGATTTTTTGGCGGAGTCTTGTGTGATGAAATTCCCAGCTCAATTTTTTGCGGTAATTGGCGTGGTAGAAAAGTTTGAATCAGAATTAATGGTTCTGATTCGTAAGTCGGTAAATATCCTAAACTACCGCTGCCGCGACTTATTACGATTTTTAAAATTCCGTCAGTGATTTTATTTTTGGCGATTAATTGCTGTGATTCTTCTTTGAGATTAGAAATGTCAGCGCTGAATTTCAGGGTTTTTAAACCCTTTTTAATTCTGGTTTCGTGAGCTTTAAAATTTTTAATTTCGCCATTTTCGATACGGCATGTCTCGAAAATTCCGTCACCGAAAAGCAAGCCGCGATCATCTATTGCAATCGAGGCTTGTTTTTCTGAGATTAGTTGATGATTTTTGCAGACGTAATTTGTCATTTTCCCAATACTAAAATTTTCAAAATCAGATGAAATTCATTCTGAAGTGGGGATTTATTTTCTCAATCTGGATCGCGACTTTTGGTGCGCTAGCTCTGCTTTATTATATTCATGACTTGCCGAGTTTGAGTGAGTTAGAGAAAGAAAAAAATCGTCAAGTTATTGAAATTGATTATTCCAGCGATGAGCCAATAACTAAGTTTGGCGGTATTTATGGCAGCGAAATTGATTTTTATGAATTGCCGTCAAACTTGATAAATGCAGTTGTGGCAACAGAAGATCGTCGTTTCTTTTCGCATCCCGGAGTTGATGTTTTCGGTATTTTGCGTGCTTTTTACGCCAATCAAGAAGCTGGACACATCGTTCAAGGCGGCAGCACGATAACGCAGCAATTAGCGAAATTATTATTCTTAACACCAGATCGTAATTTTAAGCGTAAAATTCAGGAAGTTTTGCTGGCGTTGCAGCTTGAGCACAATTTCACCAAAGAACAAATTCTTACCTGCTATCTCAATCGCGCTTATTTTGGCGCGGGGAATTATGGCGTGGGCAATGCCGCGAAATATTATTTTGGCAAAAATGTTGCACGTATTAATCTTAACGAAGCAGCGATGCTGGCGGGATTGCTTAAAGCGCCGACTAAATATTCGCCGAAAAATAATATGGAATTAGCGCAAGCAAGGGCGGATGAAGTACTGGAAAATATGGCAGAAGCTGGATATTTGACGACTAAAAATCTTGCAGAAGTCACACAAGACGTTGCCTACAAAGTTGAAAAGTCGCAAAGGCTTTATTTCGCTGACTTGGTGCGTGAACAATATGCTGATTTTATCTCGAAAGAAAATTTAGAAGATAAAAAAATTGTCGTTACCACAACACTTGATCAAATGATTCAGGAAACTTTGGAAAATGTTGAAAATGAATTTGTTGCCCAAAATTCTGACAAACTAGGTAAGTCGGAAATTGCGGTAGTGATAATGAAAAAAGATGGTGCGGTTTTGGCGATGTCAGGTGGCAAAGATTATCAGCAAAGCCAATTTAATCGTGCAACTAGTGCAAAAAGACAGGCAGGATCATCTTTTAAAACCTTCGTTTATTTAACTGCTTTCGAAAATGGTGCTGATGTTGATGACGAAATGGAAGACAAGAAAATCAATGTTGGAGTTTGGTTGCCGGAGAATTACAACAATCATTATCTAGGTCAGGTGACTTTGAAACGTGCTTTCGCTGAGTCGTTAAATTCGGTGGCGGTTCAGCTGGCGCACAAGCAGGAAAAAGGTGCGATTGCACAGACTGCACAACGTTTAGGAATTATTTCAAAAGTTGAAAAGAATGACTTAACGATTGCACTAGGAACGACTGAAGTCAGTTTGTTTGAACTTACATCAGCTTACGCAACGATTGCCAATGATGGCGAAGCGGTTATTCCGTATTTTATCGTTAGCATCAAAAATGGCGAAGAACAATCGCTTTATGAGCGTGAATCTTCAGGTATTGGCAAAGTTATTTCGGAAAAAGCGCAAGAGAAAATCAAAGAAGTTTTGCGTGCTGCAGTTGAAAGTGGTACGGGCAAAAATGCTAATGTCGGACGTAATATTTACGGTAAAACTGGAACCAGTCAGAACTATCGTGATGCTTGGTTTATTGGATTTAACGATGATTTTGTCGTAGGAATTTGGATCGGAAATGATGACAACACACCAACAAATAAGATCACGGGCGGATCTTTACCGGCGCAGCTTTTTGCAGAAATTGTGAAGAAAATTTAACTTTAAATGGTGGGTCTGGGTGGACTTGAACCACCGACCTCGCACTTATCAGGCGCGCACTCTAACCAACTGAGCTACAGACCCATTTAAAGATTTAAGGAGGGATTTACCTAATCGAAGGCGCGGCAATTTAGGAAGGGTCAGCCAAAAGTCAAATACTTGTTTTGAGTTTTTTAGTAATTTTTCTTCCTGCTGTCGGTTGAGCGAAGTCGAAACCTCGTGATATTCCTGCTTGTAAAGTATAGCAGAAAGAAACTAATGAGGTTTCGACTTCGCTCAACCGACATCAGGTTTTATCTTGTATTAGTTATTAAACTGCTCACGAATAATTCTTTCTTCCAGCGAATGGTTTTGATCGAAAAGAATTTTGAAATTGATTGAACGATCTTCAAAAATTTCTACTTCCTTAACATTTTGTACCGAGTTGAAATCAGCAGTAGCACTAACTGGGCGTGTTTCGAAATGTTGAACTTCTAATTTAATTTTACTGTTAATCGGTAAAAGTGCGCCATTCCAATTGCGCGGTCTGAAAGGACTGATTGGTGTTAGTGCTAAAATTTCTGAACCAAAAGGAATAATTGGTCCACCAGCTGAAAGGTTGTAAGCAGTGCTTCCGGCTGCAGTTGCCACTAAAATTCCATCAGCTGCCAGAGTTTTAATTCTCTCATGACCATTAACTTCAACTTTGATTTTTGCGGCTTGGCTTGATTGACGTAGAAGCGCTACTTCGTTGATAGCAATGTGGCTGTGCGAATTTCCATCGGAGTCAATTACATTCATACGAAGTGGTGAAATTCTTGATTCTTTTGCTTTGTTTAAATTTTCTAGAAAATTTTCTTCGTTAAAAGAGTTCATCAAAAAACCCACGGTTCCACAATTTACGCCATAAATTGGCATTTGTGACTTTTCATATTCGTGCAACAAATGCAGCATCAAACCGTCGCCGCCAATCGCGACAACTAAATCAATTCCAGCAGTATCGTTGTGATTAGAACTTAGATCGATGAATTGATATTTTTCGACGAGAATTCTTTTTCTTTCAGCTGCGTAAGGATTATTTTTGGCAGCAATTACCGCAATTTTTTTCATTTTGATTTTTGGCTGAGTTCATAAAGTGCAATTGATGTAGCGACAGATGCGTTGAGGCTCTCGACGCTGCGATCAATATTTATTTTTGCAAGAACATCGCAATTTTTTCTAACCAAATCACGGATTCCGTCACCTTCTGAACCTACAACTAAAGCAACATGATCGTAGGTTTTTATTTCGCTGATTGAAGTATTAGAAGTGCCGTCAAGTCCGATGCACCAATAGCCGATTTTTTTTAGTTTCTCGATTAGATTGTTAAAATTCACTACCACAATCAAATCAGCCATCTCAATAGTGCCAACAGATGAACGGCACATAGCAGGGCTTTCTTTTGGAGCGCTATGTTCGCAAAAAATTATTTTTTTTACGCCAAAGCTCAAAGCGCTGCGAATTATTGCACCAACATTTTGTGGATCAGAAAGTTGATCAAGCAAAAGCAAAGTTGGTAATTCACTTTTTTCTAAAGCGTAAAGTTCTTCTAGTAAATCGTTCTGAGTTTTTATTGGTAACTTAGCACAATTCATTGCGATACCCTGATGGAGCTGGTCGCGGCCGATTATTGAATTGATGTATTCACCATCAACTAATTTTACCGAATTTACTAAACTCTGAAGGGAGGGATTTTTCTGAAATAATTTTTCAAGTTCATCAGCGGTATTTTTGGTGACGAGTATTTGAAAAATTTTGCGGCGTTTATGAGTGAGTGCAGCAAATACTGCGTGCTTACCGTACAACCAGATTGAGTTCTGGCTGTACGATTCATTTCTTCGACTATCTTTTTGATTTTTTGTGCTTTTTTTGTTTCTCATTTGATTTGTTTTTATTTTCTTCTTCCTTCTCAGATGATTCTTCTTTTGCTTCTTCAGTAGCTGTGGCTTCTTTTACTTCTGATGCGGCTTCAGTGGCTTCAGGCGCTGGAGTAGCTGATTCCATCGAAACATCTTTTGGAGCTTCTTTGTCTTGTGATTTTTCGATTTCTTTCAACTGAATCAGAATCTGAACTTTAGCGTTATTGATGATCTTATTGTTGATTTCATTAACGCGATCATGAATCAACTGGTCGCGAATATTGTCTTTAACAGATTCGAATGACAAAGCTTTGGCTTCGCGAATATCGCCAATTTTAACGATGTGCCAGCCATATTTAGTTTCGATTGGATCAGAAATTTGATCTTTTTCTAAATTAGCAACTACAGCAGAGATTTCTTTAATCATGCTGTCTTCCAGAGTGTAATCAATCTCGCCGCCTTTATTAGCAGTTTCTTGATCGATGGAATATTTTTTTGCCATTTCAGCAAATCTTGAAGAGCTTTTTTTAGCTTTTAGATCTTTAGCAATCTTATCAGCTTCTTCTTTAGATTTTACTACGATGTGGAAAATCTGATATTCTTTTTTGCCTTCTAATTCTTTGCTTAGTTCAAGATATTTATTGTTGATCTTCTCATCAGTGATTTCTGATTTAAGAATTGAATCGATGTAAGACTGACGAACGATTTTATTTTTTGCGTCTTCGATTCTGGCTTGAACTTCTTTAGTTTTAACCACATCAGACTTCATCGCTTCTTTGGTTAGTTCTTTTTCCAAATAAACTTCTTTCGCCAAAATCTCGAGAATTTCTTTTGGTAATTTATCTAAATCGGGAGTTTTTGTAACGCCATCTTGGCCTTCAAAAACGTCATGCAATCTCAATTCGATTTCTGATTTGTAGATTTTTTGACCGTTGATTTTTGCAACTACTTCGTCGCTAGAAGAGTTCGAGAAAACGAAATATGAACCGCTAAAAATACAAGCTGCGACTACAGTAGAGATGATAAATAGTTTCTTGGATTTCTTTTTTCTTGAAGGGTAAGGCAACATAAATGACGAATTATTGAAGTTAAATTTTGTGAAGGGAAAAAAATTGGATTACAAACCAGGGATGACGAATTTTGGAAAAAGCTGGTAATTTTTGCAAACGGTTTCGAGTTTATTTTTATCAGCAACTTGTCCGTATTTTACACCTAAAATATTTGATAAAATTCCGCCGGTGATGAGTACAGAATCGATGCCGAAATCATTAGCGCCTTTGATGTCAGTCTCCATGCCATCGCCAATTGCGACGATTTTTCTCAAATCATCGCAGCCAAACATTTTACAAGTTATTTCATAAACTGTTGGGAAAGGTTTGCCGTAATATAGAACCTCTCCGTTGAGTTTTTTGTACTCTAAAGCCAAGGCTCCAGCGCAAATTAACTCGGCACCAGTTTGTTTAACCACTATTAAATCAGGATTGACGCAGATTAGCGGTAAATTAGATTTATGAGCCGACAAAAGTTGTGGCATTTTTTCGGCCAAAACTGAATCATCATTATCAAATCCGGTGGTGATTGCGAAGCTTGCTTTGCTTGCATCATCAACCATTTGGTATTCTAAACCTTTTAGTAAATCGATGTCTTTTTTCGGGCCAATATAAAAATAATTACGACCAAAATTTGTAAAATTTTCTTTTTGGTTTTTCTCGAAATCAATATAAGCAGCTTCGCCGGAGGTTAAAATAAAATCATAAAGATCAGAAGTGATACCGTATTTTTCTAAAACGGCAGCAACTTTAAAAGCCCGACGCGGCGCGTTGGAAAGAAAACAGATTTTTTTATTTTTAGCGCGCAAAAATTTGATAGCATCAACAACGCCATCATAGGCTGAAGAGCCGTCGTGAACTACGCCCCAAACGTCGAAAATAAAGTAATCGTAAAGGTCAGCGAGTTCGCGAATATTATTTCTAAATTGCATGAATTTTATTGTTCCAGCATTGAAGTTGCTAATCTAGTAACGCCAGCGAAGCGACTTTTTTTGTATTTCATTTTCACTGAATCGCCCAAGCGAATTGACTCAGCTTTTTTTGCATCATCCATCACAACCCAAGAAGTTTTTGGATCAACAATATCAGAAACTGAACCAGTCGTGATAATTCTGCGTTCAACTTCAACTTGATTAGTTAAAGCATTTTCAGATTCGTATTGGCCGCTAACTTCAAATTTATCATCTTGTTTTATGCCGTCAGCTGAGCCAAGTGAGATTTTGAAAATCGCTTTGTCCTTCAAAACACGTTTTTCCAAAATGTAACCTTTTTTGGCGAAGAAGTTTTTAATATCGACTTCGATGTCAGAAATAGCGTCTTCTCCAGCGCGGCGCACCAAACTGTCATCGCGTTTTGCACCTTCAACTTTTTTACCGCCAATTTGAATTCCACCAAGTGCCAATCCACCTTCTTGTTGCACAGCTTCGGAGCGACTTTTTTTGGCGTTAAATTCGATTGATTCAACAACTGTTAAAGATGGCAATTCATAGATTTTAAGATTACCAGCAACGTCAGAAGAGTAGGTATATTTTGGTGGAATCGTAACAAACTGTTTGCTTTGTGGATTGTAGTAAGTTGTGCCGTTAGAATATTTGCTGGTAAATCCGGCGTTAGAAATTGCGCCAGAAACTGCGTAATCAGCAACGATTGGACCTTTGTATGAGCCTGTTTTATTCATTTCAGCGAGAGCAATTTCCTTTTGTAATTTGCTGGCAGCTTTACGATCAACAATTTCGCCAAGACGATTTTTGCTCAAAATATTTTCAACATTGTTTGCCAAAGATTCGCCTAAGTTAGTTTGGCTGGCCACTTCATTGTTGTTTTGGTCGAGCGCGAAAACCACAACTTTTGGTGCTTTGCCCGCGATATTTTCTGGACTCGGCATGAATTTAGTTTTGCTTAGAAACTGTTTCTGATATTCGTCAAAATGACTGATCGTTGTAGAGCAAGAGCTCAATAAAAAAACTAATGCGAGGTTTTTGAGTTTCATATTTTGCTAAAAATTAATTGATGATTCCGAGAACTTTCAGAATGCCGTCTTGTGTAATTTTATCTTCTAAAGATTTAACTGAAGAAGCGTAAGATTCTTTTTCAGAAATTGTTGAGCTACCAGTAACTTCAATCGAGTTGCTGGCAACGGTTTTACCGCCAGATAGATTTTCGAAACTGATTTTAAGTTTGGTGATGTGTGCGCCATAAATTTCGTTATTGGTAGTCGAAGACTTGATCGCAATTACAATTTGATTCGCGCCGTTGCTGCGTGAATTAGCAATTTTTATTTTCTCTTTATTAAGGGCGTTGCGAATAACTTGAGAAATTTCTTTGGCGGAATTGATCTCAAAATAAAACTCAATTTTGTTAGTTAATTGATTGAATTGATTTTGAAATTCAGCTTGGCGATTCAATTTTTCCTTCAGATTTATATCAAGGCCAGAACCTTGTAAAATGCGGCTTGAAAGCTCGATTTGTTTTTCCAGTTCCAGAATTTTTGTAAGGCTAACGCGTTTTTGAATTGGATTTGCCGTGCTGAGATTTTTCTCAAGATTGTTAACCTGAGTTTCAGCAAAACTAATTTTGTCTTTTTGATCTGAAATAAAAGGCGAACGTGAAATTTCAACTTCAACAAAAAGCTGTGAGCCAGCTTTCTGACTGTTCGAAACTCTGAAATTGCTGAAGTCGATTTTTTCGATATTTTGCTTAACTTGTTGGCGCATTTCTTCGTTCACACCACTTTTATCTTCTTCGCGAAGTAAGCTAGATTCTGAAGAAATGCTAGTCATCAAACGAGCTGCAGCATCAGCTAATGCTGACTTGGTCGCTTCTTCCAAATTTGCACCCGATGAAACTCCGTAGAGATTTTGTGAGTTATTTTGTTTTGGTGAAATATACCACGATGGAGTATCAGAAGTCGCTTTATTGCTGCTACAAGAAGCAATACTAAAAATTACTAACGCAATGACAGCAAATTTATTGCTCCATTTCTTTAAAGAGGTCATTGCTGTTTTTGTTAGTTGAATTGATACGGTCAGAAGCGTTTTGGTGCTTGATGGTTTTAGTAGCTTCTTTCTGAGTGATTGATGGTTCGGCGCACGACGCGATTGCGAGAAGTGTGAAAATGGCGAGAAGTTTTTTCATAAATTTTGTGATTTTAGCTAACCTAAACTCGCCGGTTGAGCTTGTCGAAACCTCGTTAGCTTCCTTCTTAAAACTTACAGCAGTAGGAACCTAAATAGGTTTCGACAAGCTCAACCGACGGATGGTAATTATTATTTTATTCAGCTTTCGACTTATCAGCAGCTTTGTCAGCTACACCTTTGTCGCCTCTTTCTTTTTCCAATTCATCAAACATAGCTTTGCTAGCTTCTTCGCTTTTCTTGATGTTATCACGAGCTAAGCCAGATTTTTTCAATTTATCATTAAAGGATTTTTCGCTGTCGTTTAAGAATTTGCTGTAATCTTCGTTTTTCAAGATCATGTGTACGTAAAGTGTACCGTCATTAGCTTGGAAGATGTTAATTCTTTTTACACCAGAAAGTGGTAAGTTCTTCACAACTTCTTTGCTGGCTTGAGCGAAGAATTGTTCAACATCGTCAGCACCGTTAACGTTGGCAGATCTCAAAGAATCTTTGGTTACACGGCTGATTTCTGACTGGATTGTTGCAGCGATATTTGCTTTAGCGTCAAGTTCTGCAGCAGGAATTTGGAATTTAATTCCGCCTTTTGATGGGCTAGCGATACCAACAGCAGCAACGCCTTCAGGCATATTTGGATCAAGCACCCAAGATGGTAAATTTGATAAGTTATTATTTTTAACTTCAGCAGTAGGTTTGTTACCTTTGCTGCAAGAAGCAGAAGAAATTAGGGCTACAATTGAAAGTGCGACTAGGATTTTATTTTTCATAAATTTGTGCTTTGGTAGAAATTAGATAATTGGTGAAAACTGCTGCAATGCTACAGAATATTGAGCCGGACTAGGCTATTTTTCAAAGACAAAATTACAAGATTAAACTTGGTTTGTTTAGAATTTCTCTTTGCGATAGATCAATAAAATACCAATTGCCAAACAAATAATTGCGATGATCCAGGTTGAGGAAAAAATTGGAATTAATCCGGAAGATCCCAAAGCATTTATGATTCCGGCAGTGATGTATAAAATTAGCCCGAGAGCTATTCCTACAAACATCATAAAAATCGATTTGTTATTTCTGGTGTGCGTTATGCCGAAAAAACACGCGATTAAAGTCATGGCAACAAACAACAACGGCTTGCTTAAAAGGGCATTTAAATAAACTTTGAATTTGGTTGAGGCAAATCCGGCAGATTGCAAATTTTCGATCAAATCCGGCAATTCAAAAATTGAAAATAATTTCACATTTTGGAAATTATTTATGACGGTTTGAGTTATGAAGTCAGCTTCAAGATTGGTTGGAACTGTGTAATTTGGTAATTTTTTATTTAGATCTTTTTCGTCATTGATGGTGATATTGTGGAGCAACCAATATTCGCCTTCAAGAAACATGCTTTCGGCATCTATTTTCTGATAGAATTGAGCGTTTTTGTCAAAGAACCACAATGTTACTTCTTCAAGCTCCAGCGTATCTTTTGCAACCTTTTTGGCCTGGATTATAATATCTTCTTCAGGCTTGTTAATGTTGGATTGTTTAAGCCAAATACCGTTAGCTGGTGCAACCATTTCACGTTTTTCTTTGCGGACATATTTGCCTTCTAAATTGTTAAACTTTTTGGTCATTTCTACAGAAACTGGACCAAAAACTAATACCCAAAAAATTCCTAAAAATAGAGCTGAAATTGCGACTGGTTGAAGTACTTGCCACAATGAAAATCCGCTAGAGCGGGCGATAGTGATTTCGCTTTTTGAGGATAGAAAAAAGAAAGTAATGATTGCCGAAATCAAAACTAAAGAAGTGGCGACTTCATTGAGAAAATCGGAAATTTGTAGTGAAGCCATTGCCACTATAATTAAGAATGGAACTTCTTCTGAACCACGAACTTTCTCGATAACATCCATCAAATTAATCAAAAAAATCAGCAGCGAAAAGCCAAAGGTAATTTGGAAAAATTTTACCAGAAAATGGTTGGCGATGTAGCGATTGATCCTTTTAAAAAATTTCATTTAGTGGCAGTTGTTTGCGTTTTGTTTTTTTGCTTAGAGTTGTGGCTTGGCTCGTTCAAAAAGTAAATTCCCAAGCAGGAGAAAAATAGGAAATTAAGGTAAAGTAATGGAGTGAATTTCGGTGCTGACTCAATAATATCGTAGATTCCAATTGTTAAGAATAAGAAACCTGTCGAGATCGCAGCTGCCAAAATAATGTTCGAAGAATTGCCTCTTCTGCTGAAAGAACCACGCATGATACAAGCTAGCGAGATTATAGAAAAAACTACCGGCAATAAAGGATAAGTAAATCTTTGATGAATCTCGGTGCGATATCTTGCGATGTCGTAATCAGGAGTATCTTCTTCATAATTTATAAGTTCGCTCAAGTAACGTTCTTTTGATTTCCAAGACAATTTATCAACATTTTCTTCGCCTTCAGTTAAGTTAAAAACGTAATTATCGAAACGCAAAATCTCAGATCTTTGATCGTCGTAATTAAATTTTTGCACTGTGCCATTTTCCATGTAAAGCAAGGCTGAACTATTCTGCGTGATGATATGACCAGTTTCGGCGGTAATCGTGGTTGAATATTCTAAGTTGCGTTCATCATGTAATAAAATGCCGGAAAGATTATTATCATCGCTACGATTTTTGACGTACATTGTCATACTTTTTAAGCTTTCGAAAGTTTGCGGATTGATCGAAAGATTAGTGTAATTATTGCGCAAGTCGTTGCGGGAAAGTCGCAATTTTTTGTTGGCGTAAGGCATGAAATAAAAAGAGATCGCAAAGCAAAAGATGGTGCAGCAAATCGTCAAATATGCTGCTGGCTTGCTTAGAGAAAATTTGGTTAATCCTGCATTTTTTAGAATTGCCATTTCATTGCTACTGATCATCCGATTATAGACGACCAGAATTGATATCATCAGAGAGATCGGAATAATAAACAGCAGCAACCAAGGTAAAATTAAGATGAAGAGATAAAAGAATTGGTCGAGAGCGATACCATTTTCAGTAACGTATTTCACAAAGCCGATAGCGCGTGAAAACCAAATCAACGAAATCAAAATTGAGATTGATCCGATGAAGCCGATAAGAGTTTTGCGGAAAATGTAGCGGGAAAAAAGTTTCAAAGAAGAACCTAAAAATATTGGGAATTTCAGTTTAAAATTTCAGATGGTTAACTTACTTAAAGATAAAATCTTAAATCTGAAATTTAAAATTCTCGTATGTCAGAAATAAAAATTATTCTTAATGGTGCAGAAAAAATTCTGTCGCGCAAAATGACAGTTGCGGATCTGGTTTTGGAGCTAGAATTAGATATTAAAAAAATCGCAATTGAGAAAGATTTAGAAATTGTCACTCCAAATCAATTTACAGAGGTTATGTTGGATGAAGGTGCAAGAGTTGAAATTGTGCACTTTATCGGTGGTGGTTAAATGATTTGTGACATTGCCATTATCTTGTCAGACCCAAGGTATCTGTGATAAATTTAATGCACGTCTTTGGTTCGGGAGATCCTGAAGGTGTTGCATTTCCGACATTTCCTTCCCTATTTATATATTCGCCTCTTTTGTCTTTATCAGTTAAGCCAGATCTACTTTCCAAACTGGTTAGTGCAGTTGAATGCTCAGAAATTGTAGAGCGAGAGAAATTGCCATATTCACCTAAAAGATTCTTCGGAATAGTTAAAGTTAAATTCATCATCAATTCATACAATTCTCTCAATGTTTTAGCGGCTTGATCGAAATTTGGGTCCCATTTTAAAGTTCTGCCAATCCAACTATCTTTTCCCACGAAATAAGCTGCGATAATGTTTACACTTTGCGCTGATTGGTAAGCAACGTAAAGTGCTCCGGTCGCTACCGCACAAAATGGAAATGCAAGAAAGGAAAATATACCTTTTCCTATTCCTTTGACTGTATCGAATGTGGTGGCAAATCTTTTTGGCATTCTAGTTAGTCTCTAAAATTGATGAATTGCAGTGGAATTTCAAAATTAGCTGCACGTAGCAAAGCAATTGCTTCTTGAAGATCATCACGTTTCTTACCATCAATTCTAACTTCGTCGCCTTTTATCGAAGCTTGAACTTTCATTTTAGTATCTTTGACGTGTTTAACGATTTTTTTAGCAACTTCTTGTTCGATACCGTTACGCAATTTTACCTCTTGTCTCAATGAATTGCCGCTGGCCTTTTCTTCTTTTTGGAAATCCAAAGCTTTTGGGTCAATTCCGCGTTTTACGCAAAATACTTTCAGTGAATCGCGAATGGCGCCGAGTTTGTAATCATCTTCAGCACTTAAAGCGATCAAGTTGTCTTTGGTTTTTAATTCAACGGTGAAATTTGCACCTTTGAAATCGTAGCGATTGGTCAATTCACGCAAAACCGAATTAACGGCGTTGTCGATTTCTTGCATGTCGATTTTAGAAACTACGTCGAAGCTTGGCATGATTTTTGAAAATTAGTTTAAGGCTTGTTTTAAATCTGCGATCAAATCGTCAACATGTTCAAGACCAACAGAAAGTCTGCACATTGATTCGGTGATGCCGATTTTTTCTTGCTCTTCGCGACCCATACTAAAATGAGTTGAAGTCGCAGGATGGGTAATTAGTGATTTGGAATCGCCCATATTGTTCGAAATGTCAATAAGTTGTAGGCGATTCATGAAGGCGAAAGTGGTTTTCTTGTCACCTTGAATTTCGAAAGCCATCATTGATCCGCCATTTTTCATTTGTTGGCGCGCTGTTTCGTATTGTGGATGCGATTTCAAATTTGGATAAAAAACGCGTTTAACTTTGGGATGTGATTCCAAAAATTCGGCAATTTTTTGAGCGTTGCTGCAATGACGCTCCATACGAAGTCCAAAAGTTTCGAGAGATTTCAGCGCAATCCAAGCGTTAAACGGACTAAGTGCCGGACCAGTGTGACGATGGAATGGCAATAGCACATCTTTAATAAATTTTGTTGTTCCTAAAACACAGCCGCCAAGAGTACGACCTTGTCCGTCAATGTGTTTAGTAGTTGAGTGAACCACAATATCAGCGCCAAGTTCAAACGGACTTTGGCTGTAAGGTGAGGCGAAAATATTATCGACTATAAAGCTGGCACCATGCTGTTTACAAAGATCAGCAACAAATTTGATATCAACAATTTCAAGTGTTGGGTTAGCAGGAGTTTCGATAAAAACTACTTTGGTATTTTTTTTGAAAGCTTTACGCCATTCGTCTTTGTTTGTTCCATCAACTAAAGTGACTTCAATTCCGTAATTCGGCAGCACTTTAGTTGCGATGTAAAAACATGAACTAAACAAAACTTTGGAAGCGATAAAATGATCGCCCGCTTTGATCTGGCACATGATTGAGGCAAAAACTGCCGCCATGCCTGAACCCATCACGCAAGCAGCTTCCGAGCCTTCAAGTAAAGACATTTTGTCTTCCAACATTTTTAGTGAAGGATTCAAATATCGCGAATAAACAAAACTCGGTGCTTCACCATTAAAGCGGCTTTCAGCTGTTTCGGCATCGTTGTAAGAATAGCCAGAATTCAGAAAAATTGCTTCAGAAGTTTCGCCAAAATTACTGCGAATCGTGCCGCCGCGCACCATTTTGGTATCAAAATGCAATTTTGAGAAATCGGTAGTTTTATTTTTGTAGTCCATCTCGAAAGAAAGTGAGAGTTGAAGTGAGACCGCGAACTTAAAACCCTAACTAAAACTAGGCAATATTTAGTTCATAACAATTTCATCAGCCCTGGTTTCTCCGATTAATTTTTGAGATCCTGGTCTTGCTGAAGTATCAGTAGATGGAATTGGTTGTGATGTAGATTTACTTTGTTGTCTGGCAAATTTGTATAAGAAAATTTCTTTGCCGTTCTCAATTGCGCCAGAAGTGCCGCCAGAAATTGCCATGGTAACTTCAGGTAAAACTACCTGATTATTTTCATCAATTGGTTGGCGAATTATTGATCTGCCACCGTGAGATATAACATTACGACGATAGTCACCAGTACAGAAATTTCCATTGCGATGAAATTTCATCATTTCTCTGGCTTCTTGCTCGCCGAATCTGGTTTTAAGATCTTCTAAATTTGGTCTCCAAGACTCTTCAACGAAAGAAAAATATCGCGATAGTGATTGCGCTAGAGGAGAAACATTTTTGGTAAAATCAATACTATATCCACGCGCGCTCGCAACTGCATCGTAAACTCTTTCGTTTTGATCAGCAGTGCGAATTACAACTTTTCCTTCGCTGTTATATTGTGGTTCGCGATCGCGATCAATTGTTACAAATTCTATAACTCCAGCCTCATGCATTGCTAAAATTTCTTTAGCGGTTTTTATTGGCATACCGTTGTGGAAAGCGTCGCGAATGCGGATTAAAAACTGCAAATGAAATGCTGATTCTTCTGGTGTAAGAAGTGGAGTAATAAATATCTCGTCATTTTGTCCGTAGATTGATTTCCACATTAAATAACCATCTTTTGTGTCCCCAGATTCAGCCATTGCAAGATTTTCACGCAGCTGTTCAATTTGTGGTTTGTTTAAAAATTTGGCGCGAAATTCTTCCATAATTGGTTGATAATTTGCGCCATCAAGTGGCAGTTCAAATAGATTTTGAATTTGACGAAATTGCTCAAGAGAACTGCCTTTTACATCACTTAAAATTGCATCGGAATTTTCGGGAAGTTCTCTGCCGGAAATAGTTTTAATAATCACTTTTGTGAAATCGCGTGCTTGGTTTGCTTGGTTTTCCAGACCTTCAATAAGATAGCCATTTTCAAGAGCTCGAGCGTTTAGTAACATCCATTGCCATAAACGAATTTTCCCCTCTTGCTCACCCGCTAATTCTTGTAAATCTTTTTGTCTAATTTCAGTTCCTTGTGGAAAAGTTCTGCTGAATTTTTCTTGTCTTTGCCAACCATCTTTTCCTTTAACGGCTTGCATCAAATTTTTGGTGCGCGCCAGCAAATCGACTTTAATTGAATAGCCCTCAAAATCGCTCGGGGTAAATTTCCATTTAGTACCACCATCTTCAGAAATTTCTTCTTCAAACAAACCTTCATTAAAAATTGTTTTAATGGCATCAATTGCAGTAAGGCTTTGACCTTGAATCGCGATAGTAATTTCTTTATTTTCGTCGCCTTTTTCTTTTCTTTGGGAGATTTCTTCGTGCAGAATACGAATTAGATCAGATTTAAATTCTGAAATTGGCCAAATTTCCGGAACAAAACGTGGTTTAGGATCTTTGTCGCGCACTCTCCATCTACCAGTTGCTAAGACAACTTCATTAAAATTTTCTTCAGCATAATTTTTACTGTGATCAACAAATCCGAGTTTGATTTCACCTTCTTGAATTTTGTCAAGAGCAGTAACTTCAGTTTGACGATGTTCATGAACTTCAATACCGTGAGCTTTAATTTTTTGCAGAGCTTCTTCAAAAATAAAAATATTGCGCATACCAAGCAGAATGCGTGGATGATATTCTTCGGCGACTCTGAAATCTAAGTAGCGTTTTTCAATGCTTTGCCAAATTTTGGCATAATGTTGGCGTAAATTTTCTTCTTCTTCAGGGCTTTTTACTCTGGTTAATTTTTCTGTGAGACGTTCTTCGTAAATTGAGCGAAATTTTCCTTTTAGTTCCAATTCATTTTCTCTGAACCATTCAATTGATTCGCCAAATGAGTCAACATTGCTTGATGATTTAACATTTAAAAGATGTTCAGGATCTGTGGTTTCTAAGTCGTAAGGTAATCCCGCACCAAGTCCATATTTTCCGTAAGAATCAAAAATATTGATTGATTCAATCGCAACTGTTTCACCTTTCTCAAGACTTATTGCCATTTGGGTTATGAAACCAAGTGCTACAGGACCAGTGCCAACTAAAGCGATTTTTGTCATAGCTAGTTTTTAATTTTCATTTGCGCTAACAGTTCATCGGTATCATTGCGAAGCAATTGAATGTGAACGTCAGTAGTGCCATAATCCTTGAATCCAAGCTCTTCAGCGGCTTTTTCTGAAACATCAATCACACGATTTTTAGCGAAAGGGCCGCGATCATTAACGCGTAAAATTGCGGCTTTGCCGTTACGTAAATTTGTAACGCGAATCATTGAAGGAAGTGGAAGAGTAGGGTGAGCTGCGGTCATGGTTGAAGAATCATAAATTTCGCCATTTGCAGTTGGCTTACCGTGAAAATCAGGGCCATACCACGAAGCTTGGCCAGTTTCTTCAAACTCGTCGTAATTTTGGGGAAAATATGAAACGCCTTGAACCTCATAAGGATTACCAATTTTGAAAATTCCTTGCGTTGGAACATTGTTAATCATGACGGCACTTTCTTGATTGGCTTCATTATCTGGCTTGGCCTGATCGTAAAAGTTATTCAAGTTATACTTATTAAGGTCAGTGTGTTTTTTTGACGAAATGTTGGTGTGAGGTGTGATTTTTTTGTTAAATTTAGAGTAGGTAACGCGATCAATATTACTGAAAGTGCGGTTTGATTTATAAGGATTTGGACTACTGCTAATACTTTCGCATGCGGATAACAAAAAGTTTAGCGCGATAACTAGAAATAATTTTCTCATTAAATGAATTTTTTGTTACTAATTCGTGGTGTTTGTATGTGGCGTTAGTGCAGCAGCTGCAGAGATTGCACCATTAAAAACTTTTTTTGATGAAAAGACAAATTGTTCCTGAGACGTTGGCGCAAAATGATTTTTTTTAATCAGAAAAATTCCGTATTGAGCGAATAAATTAGCGATAAATTTATGGCCAAAGAAGCTGATAAGACGATGTTTATTAGTAAGAAAGATTTTTTTCTCTATGGTGAAATTTAGTTCTTTGCACAATTTTTCAAAATCATCTACCGAACAAAAGTGAATGTTTGGAGTATCATACCATTGGTAGGGTATATTTTTGTTAACCGGCATGGTGCCTTTGAAAAGTAAATGCAGACGGTTTTTGATGTGTGCAAAATTTGGTAGCGACACCACAGCGTATTCAGCAACGCGTAACATTTCCTGCAAAATTTCTTTGGGACGTTGAGTTGATTGAATGGTTTGACTCAGAATTGCGTAATCAAAACTTTGGCTGGGATAAAATGTCAGATCATTTTCTGCATCGCCTTGAATTGCTGAAATCCCACGTCCCAGAGCTTTGCTGACTTGCATTTGTGAAATTTCTAAACCGCGAGCATCAACTTTTTTAGTTTTTTGTAAGAATTCCAAAAGCTCGCCATCGCCGCAACCAATATCTAAAACTTTAGAATTTGGAGCGACTAGTTGTGCGATAATTTCAAGATCGTAACGAATTTTGTGCTTAACAATACTATCGCCGATAGCAGTTGTGGAAAGGCTTTTCATAGGTGTTAAGATTGATTGATGAATCCAGAAACTGTGTTGGAAAGCGCATCATTTTCGATTAAAAATGAATCATGACCATGATGACTTTCGATGATGATATTGCTGGCATTAATGCCGCAAGCGATCAACGCATGAGCGATTTTTTTAGTATCGTTTGGTTCAAAAAGCCAATCATCAGAAAATGAAATTAGGCAGAATTTACCTTCTTTATTTTTGGCAAAATCAACGAAAGCGTTGCTTAATTTACCGCCGAAATCTGATTCTAAATCGAAATAATTTATCGCTTTAGTTGTGTATAAATATGAGTTAGCATCGAAGCGTTCAACAAAGGTTGCACCTTGATGATGTAGATAACTTTCAACTTGAAACTCGGGATCAAAATTAAACGAAAAAGAGTCTTTATTTTGTAAGTTACGACCGAATTTATTTTGCAGCGAATTTTTCGAAAGATAAGTGATGTGAGCAATCATGCGCGCTACTGCCAAGCCTTTTGTTGGATACTTTTTTTCGAGATAATATTTGCCACCACACCAATTAGGATCAGCCATAATCGCTTGTCGTCCAGCTTCATGAAAGGCAATATTTTGTGGGCTGTGACGATAAGAAGTCGCCATCAGAATTACTGATTTCATTTTTTGTGGATAAAGCACCGACCAGTACAAAGCCTGCATTCCACCTGTCGATCCGCCGATAACTGAGTGCAATTTTTTAATGCCAAAATGCTCAACCAAAAGATTTTGGGCGTTGACCATGTCTTGAATTGTCACCATCGGAAAGCTTAATCCGTAAGGTTCGTTAGTTTCAGGATTGATTGATTTTGGCCCCCATGATCCCATGCAGCTGCCGATAATGTTAGAACAAATTACGAAAAATTTATTGGTATCAACTGCTTTATTGGGGCCAATTAAACTGCTCCACCAACCTTCTTTTCCGGTGATCGGATTTTGTGATGCAACATATTGATCGCCAGTCAAAGCATGGCAAATCAGAATGGCGTTAGATTTGTCTGCGTTAAGTTCGCCGTAAGTTTGATAAGCTAGAGGAAAATTTTTAATTTCGGCACCGTTACTAAGTTTAAGTGGAGTTTCTTGTGCTAAAAAAATAATTTCGCCGACTTCAAATTCTCTGTAATTAGGGCCGAAACTTGACTTGATTTTCATTCTTCTTAAATCCGAGTTGATATCTTTTCTTCGCGCAAATTCTTAAATTTCATACAATGGAAAATCAACAGAATAAAACCTCTGAACCTGCTTTGTTGGCCTTACGCCAAGAGATTGATGCAATTGACAATCAGATTATCGATCTTTTGGGAAAAAGAATGCAGGTGATTAATCGTGTTGGTGAATTGAAAAAAAGTAATAACGAAAAGTTTTTTATCCGCTCCAATCGTGAAGCGGATATGATTAAAGATTTGATCAAAAAATCGAATTCAGATTTTCCTAAAAGTGCGATTGTGAGTATCTGGCGTAAAATTATTGCCTCAGCAAACATGCGTGAACAGAGCCTGAACATTGCTTTGCACAATCCAAAAAATGTTTCCGATTATTCTTATTTGTTGCGCGAATATTATTATGATGCTGTTCCGATAAATTCGCACGACAGCACAAGTAACGTGGTTGCAGAGCTTGAAAAAGGTTCAGCGCAAATCGGTGTTTTTGAATTGCCAAAAGCAAATGATGACCACGAAAAAAGTGATATGTCGGACAATTGGTGGATTGGTTTGGCAAACAACAGATCAGGAATAAAAATTTTCGCCAAAATTCCTTTTGTCGAATCTGATGATCACAACCAAATTAATTTAGTAGCGCTTGCAATTAAGCCAGAAGAGAGATCTCAAGAAGATAATAGTTTGCTTTACGTTGAAGCTAAAAAAGAAGTTTCGCGTTCGCAAATTTTAGCCGCTTTTGTCGAACAAGATTTGAAAGCGACAATTTTAAAGTCGGTAAAATTACCACAAGTTGATGATGTGATTTTTTATCTAGTTGAGCTGGAAGGTTTCCACAGCGAAGAAGATTCGGCGATTAAAAATCTCGCCAAATCAAAAAATCGACCTTACGTCAGAGTGCTTGGAAGCTATGCTGTTCCGATCAAGATTTAATGGTTGACAAGCAAGTCTCTCTCTTCAGAATGCGCGCCCTTCCTCTTATCTGATGAAGCTCTTCTGATTTAAAATCAAAAACAAAAATTATTTACAAACCTCGTGGTTTAAACACTTCGCGGCGGTTTTTCTTTTGCTTTTTTACAGAAATTTCTTGGGCAAATTTCTCTCAAGGAACATTGAATATTAATCACTAAATCAAGAGTCGAACATGACAAAAAGATTAAATGCTAAGAAAAAAATTAGCAGAAAATTGGGCGCGAGCCTTTGGGGTCAAGCTAAAGATCCATTTACCAAAAGAAATAGCAAACCTGGTCAACACGGTGCCGCATCAAAAGGCAGAACTAGTGACTACGGTGTTCAGCTTCGTGCTAAACAAAGAATGAAATTCTACTACGGAAACATTTCTGAAAGACAATTCTTCAACTCTTTCACCTTGGCTTCAAAAATGAAAGGTGACGTGAGTGAAAACTTGATCGGTTTGCTTGAAAGCAGATTAGATGCAGTTGTTTACCGCGCTAACTTTGTTCCTACAGTTTTCGCAGCTCGTCAATTTGTGAACCACAAACACGTTACTGTTAACGGAAAAACTGTGAACATTCCTTCTTACCGTTTGAAAGTTGGTGATGTTGTACAAGTTCGCGAAAAATCTCGTAAACTTACTATCGTTATGGAATCACTTCAAAAAATGGAACGTGATGTGCCATCTTATTTAACTTTAGATAAAGATGCTTTCTCAATCAAAGTTGCTGCTAAAGCTACTTTGGCTGAAGTTCCATACGCAGTTGAAATGCAACCGCACTTCGTTACAGAGTTCTACTCTCGATAGTAAATTCAGCGCAGCTGAATTGAGGTTAAATATATTTAAAAGAGGTAAAAAAGAAATTTTTTACCTCTTTTTTTTGTCTGTTATTTAGGAAAATAATTTTGCTATTTTGCAGAATTCTTCGATTTTTAAATTCTCTGGTCGTGCTTCGGGATTGATTCCGGAGGCCTTGAGAATTTCTTCAGGATTTTGGAAGATGGATTTGAGACTTGATTTCAACATTTTGCGGCGTTGATTAAAAGCGGCAGCGACAACGCGCTCGAGCTTTGTGAACTCAACATCAGCAAGTGGTTTTTCGCGGGGAATAATTTCAACAATTGCTGAAGTTACTTTTGGTGGCGGCGTAAAAACTGATTTATTTACGGTGAAAACCATTTTGGTTTGGCACAAAAAATTCACCATTACCGCCAGTCGGCCGTAGTGATTATCGTTTGGCTTGGCAACAATTCTTTCCACTACTTCTTTTTGCAGCATCAGATGCATCGATGCAATTTTATCGACATTTTTTAACCATTTAAAAATCAGAACCGTGCCAATGTTGTAAGGTAAATTGGCGATGATTTTGAATTTTTTATCTGTAGCAAAAAGTTGCGCTTCGTCAAATTTTAGCGCATCACCTTGGATGATTTCTAAACGTTCACCGTAAAATTCTTTGAGTTCATTAAGTGCGGCAATACAGCGTTCATCCATTTCGATGACAGTAAGTTTTTTGGCACCAGCATCTAAAATTGATCGGGTTAAACTTCCAGGGCCTGGGCCGATTTCTAACACTTCGTAATCAGTTAAATCGCCAGCAGAGCGCGCGATTTTATCAGTAAAATTTTTGTCTAAAATAAAATTTTGGCCGAGAGATTTCTTAGCGAGTAGGCCGTGTTTTTTGATGAGATCGGAAGTGGAGGGGAGAGACATTTTGCTGGATTTATGGCTGGACGGGGTTTTTAACCCCGTTCACACGTTCATGTCTTTTTTATTTTGAACTGAACTTTTGGACGGGGTTACAAACCCCGTCCAGCAATTATTATGATTTCAGTATCAAAAAATTACAAAGCTTTTTCAGCTTCAAAGTAAGAGTGACCCAAAGCGTCAGCAACAGCTTTGTAAGTAACTTTTCCGTTGATCACGTTCAAACCATTTCTCAAATGAACGTCATCAGTTAAAGCTTTTTTGTAGCCTTTGTTTGCCAATGCCAAAGAGAAAGGCAAAGTAGAATTTTCCAAAGCTTGAGTTGAAGTTCTAGCAACTGCACCTGGCATGTTAGTTACACAATAGTGCACAACGCCATCTTGGATGTAAGTTGGGTTAGAATGTGAAGTTGGTTTAGAAGTTTCGAAACAGCCACCTTGGTCGATTGAAATATCAACCATAACTGCACCTTTTTTCATTTTTTTCACAGTTGCAGCAGAGATCAATTTTGGAGCTGCAGCACCTGGAATTAGAACCGCGCCAACAACAACGTCAGCGTCAATTGCGTTTTTCTCGATGTTTTCAAGTGAAGCGTAAAGCACGGTAGCAGAGTTTCCGAAGATGTCGCATAGGTAACGGATTCTTGGTAAAGATTTATCCAAGATCACAACTTCAGCGCCCATGCCGATTGCAACTTTCGCTGCGTTAGTTCCTGAAACGCCGCCGCCAAGAATTGTAACTTTAGCGCGAGAAACACCTGGAACGCCGCCAAGAAGAACGCCACGTCCGCCTTGAGCTTTTTCCAAAGCTTTTGCGCCAGCTTGAATTGAAAGTTTACCAGCAACTTCTGACATTGGAGCCAAAAGTGGAAGTGAGCGATCAGCTGCGCTTACAGTTTCAAAAGCGATAGCAACGCAACCAGATTTGATCAACATTTCAGTCAAATGTGGTTCAGCAGCCAAGTGCAAGTAAGAGAAGATGATTTGACCAGAACGAATCATTTTGCATTCAGATTCTTGAGGTTCTTTAACCTTCAAGATCATTTCAGCTTTTTCGTAAACTTCTTTTGCGTCAGCAGCGATTTTTGCGCCAGCTGCAACGTATTGATCGTCAGAAAAATCGATTGCTGAACCAGCATCTTTTTGTACAAGAACTTGGTGTCCTGCATTTACTAATTCGCGCACGCCAGATGGAGTTGCGCCAACACGATATTCGTGATCTTTAATTTCTTTTGGAATGCCAATAAGCATAGGTGCTCCTGTTTTTTAGAGTTAGTTAAAAATTAGATAATTTTAGAAATTTTAATGATGTTGCTGTCCTGCGATGTCAAACTGCGGTGTAATTCATATTCGAATTGAAAAGTTTTTTTGGCAAGCTCGATTTCTTGTTCCAAATTTTTGCCTTTTAAAAACAAACAATAGCCGTCTTTTTTTAGGAATTTTTTGCTATATCCTAAAAGTTTATCAAGTGGCGCCAAAGCTCGTGAAACGATACAATCAAACTCAACATTGGTTAATTCTTCGAGTTTGGATTGGTGTACAAAAACACGATTTTGTGAGAATAATTTTGTGCGGCGTAAAAATTCAGTTTTGCGAAAAGCTTTTTCGACTAAATGCATTTCTTTGATGCCGAGAATTGACAGCACCATTCCTGGGAAACCAGCGCCAGTACCGAAGTCGGCAAATTTGCCATTTTTATTGTCGATATATTTTAGCAATTGGGCGCTGTCTAAAATGTGACGTTCCCAAACGTTATCGACAGTAGATTTTCCGATAAAATTAAATTTATTATTTTCCTGTAGAAGCAGGATTACAAAGTCTTCAAGCGCTTTTATCTGACTTTGAGAAAGCGTGGAAAACTTCTTGATTTCGGCGAGAGCCGCGTCTTTTTTTATTTCGAGTTGCATGGAATTTTTCCGTTGTTTTGCGGATTGGAATTTTGTGTGATTTTTAAAAATTAGTCGAAAAGTTAGCAACGATAAAAACTAAAAACTTGACGCTGGCGGCGAGCAATATAAAAATTTTTCGCAGTAAAACCTTCCTTTAAACACTTCCCAAAAAATATGAAAGTTACTCAAAAAGTTAAAAAGATTTTGTCGTGCTACGAATCTGACAACGTTGGTACCAAGACCAATATCGCACGTATTTTGATGCATGGTAAACTTGCCGGAACTGGTAAAGTTGTTATCCTTCCAGTTGACCAAGGTTTTGAACATGGTCCAGACAGAAGTTTTGCGATGAATCCTGATGCTTACGATCCACATTATCACTTCCAATTGGCGATCGACGCTGGTTTGAACGCTTACGCTGCTCCTCTTGGAATGATCGAAGCTGGTGCTGATACCTTTGCAGGCGGGATCCCAACTATTTTGAAAGTTAACTCTTCAAACTCTCTTCACAACGGTGGAACTGCTCCACACCAAGCTACAACAGCCTCAGTAAAAGATGCTTTGCGCTTAGGTTGTTCAGCAATCGGTTTCACAATTTATCCAGGATCTGACGCTGCTTTCGATATGTTCGAAGAGATTCGCGAAATGGCTGAAGAAGCTAAAGCTCACGGTTTGGCAGTTGTAATTTGGTCTTATCCTCGTGGTGGCGATCTTTCAAAAATCGGCGAAACTGCGATGGATATTTGTACTTACGCAGCTCACATGGCAGCTCTTCTTGGTGCGCATTTCATCAAAGTTAAACCTCCAACCCAAGCTCTTGAAAACTTGGAAGCTGTAAAAGTTTACGAAAAAGTAAAAATTCCAGTTTCAACTTTAGAAGATCGTATTCGTCACGTGATGAAAGCTACTTTCAATAACCGTCGTATTGTTATTTTCTCTGGCGGCGCTGCGAAAAGCGAACAAGACGTTTATAGCGAAATTCGTGATCTTTACAAAGGCGGCGCTAATGGCTCGATCATTGGTCGTAACGTGTTCCAACGTCCACGCGAAGAAGCTTTGAAAATGTTGGAAAACATTATCCAAATTTACCAAGGTAAATAAGTTAAATGAATTCTGCTGCAGAAACCCCCCTAGCCCCCTTGATAGGGGGTTGCAGTTTGAGTTCGGCTTGCCCCCCTGTTAAGGGGGGTGGCCCGCAGGTTCGGGGGGTTTCTGCACCACTCCTATCTCTAAAAAACCTCTCCATATCTTTTAAAAATACCAAAATAGTTGATGGTATTTCTTTCGAGTTATCTGCCAAAAAAATTACAGCTTTAGTCGGCCAAAGCGGTTCAGGTAAATCTGTCACATCGCTTTCCATCCTAAGGCTTTTGCGCGGTGCGGAAATTTCAGGTGAGATTATTTTTGATGGCAAAAATTTACTGCAATTAAGCGAAAAAGAGCTGCAAAAAATTCGTGGAAAAGAAATTGGAATTGTCTTTCAAGATCCAAATACAGCGCTGAATCCGCTTCATAAAATTGGTGCGCAAATTTCGGAAGCGATCACGATTCACAATCCAAAAATATCGAAAAAAGATTTGCAAAATCGCGTTGCAGAATTGCTCAAAATGGTTGAGTTAGAATTCCTAAACTCAAGGCTTGATGATTATCCTCATCAACTTTCCGGTGGACAAAAACAACGTGTGATGTTGGCGATTGCTCTGGCGAATAATCCAAAAATTCTAATTGCTGACGAGCCGACAACGGCCCTAGATATCAAAGTTCAGAATGAGATTTTGAATTTGATTTTGCGTTTGAAGAATGAACTTAGTTTGGCGGTTTTGTTTATTACGCATAATTTACGTGCGGTTGCAAAAATTGCCGATGAGGTGATTGAGATGAAGAAGGGGAGGGTTGTGAATTTAGCTTTAGAAGTATTTGAATTGAATTCTGATGCAGAAACCCCCCGACCCCTAGCGGGGCCACCCCCCTTGACAGGGGGGCAAGCAGGAATAAGCCCCCCTGTCAAGGGGGGTGGCCCCGCCAGGGGTCGGGGGGTTTCTCAAGCAGAACTCGATGCAATGCTTTCTGCCTCAGAACTTTTATCCGTAAAAAATCTCTCCGTCATATACAAAAAACACACGATAATTTCTGACATAAATTTCTCACTTCAAGAAGGTCAAAATCTCGGCATTATTGGCGAAAGCGGATCCGGAAAATCAACTCTCGCTCTTGCTTTGCTGGGATTAATAAAATCGCAAGGGGAGATCAAATTCTTTAATGAAAAAACTTGGGCAAAAAATAATTTAGATTTGCGCCGCGAAGTGCAGGTTGTGTTTCAAGATCCATTTTCCAGCCTTAATCCGCGCATGACGGTAAAAGAAATCATCGAAGAAGGTTTAAAAATTCACAAAATTTCTGGAGATGTTTCTGCGATTATGAAACGTCTGCACTTAAATATTGATATGCAACATCGTTATCCTCACCAGCTTTCTGGAGGTCAGCGTCAACGTGTTGCGATTGCACGAGCTTTGATTTTGAATCCGAAAATTTTGATTTTGGATGAGCCGACTTCCGCCCTTGATTATGCTACTCAGAACGAGATTTTGAAACTGCTTGCTGAAATACAAGCACAACAACAAATCTCTTACATTTTGATTTCGCACGATTTGGAAGTGGTTGAGCGTGTTTCTGATCGCATCGCTGTCATGAAATCAGGTCAAATTGTTGAATTAGCTGACAAATCACAAATTCTCACCGCGCCGCAAAATCAATACACCAAATCGTTGGTCGAATTGTTTAGATAATTTCTTGAGCCAGAAATTTTTCACGTTTTTTGCCAATTAAGTAAAAATACAAAATCGGAATTACAAAACGGCTTAGCAAAGTTGCAGCGATTTCACCAAAAATTAAACTTACCGCAAAGCCTCCGAAAATCGGATCGGAAAGCATAATCAAACTACCAAAAATTACTGCCGCTGCGGTTAAAAGCATGGGACGAAAACGCAGTATTCCAGCGCTAATTACCGCTTCTTTTATGGCGATTCCTTGCTTCATTCTTTGTTCGGTAAAATCGATTAGAATGATCGAATTACGCACAATAATTCCGGCGCCAGCCATAAAACCAATCATTGATGGCGCGGTAAAATAAGATCCAGTCAGCGCATGGCCAATCATCACGCCAATCAAGCTAATCGGAATTGGTGCGAGAATTATAATCGGAACAGAAAAGCTGCGGAATTTGATCAAAATCAAAATGTAAATTGCCACAATCGCAAAAGCGAAAGCGGTGCCTAAATCGCGGAAAACTTCCAGCGTGATAAACATTTCACCATCCCATTTCACGATTGGTTGGTCGAAGTTCCAAGGCAGCGACATGAAACGCGTTTGGTAATTTTTAAGTTTGTCAGAAAGTTTGGAAATAGCGTAAACCGGAGCTTCTTCATCGCCCGAAAGTTCCGATGTCACGTAATTTACCGGCACCAGATTTTTACGATTTAAAACCACAGCTTCTTCAATTTCGGCTTTCTTGATAACATTTTCAGCGTTGATAGTTCCTGATTGCATCGAGGCAATTTTTACTACTGAAAAAGGATTTTCCGCCGCACGAACTTCTTTGGGGAAAACCAAATTTATCGCAACTTCTTCTGGCGATGAAGTGTCGCCCAAAAGTCCCAAGGTGGTTTCGGAAAATAACAACGCGCCGCTGCTGGCAAGTTGTGCAGCGTTAATCCCAAGTGCGCCGCCATTTTGATAATCAAGTTGATAAAGTTGGTGAGCACGCGGTGCGCGAAGTGAGCTATCAAGATCGACGATGCTTGGTTCGGTTGCAAAAATATCACGGATTTCGGCAGTAATTTTATTGCGCTCTTCTTGATTTTTGGCGTAAATTTCTGCGACCATTGTAGCCATAACTGGCGGTCCGGGTGGAATTTCTAAAACTTTGGCGATGGCTTGATTTTCATCGGCGAATTTTTTGATTTGTGGACGCAGCGATTCAATAATTTCATGGCTGGAAAGATTGCGATCATGTTTATTTTTGATCACAATTTGTAAATCAGACATGTAATCGGCGTGGCGCAAGAAAGTGTGTTTGACCATGCCAGAAAACGAGAAAGGCGCTGGTTCGCCAGAAAAAATCTGCACTTTCAAAATGTCAGGATTTTGCACCAATTCAGCGGCGAGTTGTTTGGTAAGTTGATGATTTTTTTCTAAAGTTGTGGTAGTCGGAAAATCAATCGCAATTTGAAATTCGGTTTTGTTGTCGAACGGCAGCATTTTTACTTTCACCGCTTTGAAATAAACCAAACTCATCGAGACAGCAAAAAGCACGGCAATCATCGCTAAAAATTTCAGCGCTGAAATTTTGCGATCGATTAACTTGTGAATAATGCGGTTGTAGAGGTTATCTAGGTAAGAAAGTTTGGCTTCGTCTTGCGCATTGTGCGTTTTCTTCAAAAGTTTAACTGCAGCCCAAGGTGTTACGATAAAAGCAACCAGCAGTGAAAAAATCATGGCGAAGCTTGATCCAACTGGAATTGGCTTCATGTAAGGTCCCATCAAACCTTGCACAAAACTCATCGGCAAAATCGCAAAAATTACCGCGAAAGTTGCCAAAATTGTTGAACCACCAATTTCGCAAACGGCGCGAATTACGGTAGCGCGAAAGTCAGGATCGTGATCGCGAGTGAAATGACGTTCGATGTTTTCAACCACGACAATCGCGTCATCAACCAAAATTCCGATGGCAAAAACCAGTGCGAACAAAGTGACGCGATTCAGTGTATAGCCTAGAAAATAAAAGGACGCCAGGGTTAAAGCTAAAGTGACAGGAATGGCGATTGCCACAACCAAAGCGGCGCGAACGCCCATAAACAAAGCAATCAAGATCGAAACCAAAACTGTCGCGATCGCCAAATGGCTGATTAATTCGTCGGATTTTTCTTTAGCGCTGGCGCCGTAATCGCGCACCACATCAATTTTAATTTCAGCTGTTTCTTTAACGAAACTTTCGGCGCGCTTTATAATTTCTTGCGACAAAATCACAGCGTTGACGCCTTTGCGTTTAGAAAAAGAAAGTGAAACGGCGTTGTTGGCTGCAGAATTTTTTTCATAAATCGACGACAAGCGCACCACGTCTTCTGGGCCATCAACAACTTCGGCGACATCTTTTAAATGCAACACGCGGCCGCCAAAATAGCCAATCGCGACATTTTTGACATCTTCAACACTTTTGAAACGACCACCAACATCAATATCGAAAATTTCGTCGCTGCCTAAATTTTTTCCCGCTGGCAAAATTAGCTGATTATTTTTTATGGCTTCAGCAACCGCAAGGGCTGAGGCGCCGTTATTCAGTAATTTTTGTTTATCGGCGATGATGCGAATTACGCGCTTTTGTCCGCCCAACATTTCGATTTTGTTAATATCAGCGGTGCTAGAAAGTTCACGAGCAAGCGGCGCGATTGCTTGGCGTAATTCATAATTTGATTTGTTGGCGGAAGAAAAAGTCAGCACCAAAAATGGCACGTCGTCGATCGAATAAGATTCAACTTTTGATTCGCTGGCGTTGCTTGGCAGCGTTG
>CAYUHG010000007.1:0-20645 GCA_964444545.1 uncultured Rhizobium sp.
GGCTACCCCCCTTGACAGGGGGGCAAGTTGAACTCCAGCCCCCCTGTCAAGGGGGGTAGCCCCGTAGGGGTCGGGGGGTTCATTGAGCCAAGCACGCTTTCCCTCAAACCAACGGCCAACGCGCTTTTGGTTTAAAATTCAAATCATCAGTCAAACCAAGTTTGAATCTCTCAACTCCCGCCCAAGCAATCATCACAGCATTGTCGGTACATAATTTGATCGGCGGCGCAATCACTTCTAAATCACGCTTTTTTGCCCATTCACTCAGCTGCGAAAAAATATAACGATTCGCCGCAACACCGCCAGCAATCACTAATTTTTTTACTGGCAACTCATCACGGAAAACATTTTGCAAACGATCCAAAATAATCGCACAAACCACGTTTTGGAAGGATGCGCAAATATCAGCTTTATCTTTATCGGAAATTTTTTGCGGCGTGGTAAAATGTGAAAATTCTTCGCCGACTAATTTTTCGATCTCGCGCCTTACTGCCGTTTTCAAACCAGAGAATGAAAAATCACACAGATGATCTTTGTTGCCAATTAATGGGCGCGAAAATTTGAAGCGATTTTCATCACCCAGCAACGCCAGTTTTTCAACCGCTGGCCCGCCAGGATAAGGAAGTCCGAGCATTTGAGCAATTTTGTCGAAAGCTTCACCAAGCGCATCATCAATTGTTTCGCCAAGTTTTTCGTAATCACCAATTCCGCGCGTCAGCAAAATCTGACAATGTCCGCCAGACAAAAGTAAAAGCAGATAAGGAAATTCAACATCGTTGGTAAGTCGCGCCGTCAAAGCGTGGCCTTCCAAATGATTCACCGCAATTAAAGGTTTTTGATAAACTGAAGCTAAAGTTTTTGCTGTCATCAATCCAACAATCACACCGCCAATCAGCCCTGGACCAGAGGTGGCAGCAAAAGCATCAATATCAGAAAATTCTAAATTTGCCTGCTTCAAAGCTTCAACAACCAACCCATCCAAAACCTCAACATGGCTGCGCGCCGCCACTTCCGGCACCACACCACCATATTTTTGGTGCAAATCAATTTGCGAATTCAAAACCTGCGACAAAATATTTTTATCAGCGTCAACAATCGCAACTGCTGTTTCGTCGCACGATGTTTCAATTCCGAGTATTTTCATGTTATTTATTAAAAAGATCAGAGTGAGTTCCTGTTCGCTCCAAAATTAGCAATGTTGCAGATATTCTATAAATCAAAAGCCAGTCAGGCTCAATATGACAATCTCGCCAACCCTTATAAGCGCCTGATAATTTGTGATCGCGATATTTAGGATCTAGTTTCAAACCATCTTGCAAAGATTTTATAACTTTGTTGATTTTTTCTATTTTTTTACCTTGTCGAGCCATTCTAGCATAGTCTTTCTCGAAGGTTTTTGTGGTGATGACTTCAAGCATTTTTAACTATTCTTTTTTACTATTTCGTCCAGCTTTGCGAATAGTTCTTCTGAGCTTTTATAAGAAGTAAATTTGCCGTTCTCGTAGTCTTTAAAGGCCTTCATCGTCACTTTATTCGGAGCTTTTTTTCTTACCGATGCAGCAGTTTTAGCCTTTTTTTCAACCGCATCTTTTTGATTTTTCATTGAGTTAGAAATAGTTCCCACAACGTAATCTTTAATTGTAGAACCATTCACTGCCGATTGCACCTTGATCATTTTATAAAGATCTTCCGGCACATTGATGGTCATTTTTACATTTTTCATAAATCATTAAATTTTAATTTTACTGTAAAACCAGTTTGCTGTATTGCTGTATATCTGTATTTACAGCAATAATGTCAATTAAAATGATCTTTAAATTAATAATGATGCACCACTTCCAAATTGCCGAAACGCGTGAACTCAGCGTCGAAATATAAATGCACGTTACCAACTGGGCCGTTACGTTGTTTAGCGATAATCACTTCTGAAACGTGACGCAATTCGTTCATTTTTTGTGCCCATTGTTCGAATTTTTCGCGCTCATTTTCTGGCGGTTTTTTTCTTTCATGGTAATAGCTTTCGCGATAGATGAAGGCTACAACGTCAGCATCTTGCTCGATCGAACCCGATTCACGCAAATCTGAAAGTTGTGGACGTTTATCGTCACGACTTTCTACCGCACGCGACAATTGCGACAACGCAATTACCGGAATATTAAATTCTTTGGCGATGGCTTTTAAACCTTGAGTAATTTCTGAAACTTCTTGCACACGGCCTTCATTTGAACGAGTTGAAGAGCCGCGAATTAGCTGCAAATAGTCAATCAACAAAAAGGCTAAATTATGTTTACGCACCAAACGACGGGCACGCGTGCGAATCGCCGAAATTGAAAGCGCTGGCGTGTCATCAATAAAAAATGGCAATTTGGCAATCTCGGCAGAGCGCGTGGCGATTGCTTCCCACTCCATATCATTTAACTGGCCAGTACGAAATTTTCCGGCGTTGATACTGCTTTCCATCGACAAAATACGCGCTGAAAGCTGATCGGCCGACATCTCAAGCGAGAAAAATCCCACCGCTTTTTTATCTTTCGGATCTTCAACATTTTGATTCAAAAACTTGCAGGCATTGATTGCCACGTTGATCGCCAGTGCCGTTTTACCCATCGACGGACGACCAGCCAGAATAATCAAATCTGATTGCTGCATGCCCGATAAAATTTTATCAAGATCCGCCAAACCAGTAGAAACCCCGCTAATGTGGCTGTCACGTTTTCTGGCAAGCAATGTTTTATCCAGAGTTTCTTTCAGTGATGCCGAAATATTACGAAAATCACTTTTGCCGTTGCCGTGTTCCGAAAGCTTGAACAGCTCAGCTTCCGCCAATTCAATTTGTTCAATTGCCGATTTTTTTTCTTCTGCTTTGTAAACGCGAGTAACGATATCTTCACCAACCATTGACAGCGAACGCTTCAAAGCCAAGTCGTGAATCAAACGACCATAATCCGCAATGTCGATAATTGCCGAAGCTGAGGCCAGAAGCGTTGATAAATAAAGCGCGCCGCCCATCGCTTTAATTGCGGGATCAGATTCAAAAAACTGCTTCAGCGTAACTTGGTTGGCAATGATGTTGATCTTCTCAACATTGTGCAAAATCTGCGCGTAAATGTGACTGTGCGCTGGTTCGTAAAAATGCTCTTCGCGTAAAAATTCTGACACACGGTTTAAGTACTCATTATTCAAAATGATTGTACCAAGAACAGCCTGCTCTGCTTCAATATTATAGAGCTCTTTGCGAGCTTCGATTTCTGACATTTTTTTATCTGTGATTTTTAAAAAGAAAGGAAGCTGATGATATTTTCCACCTACCGACCTTTCAACAAATTTTTCGGTTTGACTTTTAAGCGACACAAAAAATATTGTATGCTATAGAATACAAAATTAACTCACTCACCACGTGAAAATTAAACTATACCAAGACCAAAATGGTCGCGAGCCTTTTACTGATTGGCTCAAAAAATTGAACAACAAACAGATCGAGCTGAGAATTAAAGATCGTTTACACCGCATTACCGAATCCAATTTTCTTGGCGACTACAAGAGAATTGACGAAAATATCTACGAACTACGTTTTCATTTTGGTTCGGGATATCGCGTCTATTTTACTTACCAAGACGGACAAATAATTATCTTACTTTGCGGCGGAAATAAATCTTCTCAACAATCTGATATTCAAAAAGCCAAAAAATATTTAAGAGATTATGAAAACCACTAAATCCAAAAAATTCAGCACCAAAACTTTATCTAAATTTCGCGATTTTTCCGAGTCTTTTATCGAAGATTTATCGCAAAGCAAAGAAGATCGCGTAGCTTACTTACAAATCGCGCTCGAAGATTACGAAAAAGACCGAGATTTGTCATCCTTGCTTCTAGCTCTACGCACCATTTCCATCGCCTCTTCTGGTGGAATTCAAGGCCTTGCTAAAAAAACATCTTTAAACCGACAAACTATTTACAAAGCGTTGTCACCAAAAGGTAATCCATCATTTGCATTAATCGACACCATTGTTAGTTCACTTGGAATGAAATTCACCTTACAGTTGCGCTAGGTTCATCATTTCTTTCCCGTAAAAAAATCGGAAAACGCGGCACGCCATTTTTGGTTTTGCCGTAAAATTTGTAGGTAATTTTCGCGCCGATTTTGGGCGGATTTTCACGTTGTTCATCAGAAAATCCGCTACCGATTTTAAAACGAATTTTCTGCGGCGTTTCTACCAAAATCGCGCCCAATTTTCCCTGATATTTTCCACTTCCGGCAATTTGTGCTACGACCATTGCTTCGGCATCTTCGTAAGTTTTTATCTTAAGTAAATCATCGTTGCGCTGTGCTTTGTAGAGTGAATCTTTGCGATGCAACATCAAACCTTCGCCGCCATTTTTGACGACTTCGTGCAATAATTTTTTCAGAAATTTTGCGTCAGAAATTTCGTTTTGTTCGATTATTTGTAAGTATGGCGAATTACTTTTTTCCACTAATTCGCGCAATTTTTGGTAACGTATTTCAAAAACTTCTGCATCTGCTGGCAAATCAAAAACCATAAATCGCACCTTCTGCCAATCAGCATCTGTAGCATTTTCTTTACTAATTATTTGCGAAACTTCTTCAAATTTTTGTCGTCCAATCCACAGCTCACCATCCAAAATTGTTTTAGGAAAATCTTGAGTAAACCACTTCGGAGCTTTGATAATATTGCCTTGGCGCGAAATCAATTTTTCACCGTCAAAACGTCCGCGCACACCGTCAAGCTTTTCGCTAATTAAATATTGAGTTACGTCAATTCCTTCGCGGTAGAGATTTGCGAGTTGGATTTGTGGTGCTTCGGCTTGTGCTGAGAAGGTAAATATCAAAATAAAAATGAACAGAATGTGGTGCATAAATGTGGTATGTTTTCTATCTTGTCATCCTGAGCATAGCGAAGGATGACAATATTAAATTACAATCGCTTCTTCTCCAACTTCCGCGCCAAAGTACGACGGTGAATCCCAAGCAATCTAGCCGCCTTGGAGATATTAAAATTAGTTTCGAGCAAAGCTTTGTGGATATATTCCCACTCAATATTTTTCAGCGAAGTTTTTTTTGCCGTAACTTTTTCTTCAACTTCGTCGTTAAATGCCGCAATTATCACATCAACACTTGCCGGTTTTGCTAAATAATAACAAGCCCCAAGCTTAATTGCTTCAATGGTTGTGGTGATACTGGCGTATCCCGTTAGCATCACAATTTTTATCGTCGCATCAAAATCACGAATCAGCTTAATACAATCTAGTCCTGATTCACCGTTCATTTTCAAATCAACAATGGCAAAACGCGGATGAAATTTTTGCAAAATTTCGGCTGTCTCTTTCACACTATTTACTGCCCTCGCCTCAAATTCACGACGTGAAAATGAACGTTCCAAGCTTTCCGCAAAATCTTTATCGTCATCAACAATCAATAAAGTTTTCATTTAAAATCACCTTTTTTGGCTTGTTCAAGACGTTCACTTTTTGAAGCTGATAAGATTTTCGAAACTGCTTCCTTGCAGCGCGCAATCTGTGATTCAACTAAAGAAAAATCTTTTTGCATTTCTGCTGAGAATTCTTTCGCTTCAAATTTTTTCCAATCTTCCAAAACCACAGAAATCGTATTAAGTGGCGTTCCCAAATCATGTGCCGCAGCAGTTGCAAGCATTGCAGATCGCATAAACTCTTGCTGTTCGCGCAAATTTTTCGCCATACGCGTAATAAAAATCAGCAGCAAAACCGCAGCAATAACGTAACTAATTAACATTCCGTGCAGATGGATGTCGAAGAAATTTTCTTCAGCAAAATTTAATTCGATAAAATTGAAACTAAGCCAAACATAACAGCCAATTGTGATTGCTGCGATCATCCACGCGAAAACTGCCCGCAATAAAATCGCTGCGATAATTACCTGTAACAAAAACAACGAGATAAATGGATTGGAAATTCCACCGCTGAAATAAAGCTGCGCTGTCAAAATCAGAACGTCAAAAATCAGCTCAAAAAATAGTGATCGGTTGGTAATGTTTTTTTGATATTGGTAACGATAAAAGCTACAAAGAGTAAGCACTGCAAGCAAACAAATCACATTATACATCGCTGCTTTTGGCAACTGTAACGACAGAAATTTTTCGGCAGCAAAAATCGTTACAATCTGACCGAATATGGCAAAAAGCCTCAGCAATATTAGTTGTAACAGATTCTTGCGATTGGCTTCGAAGATGGAATTGTTCATTGTTTTATTTTTAACATGTATTGGCCAGTAGCTACTGTGAATAATTACGAAGAACGAAACAAAAGCAACTTGGACAAATTGTCTCACTCAAGAAAAAATATTTGCGATTGCCGCAAGTGATTTTTACAAAACTGCCACGAAATATAAACTAACAAACTTTCACATGAAAAAATCTTACAAAAAACTTCTCGCCATATCTTTCATTGCCTCAATTATTTCTGGTGAATCTTTAGCCTGCGCTTCTGGCTGCGGCGTTTTCAATGTAGGAACAAGCTCTCTCATGCCAAGTGGTCAAGGCGGCATCGCTTTCTTGCAATATGACTACATCAATCAAGGTCAAAACTGGAGCAAAACCAAAGATTCTAACGGACATAATCACGACGAACGCATCAACACTCAAACTGTAACTGCTGGTGCACAATACATGTTTAACCGCGACTGGGGCGCGGCAATTCGCGTTCCTTACGTTACGCGTTATGTTAAAACTATGAATCACGACGATAGCATCAGCACGACAAGACACAGCGACATTGGTGATATTCGCATCAACGGTATCTACTCCGGAATTTTCGACGATATGTCAACTGGCATAACTTTCGGTTTAAAACTTCCAACTGGCCAAACCAAAGCACAAACTTTGAATCGTAACACTCAAATTGGAAGTGGCAGCACCGACACAATTTTAGGATTTTATCACCGCGGCAATTTTGGTGCTGAAAGCAAAATGGGATACTTCTTACAAAGCTCGTGGGAACGACCATTTATTCGCAGCAATGGCTATACACCGGGATATGAAGTTTCTTCAGCGATTGGTACTTATTACAATGTTGGACAAGTAGCATTCGCTAAAAAAGTTGCGCCAATTATTCAATTTACCAACACTAAAAAAGGCCAAGATACTGGTTGGGCCGACCCCGCACACAATCCGAATAGCGGCTACAATTTCGTTTATTTCGCACCGGGAATTGAAGTTACGATCAATGATTTCAAACTTTACGCCGATGTCGAATTTCCAGTTTATCGCAACGTAAACGGCAACCAATTGGTTCCACAAAATTTATACAAAGTGATTTTGGGATATAATTTTTAGTTTCTCATTGTCATCCTGAGCGTAGCGAAGGATCTCTTTAGCCACAGGCTGAACTAAAAGAGATCCTTCGCTACGCTCAGGATGACAAAGAAAGAGAGATGAAAAGAAAGAGGATAAAAAAAGCAAAACAGACGATACTAATATTTGATTAAATCGCCGCAAATTTCTTGATCTTACCAACTTTACCAATCGCCGCCAAAGTTGGATTTTTTGTGGCAAAGATTTTTTCTGCCATTTTCGTCAAATCAGATTTTTTCACCGCCATCACTTTTTTCATCACCTCATCATCAGAAACCAAACGATCTAACGACAAAATATCACCACCCAATTTTTGCATTCTGGTGCTGGTACTTTCTTTTGACATTAACAAGCTGGCTTCAAATTGATTGCGCACTCTCTGCAATTCAGCATCAGTAACTTTCGCACAGATTTTTTTAATCTCGTCGCGAGTTGCTTCGATTAACTCGTTAGTTTTTTGCGGCTCAGTTCCGGCATAAATTCCAAACAATCCAGAATCGCAGTGAGCATAATTAAAAGCGTAAACCGAATAAGCCAAACCGCGGTTTTCACGCACTTCTTGAAATAAACGCGACGACATTCCGCCACCTAAAACCATCGCCAAAATTTGTGAAGTGTAATAATCTTCATCTTTGTATGACACGCCTTTGAAGCCAATCACCAAATTTACCTGCTCAAGTTTTTTTTCTTTTTTAAATTCACCACCAACATATTTCGCTTTTTCTACAGCCTTAATTTTATTACTTCCAAGCTGGGTAAAATATTTTTTCGACCACTTCACCAAATCCGCTTCTTTAATATTTCCCGCCGCAACTACACACATATTTTGGTAGTTATATTGCTTGCCGATGTAGTTTACAAAATTGTCACGATCGAATTTTTTGATGTTGGAAACCGGCCCTAAAATTGATCTGCCCAAAGCTTGTTTTGGATAAGCTGCTTCTTGGAAATAATCAAAAACTATGTCGTCTGGCGTGTCGTTAGTCATGGCAATTTCTTGCAAGATCACGCCGCGTTCTTTTTCCAATTCAACTTTGTCGAAAGTCGAGTTTTGCAAAATATCCGCCAAAAATTCGACAGCGAATTCTGCATGTTTTTTCAACACTTTGGCGTAATAAACCGTTTTTTCTTTCGAAGTGTAAGCGTTGATGCGGCCACCAATTCCTTCAAATTCTTCAGCAATTTGACGCGCCGATCTTTTAGCAGTTCCTTTAAAAGCCATGTGCTCGAGAAAGTGCGAAATACCATTGATTTCCGGCACTTCGTTACGACTCCCGGTATTCACAAAAACACCAACTGAAACAGTTTCGACATCTTTCATTTCATCAACAGCAACGCGCAAGCCATTTGGCAAAGTGATTATTTTTTTAGTCATTTTATTTGAATTTGTTTTGAGAACTTTTGTCCGCAATCTAGAAATTAAAATCTTAATCGCAAACCGATTGAAGCAATAAAATCACTGACTCGATCATGTTCACGTTTGGCAATTTCTTCCGTGCCAAAAGTTTTGCGATTGTAGCGCAAAGCAAAATAAGGCGCAAAAGAACGCGTAATTTCGTAACGCGTTAAAGTTCCCACTTCAAACTCTGCTAATCCGCTAGCAACCTTTAACTGTGGCACATTCTGCGCGTAGAAATCAAATTCGGCGTAAGGTTGAGTGATCAATTTTTGGGTAATAAAAATATCGACCTCTTGCTTCAAATGCGAACTGAAATCGCCGTGATCGCTGACGAAAGCCTGCGCTTCAGTTTCAAAAAAATATGGTGCTAAACCTTCCAAACCAATGGTTAAATAATCAACGCTGTGTGAAGTGAAGTCGGTATTCATATCGTGGCGCACACCAATTTGGGCATCCCAAAATTGTGCAATATTTTTGCCGTAAAGTGCCTGAAATTCAGTTTTGCTGTCGTAATCTTTGAAAGCCTTAGTTTGGTTTTTAAGCCATAAACGATCGTAATCTGTACCAACCCAGCCATTGAAATCAACTGCTCCAGAAAGTCCGCTATTTCCTTCACCGATGTCGGTGTCAAGTGTGAAAGCGTGAAAAATTTGCTGATGATCTGCACCGTGAGATGTTCCGGCGTAAGAGTTTTGGCACCACCATATTGCTGTTAAAATCAAAAAAAATCTAATCAACATTAGTTAACCTCTCAACCTTCACACTGCTCATCATGCCGCTTGCCATGTGAAAAAGCAGATGGCAATGCATTGCCCATTCACCTTCTTCATCAACATTTAACAATGCAGAAACTGTTTGTCCGGGCGGCAAAATTATGGTGTGTTTATTGGGCATCCATTTTTTCTGTTGGCCGTTTTCAAGTTGCATAAACATGCCGTGCAAGTGCACTGGATGAGCCATCATAGTTTCGTTGGTAAATTTCAAACGTACCTTTTCACCAAATTTTAAGTGTGTTGGTTGAGGAAATTTTTCGCCATTAATCGTCCAAATGTAGCGATTCATTGAGCCACCAAAATTAAATTCAATTTCACGCGTTGGCTCACGCAAATCTTTCTGCGGAGTTTTTGAAATCAAATCGGCATAGCTCAAAGCCTTGCTATCTTTGGGCGTATCAGCATCAGCCCAACCGCGATTTTCTTCTTCCATTTCCATTCCCATATCTTTCATGTTGAGCAAAACACGTTTGCGCATTTTAGGCAATTCAACTTCACCGTCACCAATTTTGGCGATCACACGACCTGTGCGATCAATTGATTCAGCAATCAAAGCGTAAGATTTTTTCGGATTCGGTTCAATAATTACGTCGTAAGTTTCTGCCGGTGCAATACGGAATTCATTGATTGTAACTGGCTTTACATCTTGTCCGTCAGCCGCGATTAACGTCATTTTTAAGTTAGGAATTGCCACGTCAAAAAATGTCATCGCGCCTGCGTTGATCAAACGTAAGCGCATTTTTTTTGCTGGAAATTTTAACTCTTTTTTACCATTCATCAAAAAAGTGTAACGGCTGACATCGCTTAAATCTGTAGGATCCATGCGCATCTCGCCCCACATTTTGTAATTATCAATGGCGGTAAAAAATCCGTCTTTTTTTACGTCAGCAATGAAAGTTGAAAAAGTGCGTTTGCTGTAGTTGTAGTAGCCTGAATCAAGCTTGAGATTGTCCATAATTCGCTGTGGATTTTCTTCGTGAAAATCGGAGAGCACAATAACTTGATCGTCGTAATCTTTTTTAAAATTTCTCGGTTCAATCACCATCGCACCATAAATCCCACGCTGTTCCTGCAAATTCGAATGTGAGTGATACCAATAAGTTCCGTTTTGACGAATTTTAAATTTGTACGTGAAAGTTTCACCCGGCACAATTCCTTCAAAACCATTTAAACCCGGAACTCCATCCATATTTCCCGGCAATAAAATTCCGTGCCAATGAATCGAGGTTTTTTCATCCATCGAATTTTTTACGCGAATTTCTGCGACATCACCTTCTTTGAAATATAAGGTCGGAGCAGGAATTTGGTTGTTGACCGTGATTGCTTCAACTGCTTTGCCGGTGATAAAAACTTCCTGTTTTTTGATTTCTAAATCGTAAGTTTTTGCTAGAACTGGAGCGGCTTGTAGCGAAATTAATAAAGTAAGAGAAAAAAATAATTTCATGTTTTAGGATTAAGAAATCTTGAAAAAACCCCCCGACCCCTACGGGGCCACCTCCCTTGACAGGGGGGCAAGTTGAACTCCAGCCCCCCTGTCAAGGGGGGTGGCCCCGTAGGGGTCGGGGGGTTTCTTTAGCAGCCCTCAATTTTAGCAGCATCCAATCTAAACAATAAATGAAATCTTCCCCAATCCTGTCAATTCGCGAAGCTACAATTTCGTTCGCCAAAAAAATTCTCTTCGAAGATTTACATTTAAATCTTTTCCCGCGCGATCGCATTTGCTTAATCGGTAAAAACGGCGTGGGCAAAACTACCTTGATGAACGCAATTGCCGGACAATTTGAAATGGATCGCGGAGAACGCTGGATCACACCCAACGCAGTTCTGGGTTATTTATCGCAAAGCGAACATTTGCCCGCCAACGTCACAGTTTATGATTTTATTTTAGACGGGCTGAAAATTGACGAACACAAAACTTACGTCGTCGATATTGTTTGCGACCATTTGCAGATTGATCGCAACGCCCTCACCCACAATCTTTCTGGCGGCCAAAAACGTCGCGTAAATTTGGCGCGCGCTTTGGTTTTAGAACCAGATATTTTACTGCTTGATGAACCGACCAACCATTTAGATTTAGAAATTATTGAGTGGTTGGAAAATTATCTTCAAAGCTTCCCAGGCGCTCTGATTGTGATTTCGCACGATCGCACTTTTCTTGAAAAAGTTTCCAATAAAGTTTTTTGGTTACGCGCTGGTCAGGTGAAAATTAATAATGATGGCTACAAAAATTTCGACGAATGGTCGAGTGGAATTATTGAACATGAACGTCGCGAGCTGGAAAATCTGCAAAAGAAAGTGACGCTTGAAAGCGGTTGGCTACAAACTGGCGTGACAGGACGACGCAAAAGAAATATCGGCCGATTACATTATTTGATGGATTTAAGAACTAAGCTGGAAGCACAAAGAAAGCTGGTTCGCGCCAATCAAAGCTACATCAAAATTGAATCGCAAAAAGTTGAAGAAGATGCGCCACAAGTGATTTTGAGCTTTAATAATGTCAGCAAAACTTACGGCGAGAAAAAAGTAATCGACAAATTCACTCTAAAAATTTTACGCGGCGAACGCATTGGCATCATCGGCAAAAATGGTTCAGGAAAATCGACACTTTTGAAAATGATGGTTGGCGAAATTCAGCCAGATTCCGGAACTGTGAAACCAGCCCGCGACATCGCTTTGTCTTACTTCGATCAATCACGCAGTAAAATTAAACCGACCTCGTCAATTCAAGAAATTTTGTGCGAAAGTGGTGGCGAATATGTGACAATGGCGGGTGGAAAAACCATGCATATTTGCGGATATTTGAAGAATTTTCTTTTCGATCCAAATGATCGCGAAGCATTGGCGGGCACACTTTCGGGCGGACAACAAAATCGTTTGTTACTGGCAAAAACTTTGGCCAATCCGGGAAATTTTATGATTCTTGACGAGCCGACCAACGACCTCGACATGGACACGCTCGACATGTTGCAAGAATATTTAGAGAAGTACGAGGGCACGTTGATTGTGGTTTCGCACGATCGTGACTTTTTGGATAACATCGCAACTTCGATTTTAGCATTTGAAGGCGACGGCAAAATTGTGTCACATTTAGGCGGATATTCCGATTATTTGGAATACAAAGAAGCTCATTGTCATCCTGAACGCAGTGAAGGATCTCGTAAGTCAGGAGGAAAAGCTAATGAGATTCTTCGCTACGCTCAGAATGACAGAAAGGAGACACAGAATGACAGGAAGGAAGGTCAGAATGAAAGAAATGAATCTAAGAGTAACAGAAGTGAAGCAAAAAAATTTTCTTTCAAACACAAAGTCGAACTCGAAAAACTGCCGGCAAAAATCGAGAAACTTGAAACAAAAATTCAAGAATTAAGCGAAGAATTGAGCGAAACTGAAGATCGTTCAAGCGCAAATCTGGCGCACATCGCCATGGAAATTGCCAAGTTCCAAAAAGAGTTAGATGATTGCGAAACTCGTTGGCTTGAGCTCGAAGAAATGAAGAACTCAGCTTAGAAAACAACTAGTCTGTCGCTGTCGCTAATAGCTTTGGAATTGAAGTAAATCAGCGCGAAGGTGAAAAGAATCAGCAGCGAGAAAAACATGTCAGCTTTGGAAATTTTGATTGATTTGGTGAAGCGTTTTAGTTGGAAGTTGAGTTTCATTTTTTTTAGAAAAAATCTGAATTTTTTGCGTACGCAAAGAATTTGAAGCGAAGTCCTTTAAACCCATAATTGTCAAGGTTCTGAAGCAAATGCAAATTACCGCAAAAAATTACAAAAAGTTGTTACAAAACATCCAGCAAACAATTGCAAAAACAAAGGAAGAAATTGTTAAAACTGTTGACCGTCAGAAGGTAGAAATGGGTTGGAAAATTGGCAGAGAAATTGAAGTTCATTTAAAGGGTGAGAGTCGTGCTAGCTACGGCAAAGAGTTGTTTGAGCGTTTGGCGCAAGATCTGCACATCGACAAAGTAACGCTTTACCAAATGCACTCATTTCACAAAGCTTACCCAAAAATGCCGGCGGCGAAAAAGTCTTTGAGTTGGAGCCATTACCGTAGTTTGATTGCGGTGAAAGATGAGGAGACTCGTAGGCAACTGGAAAATTTAGTGGTTGAAAAATCACTTGGATCGGATCGTCTGCAACAAGAAATTGCCGCAACGAAAAAGAAAAAAACTTCGCGCAAAAAATCTGACGAAAAAACTCCGCAACTAAAAGTGAAGCGTGGGAAAGTTGGAACTTACACTCTTACTAAAGACGGTGCCAAGGGAATTGAAGTTGATTTGGGGTTTAATGTTTTTCTTTCTTCTACTTCGCCTGTCATCCTGAAAGCAGCGCAGGATCTTGAAAAAAAAACTTCTAATTCTGCTAACAAGATCCTTCGTTTCACTCAGGATGACAAGCGTTGGTTTACTTACCTTGCAACGCTGGAACGTGTGGTCGACGGCGACACCATTCACGTTAAAATTGATTTAGGCTTTGGAATAATACACCGCGAAATCATTCGTCTGGCAAAAATTAATGCCGCTGAATCTGACACAGCTGAGGGGAAAAAAGCGACGGCGGCTTTGAGGAAAATTTTGGATGGCGTGCAGTTTTTAATCTTACGCACTAACAAAACCGACATTTACGGGCGTTACGTTGCCGATGTTTTCTTCGACGAAAACAAATCTGAAACTAACCCACAAAAAGTTGCTGACGGTGGAATCTACTTAAATCAGCTTTTGCTGGATCGTGGTTTGGTAGAAATTTTTTCTTAATTTTTAAAAATACAAAATGACTCTATTTATAGTTAAAAATGAAGATCTTGTTAATGGTAGATTACCTGTAATTCCAGAAGGCGTGAAAGAGTTGGAATTTTACGATTGTGAGACATTAGAGGAAATAGCTGGATTCTCGGAAGGAATTGAGAAGATAAGATTTATTAGATGTCGAAATCTTAAGAAGTTGCCTGTAATTCCAGGAGGTGTGAAAGAGTTAGATTGTAAAGATTGCGATACATTAGAGGAAATAGCTGGATTTTCGGAAGGAATTGAGAAGATAGAATTTATTAGATGTCGAAATCTTAAGAAGTTGCCTGTAATTTCACATGGTACGAAAGAGTTAGAATTTTACAATTGTGATGCATTAGACGAGATAGCCGGATTTTCAGAAGGAATTGAGAAGATAAAATTTCTTAGATGTCCAAATCTTAAGAAGTTACCTGTAATTCCACGTGGTACGAAAGAGTTGCAATTTTACGATTGTGCTGCATTAGAGGAAATAGCTGGATTACCAGATGGATTGACGAGCCTAAATTTATCTGATTGTAGATCTTTAGTTTTTACCCAAGAGTTGCTTTCAAGGCTTGAGGTTCTTGAGGGTCAAGGTTGTGTTGTAAGTTACCCGGATACTTTTAACTCCAGTGATATAGCTGATAGGGCTAAAAGTAAACTTTCTGAGATGATTAGATCTTACGCCAATGAACATCGCGATATTATATTCAATGCTGATGGTGGTGTGCAAAAATTATTGCATCGTTTTTTGACAGAAGGTCTTGGTCAAAGATCAACTGCTGATAATCAAAAAACACGAGCTAAAGAAATTGCACTTTCAACATTACCGATTTTGAAGGTACTAGAATCAAGACCCGATCTTTTACCTTTTGTTGATGAGTTATCGGAAGGTTTTCTTGCGGCTTGTGTAAACCAACCGGTGCGAGGTTGGTCAGAGATTTCCGCTTGGATGTCGATTGCTCAGCAGGAAAATATTGTGGATAGATTAGAGTTGGCGAAGCAGCTTCTGGTTTTGGATTACGTTGTTGGTTTTGTGAGAGAAAAGAATTTAGTTGGTGAATATGTTGAGACAGAAGCTGGTAACGCTTTATACCGCGAAGTTCATAAAGTGTTGCAGGATGATGGCTCTTTAAAAGAACCTTGGCTTGGTGTTCCAGGCCCTATTGCCTACGAGGATACTGTTTCTAGTGCTATTATTGCGGAAATCATTTCTGACCTTGTTTCCCAGATTAAAGAGAACGTGATGCTTTTAAGTCACGAAGCAGTTACGGAAAGAATTTGCGAAGGTCAACACAATGCTGCTTGGGGTAAGGTTTGTTTAGCAAAAGAGATGCACGAATTTGACGAAGATTACAAACAGAAGCTGCAAGATCTTGTAGAGGAATCTGTAGCGAAGAAGGGTATTAATAGAGAAGAAGCGGATGCTGGCGATATTGATCCAGCTGATTGGCATAAGTTCAAAGAAGAACGTCAACGTGCAAGGTTTTCAAAAGTTAAAGAATTAACTTTAAGAGAGTTGGATAAAGCACAAGAGCAATTTGAAAATCTTACAGGAAAAAAAAGATTACTCGGACAAGTTACTGCTAATGTTGAAGAAGAAGAGATGCCTTTTCCTGAAGTAACGCAGCCTGGCTCTGCTAGTAATTTTGTGAATCGGTTGATAAATATAGTTGATGGAGAAGGACGATAGATATTAGAAACGCCATTTTTTCTTCAAAGATTTGACGTTAATCTCTGTAGCATCACCTTCAATTTTTTGTTTAATTTTTCCGCTGCTATCAATCACTAGAAGATAAATTTTGTTTTCTTCCATCTTCATCATTTCGAAAAACTTTTGACGATCGGTGTAAACTGTAATCGTACGTTTTCTTGCTTGTTCTCCAACCACACCACGACGCATTCCGTTATTTATGAAGCTGCGTTTCCACGATCCTAATTCGTAAATCACCGGTAATTCGTAAAAACCAACATCAGAATTTTTGAGCATAATCTCGTCAGCAACTTTGATCCAACCGTTAACATTTTCTTGTTGTTCGCGTTTGAAGGCGACAACCACAATGTTAATTTTTTTATCAAAGGCTTGTGGCAATTCGCGCATTTTTCCTTCCAAATCTATTCCCGATAAATTCGGAAAAAACCCAGCTTTAGCAGCAGTTATTTTAGAATTTTCTCCTGCACCAATAGCGCAAGAAAACAAAGCTAACACCAAAAGAATTGCCGATAGTTTTTTCATATTTTTTACTGAAATTTTAAATTTTTAACGAACTGCAGCACATGGTAAATAAGGCTGCAACATCATGAAGTCGTTTGGTTTAAAAGGAAACAAATCTTCGTTTTTATCGTTTGAAGAACATGTTCCTTCTGCTGCAAACATTTTGGTTTTGTAAGGCAAAAAGAAACATTCTTGCTCGTCAATCAAGCGCTGTGCTTCTTTGATATTACCGCTTAAATAATACGACTCTTCTTCTTTAAATTTATCTTTCGACAAACATCCCACCGCACCATTTTTGGCGGTGATAAAATATTCAACTTCCTTCTTTTCTTTTTCCTCTCCAGACCCAATCAACACACCAATCATCTTGGCTGCAAGCATTGAAAGGATCATTAAAATAACGATTCTGATCATTTTTGAAATTTATTTTGGACAAAGCTGACAACAAAAATCAGCCCAGAAGAAAGTAAAAATGCCGGCAAAATTTCGTAAGAGAAAAACGATATTTTACTGAAAATTATCGCGCCAATTGCACCAGAAATTATTCCAATCAACGCTGCTGCTTTGGTGGTTTTTGGATAAAATAACGCAAATAAAATTACTGGACCAATCGATGCTCCAAGCCCTGCCCAAGCTCTGGCAACTAATTTCAAAACGCTGGAGTTCTGATCCATCGCTAAAATTAACGAAACCAGCGCCACCAAAACAACCGCAGCGCGACTGAAAATTAACATCTCGCGATCCGTTGCATTTTTACGCCAAAATCTTTGGAAGAAATCTTGCGCCAACGAGCTGCAGCAAATAATGATTTGCGAATTTAGCGTACTCATAATCGCCGACAAAATCGCCGCGATCAAAATGCCAATCATCACCGGATGAAATAATTGCGCCGTCATGGTGATAAAAACTGTTTCAGCTTCTGGCAATGGCGCATCAGCAAAATAAACTACACCATACAATCCTACGATTGCTGCACCAAACATCGACAATGTCATCCACGCAATACAAATACGGCGCGCGGTTGGAATTTCTTTTTCATCTTTAATAGCCATATATTTTGAAATAATGTGCGGCTGACCAAAATAACCAAGTCCCCAAGCCAAAACTCCGATTACCTCAGCAAGTTTTAAATTCGAAAAAATGTCGAGATGATTAGGCGAGATTTCAGTGGTTTTATTGACGACGTCAGCAAGTGAAAAATCAGAAATGTAAAAAGCGTAAATTGGCGTAAAAATTAAAACCGCCAACATCAATAAGCCTTGAAAAAGATCAGCCCAGCTCACTGCCAAGAAGCCGCCAATCAAGGCGTAAGAAACAATCAGCGCTGCAGAAACTACTAACGCTGAAACGTAAGAAATGTCGAAAACTTCAGCGAATAATTTAGCACTGCCGACAAAACCTGAAGCGATGTAAATCGTAAAAAAGAAAATAATTACTAGTGAAGTGACAATGCTGAGAGCACCGCTTTTGTCGTTGAAATGATTTTGTAAAAATTGCGACAGAGTAAGAGAGTTACCATCTTTCTCGCTATATTTGCGCAGACGCACCGCAATAATTTTCCAACTTAAATATGAACCAGAAATCAAACCCAAAACCATCCAGATTTGGTTCAAACCAAAAAGATAAAATGCTCCCGGTAATCCCATCAATAACCAGCTGCTCATGTCGGACGCACCGACATTAAGAGCGCCAACAACTGCACCAAGTTTGCGACTTCCTAAAACATAATCGGAGAAGTTTTTGGTTTTGCGAAAACCCAGAAAACCGAGATACATCAAAACCGCAAAATAGATCGAAAGCGGAATCAGAATTGATAAATTTTCGGCATTATTAACTAAGTTTTGCATCAACTAGAACGACCATTTTTTCTTCAGCAAGCTAACGTTTTTCTTGTTGGCACTACCTTCAATACGCTGCATGATTTTGCCATTTTTACCAATTACCAAAAGATACAGCGTATCTTCACGCATCTTCATAATTTTAAGAAATTTTTTGCGATCGGTGTAAACTGTGATCGTACGTGCTCGCGATCTTTCGTCAAAAATATCTTCACGCAATTCATCATTCATCAAAGAGCGCGCCAGCAGGTTTTGTTCTTGTAATAAATATAATTGATGGAAACCGACTTCGGGATTTTTTTCAGAAATTGCATCAATCACGCCAGCCCAATTGTTGACATATCTTTGTTGATCGCGTCTGAAAGTAACCGCAACGATGTTGATAGTTTTATCAAACACTTGCGGCAATTCGCGCTTGTTTTTCTGTAAATCAATGCCGCTTAGATTAGGAAAATTTCCGTTACGGCTTAGTGAAATATTTGAATTTACGCCTGAGTTTAAGGTGCAAGAAGTCAGTAAAATAAAGAGCGCAAAAGTAATAAATTTCTTCATGATCAAATTAGATAATTGAAAGATACAAATCTCACCAAATTTTCAATTGCTGGAATGGGTTTGCAACCCATTCCACACGTTCATGCCTATTTTAAAATTTGAACTGAAAGCGATATCTGATTTACAAGTTACGTCTCTTTAGAAAATTTATTTTTCATAACGTTTTTTATCTATTTTTCCTAATTTAAGATCTTGCATGAGAAACTTTGCCTGCATTTCATTGATGATCGAAAGATCTGTTTTTGGATCTATAAATAATTGGTAAGGATGTTGTGCTCCACCTTGAGCGATAAAAATTATATCTCCTTCTTTTACATCGATCGAAACTTGACTAAGCGTCCAAATACGTGAATAAATCTTATGTTTGCCAGGATCCACTTCAAAATTTATATATTCATTAATGCGATTATGGCCGACCTTATTACTATCTGATGGATCATCGACATAAACTTCATATTTCAACAAAGCACCTAAGTTATTATTTCTAATAACATAAACCATTGCATAGCCTTTTTGCGGTTTTTCAATTTCTACCTCTTTAAATTTTTTAGCTTTATCATCGAGAGCGACTAGAGATGATGTGATTTTATATTTCTCACGTATGGATTTGATGATTTCATCTGCATTCAACTTTTTATCTTTACCACCTTCATTTTGAAGTTTTATGCGTCTGATTGAATAAGGAAATTGCGTTGGAACTGAACTACAAATACCATTATAGCAACTAGTCACAATTTGATGCAGATAGTTGTTTTTCTCCTCTTCAATCGAGAAAAAATTATGATTCAACAACTTCGAAACTTCAGCACTTCTCAACAAATTATATTCGTTAGCTTTCTCCAAAGACAAATGGGTATTACCGATGAAATCTACAATATAACTGTCTTTTGACATTTTAGATTCATTAAAACCCATATTAGTAATGTATCCTTTTTTCTGATATGGGGTAGCACAAGCAGTAAGAACAATAAAAATTGTTAAAGTTAGGAATTTTTTCATAGGTGTTAAAGATTGTGTTTTGTTGTGTAAAATTAAGTTAGTTAAACCAGTTGATTTTATATCAAAAAACCCCGCCAGTTTTAAAAGAATCAACTGACAAGTTTTGTAATTTGAGAAACTATAAAATTTTCAGTCCCAATTGCTGGAATGGGTTTGCAACCGATTATAAAAGTTTATGACAATTTTAAAACTTTTATTTCAAACTATAGTCTCAAAACTTCAATTTCAGACTCAAGATTCGCCGAAGACCATTTCCAATTGGCCTATTCACATAACCTTTCACCACTGGATTACTGTGAATATAATTCATTTTCTGTCTAAAAAATTTTTCCGTCTCAATCAGCTTCGGCTGATTATCTTCCTTCCAAAACTTGTAACCATTTTCAATTTTAAATAATTCCAAAACTCCAAGCTCGCTCTCGCGAAGATTTTCGATTAATTTTTTCGAAGTGAATTTTTTAAAATCTCTCAGAAACCCCGCAACATCAGGTGAGCTAATTATTAAATGAAGATGGTTCAGCATAAACGCATAAGCATACACTTTCAGCCCTTTATATTCCTGACAATATTTGATTGAGTCCGCGATTATACGCCAGCGCTCGTGACGATCGAAAATATAATACCAATTCCAGATAGTTGGCGTGATGAAATATAAACCTTGATTTGATCCTTGATGGACACGGTTTTTTGGCATGTGGTGTATTGGTTTGGTGTTTTAAAACTTTTTGTAGCAATAACTAAAATTACTGATTGCTGGA
>CAYUHG010000007.1:20745-70661 GCA_964444545.1 uncultured Rhizobium sp.
TGGTTTGGTGTTTTAAAACTTTTTGTAGCAATAACTAAAATTACTGATTGCTGGAATGGGTTTGCAACCCATTCCACACGTTCATGCACAGTTTAAACTTTGAACTGAACGTGAGGACGGGGTTATAAACCCCGTCCTGCCGAAGTACACTAAATACGCTGCGATGCTTTTTTATATTCAGATTTCATATTCTTCAATTCTTCAGCATATCTTCCATTTGTATTATAGTCGGTTAAAGCCTTTAGAAACTTTTCATAATTTTTTACAACGTCTTCATCCGATTCCAATTCAGATTTTCTAATTCTTGGTAAACAAATTTTATTTATCGATTTCATAATCTTTTTAAGATTCATTTCATCGTTACCCGCAATATTACCATTTCCAGCTTTAACAAAGCTTAAGAAAGCACTTAAAAATCTTCTACTCTCTAGAAGTATGTTTCCTTGAACATGGTATACACCAGCATTCACCTTTTCTATTTCTTGGTTTAACTTTCTTTCCATCTCGGCAATTTTTTCTTCATACTTTTTTTCCCTTTTTAAGTATTCGTCAGAAATCTTTTTTACTTCTTGATCATATTCCTCTCTCAATTCCTTCTGAATGGCATTTTTTATCTCTTTGTTTTCAGCCTTAAATAATCTCTTTTGAACCATCCATAGAAGAATTGGGAAAATAAACCCAACCACACCACATAATATTCCAAACAAAGTAATAAGTTGAGTAAATGAATCAGAATAAAAATGATTCAATCGTTCAAGAATTTGAAGAGCGTCCGTAGATTCCATAGTATAGTAAAATTACAACGCCGCGCGAGCCGCTGCAAGTCTTGCGATCGGAACGCGGTAAGGTGAACAGCTTACGTAGTTCAAACCAGTTTTGTGGCAGAACTCAATTGAAGCTGGGTTTCCACCATGTTCGCCGCAGATTCCAAGTTTGATGTCTTTTCTAGTCGACTTACCTTTTTCAGCAGCGATTTTGATTAATTGTCCAACACCATCTTGATCAAGTTCGGCGAATGGATCTTTTTCTAAAATTCCGGCTTTTTGGTAATGACCTAAGAAACTTGCAGAATCGTCACGAGATAAACCAAAAGTAGTTTGAGTTAAGTCGTTTGTTCCAAAGCTGAAGAACTCAGCTTCGTTGGCAATTTGGTCAGCCATTAAAGCAGCGCGAGGAAGTTCAATCATCGTTCCAACCATATATTTCAAAGAAGCGCCCTGCTCTTTGGCAACTGATTTTTCAGTAGAATCGATCAAATCTTTCAAGATTTGTAATTCTTTACGAGTTGCCACTAATGGAACCATGATTTCCAAAAGCACATCTTGCTTAGTTTCTTTTTTCACGATTGCTGCAGCTTCAAAAATCGCGCGCGCTTGCATTTCGTAGATTTCTGGGAAAGAAATACCAAGACGGCAACCACGATGTCCCAACATTGGGTTTTGTTCGTGAAGTTGGCTAGTTCTGTGTTTAACGTAAGAAACATCAACGTTTAGAGCTTTAGCAACTTCGGCGATTTCATTTTCTTTGTGAGGTAAGAATTCGTGAAGTGGCGGGTCAAGCAAACGAATTGTAACTGGCAATCCCACCATGATTTTAAAGATCTCAACGAAGTCTTGACGTTGCATTGGTAGCAATTTCGCCAAAGCTTTTTTGCGACCTTCAACTTCTTCAGCCAAAATCATTTCACGAACTGAAATGATACGATCTTCGTTGAAGAACATGTGTTCGGTACGGCAAAGACCAATACCTTCAGCACCGAAATCACGAGCAGTTTGGCAATCAAGCGGAGTTTCAGCGTTAGTACGTACTCTCAAAGTACGAACTTCGTCAGCCCATTTCATGATTGTTTGGAAATCACCAGACAAGTTTGGTTTCAAAGTTGGCACTAAACCAAGAATAACATCGCCGGTTGAACCGTTGATAGTAATGGTTTCGCCTTCTTTAACTTTCACACCATTTGCGGTGAAAACATGATTTGCGTGATCAACCAAAAGTCCTCCCGCACCAGAAACGCAAGGCGTTCCCATACCACGAGCGACAACGGCTGCGTGAGAAGTCATTCCACCGCGAGCAGTTAAAATACCTTGAGAAACGTGCATACCTTTAATGTCTTCCGGACTAGTTTCGATACGCACCAAAATAACTTTATCGCCATTTTCTGCGCGTCTTTCTGCTTCTTGAGAAGAGAATACAACAATACCAGAAGCAGCCCCTGGAGAAGCTGGAAGACCTTTAGCAATAACTTGAACTTTTGCTTTTGGATCAAGAGTTGGGTGAAGGAGTTGATCTAAACTTGCTGGATCAATACGTTTCAGAGCATCTTTTTTGTCGATCAAACCTTCGTTCACCATATCAACAGCAATTTTAACTGCAGCCTGCGCTGTACGTTTGCCGTTACGAGTTTGTAGCATCCACAATTTTTTGTTTTGCACGGTGAACTCAATGTCTTGCATGTCGCGATAGTGATTTTCCAATTTCTTGTAAATCTCAACCAACTGTCCGAACACATCTGGCATGGTTTCTTCCATCGCTGGCAATTTTGAACCAAGCTGTTCTTTACCAGAAATTGTGATTGATTGCGGAGTTCTAATACCGGCAACTACGTCTTCGCCTTGCGCGTTGATCAAATATTCGCCGTATAATTCTTTCACACCAGTTGATGGGTTACGAGTGAACGCCACACCAGTTGCTGAAGTGTCACCCATATTTCCAAACACCATTGACTGCACGTTTACCGCAGTTCCCCAAGATGCTGGAATATCATGAAGTTGACGATAAATCACGGCGCGATCATTCATCCAAGAAGCAAATACTGCTTCAACTGCGCCCCAAAGTTGTTCGTTAACGTCTTGCGGGAAATCGCGGTTTAATTCTTTTTTTACTTCAGCTTTGAAAAGTGCGACGATTTCTTCCAAGTTTTCTGCGGTCAAATCAGTGTCAGCAGAAGCACCGAATTCGTGTTTTTTCTCGTCCAAAATCACTTCGAAGTTGTGGTGATCGAAACCCAAAACAACGTTTGAATACATTTGGATAAAGCGACGGTAAGAGTCGTAAGCGAAACGTTTATTGCCAGATTTTTCAGCCAAACCAAGAACAGTTTTGTCGTTCAAACCTAAGTTTAAAACTGTGTCCATCATGCCCGGCATTGAAGCTCTAGCACCCGAACGAACTGAGAAAAGTAATGGATTAGAAGCATCACCAAATTTTGCCCCGATTTTTTCTTCGATTTGCGCTACGGCCACCGCAACTTCTTTGCGTAAAGCGTCAGGAAATTTTTTGTCGTTTTTGTAATAGAAGTCGCAAAATTCAGTTGTAATTGTGAATCCCGGAGGAACTGGCAAGCCCATTTTAGACATCTCAGCGAGGTTTGCACCTTTACCGCCAAGAAGATTTTTCATCGAAGCATCGCCTTCAGATTTACCGTCTCCGAAAGAATAAACGAATTTTTGCGCTGTCATTTTTAGATTAAATCAAATTGAAGTTTTTGGATCTCAACCCCGTTTACAACCAATGAAATCAAGTGCTTTCCAGCATTATGTTTTCTGGTTGAGAGATCACGAAAAGAGTGTTTTTTTTCGAAATTAAAAACACCTTTGGCGAAATTCTTGGTTGCGATTTGGAAGTTTTTTTTGGAATGGCTGCCGTTTTGCTTTAAAAAGTGCACGACATATTCCAAACGGATTTTCTGGTTTGGTGCTTGATTTTGTAAGGCAAAATTAAAGACCAAATCCTGTGAAATTTTTACCACTTCTTTTTGTAAAGAAAAGCTTTGGATGGCAAAATTTTCTGACAAATTATTACAATCAATTCCCGTCAATTGCAGCGCGGTTTTATCGCCTTTTTTCAGCAAAGTACGCAACGCATGTTTGATTAGATTGTCACGAACATTTTCTTTGCACCATTTTGCCAGCAACTTCAAAACCAATTGCGGATGATCTTTAGAAATGTCGTTTAAATTGTTGGCTACACTTTTTCGAACATATTCCGATTCATCATGTTTGAGATTCTCTAAAATCGGAAAAATCGCCTGCGGATCTTTTTTTAAATCATACAAAACTTCACCCCAAGGAAGTCTAGGACGACAACCTTCTGAAGCCAATCTGCGCACGTGATAATTCTTACTTTTACTCCACTTTTGTAGAAATTTAAAAGCACGTTTTTGGTCAGATTTTATGAAATAGCGCACGCCAAATTCTGAACTGCCAAACTCGGTAAAAAATTCTAGCGCCACCATTGATTCGTCAAAATGTTTGCGACCAAAAATTTCAACGAAGTCAGGGAAAATAATCAGCGCTAATCCAGAAAATTTGTCTTTGGCGATTACGCTGGCGACTTTTTTTAGAGTTGTAATTTTTTGTAAGTAATTGTCTTGAGATAGCGATTCATCAAGCGCTAGAGTGATAGCGCGCATTCTTTGTTTTAACTCTTTTTCTTGCCAATTTTTACCCGAACAACTTTTGATGAATTTTTCAGCAGCGAATTTTTTGTCGATTGCGGCGATTGTAGCAGAAAGAGTTTCAACAAATTGCTGATTATAAACTTCTTTTAGTTGCATGGGAATTAAGTTTTAAAAAAGCATTTCATCCTTAGCCCCAGCCTTCATCCTCGATTCTGCGCATCAAGGATGACGACTAGAGATGAAGATGACGGCTTGGGCTATCACTAAGAAATTTCAATCTTCGACAAATCTGCAACTTCGTTAAATAGGTGACGAATTTTCGTCAAAATTAACAAACGTGTAACACGCGCATTGTCATCTTTATCATTAATCACCAAATTATCGAAAAATTGGGTCAGTGGAGCTTCAAGCACATGCAATAATTTGAAGGCAGTAACAAATTCGCCTTTGGTAACCAATTTTTTAAAATCAGATTTTACTTGTTTGACGCGGCGATAAAGCACCTTTTCGTAATTATTTTTCATCGCTAACGGTAAAATTTTTCCACCGTATTTTTTGCCGTCTTTCTTTTCTTCAATTGCCAAAATATTTGCCGATCTTTTGTACAACTCGATAATTTTACGATTTTCTTTATCGCTGATAAACGAATCCAAAAATCTAATTTTCTTCGCTAAGTATAAAATATCGCAACTCTTGTGTGCTTCTAGATTCTCGAGGTAAGAATCGATCACCACATTAACGATGTCGGCACGCAACATCTCATTTTCTTTGAGATAGAATTTCAGCCTTTCGACAAAGAATTTCACAATCTCCTCTTCTAAAGCGTGTTTAGCTTTTTCGATTTTTAATTCTTCATTCTTAAGCAGATTTTTTACCAATTTCGGCTGATAAGCAGCGAGCGATTTATGCACTAAAATACGAATTGGAAAAGCAATATTGTGTTCAAAACCAATACGGATAATACCAAGCGCAGCACGGCGTAAGGCGTAAGGATCTTTCGAGCTAGTTGGTTTTTCGTCAGCCAAGAAGAAACCGACAATATTGTCGATTTTGTCCGAAATCGCCAAAGCAATTCCAAGTGCAGTTTTTGGCAATTCCGCACCAGCACCTTGAGGTAAATAATGCTCATAAATTGCCGCCACAACTTTAGGATTTTCGTTTTGTTTCTGGGCGTAAAAACTACCGACTTTACCTTGTAATTCTGGCAATTCGGCAACGGTTTTGGTCACCAAGTCAGCTTTGCATAAATCAGCCGCACGTTTGGCCAAAGACAAATCACAATGCGGTACAAATATTGACAAGAATCTGGCAAGCTGATTCAGACGCTGAGTTTTATCATAAAGCGAACCAAGCTTTTTGTGGAACACCACATGATTCAAGGCATCAAGCCTATCAATCAAAGGTTTCTTGATATCTTCAGCAATAAAAAACTGAGCATCACTTAAACGTGCATGAACTAGTTTTTCGTTATCTTTGATGATTTTTTTAGAATCAGCGGCCGCAATTGGAGCGTTAGAAATAAAAATAAATTTTGATGCCAATTTACCTTTTTCATCTTTCAGACAGATATATTTCTGATTCAACTTCAGAGTAAGAATCAAAACCTCTTCTGGTAAATCCATAAATTTATTATCGATCTCTGCGACCAAAGCTGTAGGCCATTCGCAAAGTCCAGTAATCTCATCAAACAGAGATGATTTTTCTAAGTCATCAATCGTTGATAAAGCTAGATCAGCATTAATTTTAGTAAGCTGAGAGATGATTTTTTGTTTTCTTGTGCTGTGATTCAAAATCACAAAATTATCGGAAAGAATTTTTTCGTAATCCTTAACATCTTTGATTATCAAGCTTTCAGACGATTTCAGAAAATGTCCGTAAGTTTTGTTATTTGACTTTAAACCGCAAAATTCAACGTCAACCACTTCTGAACCAAAAAGCGCCATCACATTACGAACTGGTCTGATCCATTTAGGTTGTTCACTAACTCCTTCAACATCGAAGCGCATCAACTTTGGCCAAGTTGTTGACATTTTTTGTAAAATTACTGGCAGAGAATTTTTGATAATTTCCGCCGTTTGAATTTCCAAAGCCTTGCTAACAAAGGCGAAACAACGTGCGCCATTATTGTCTACTTGCTCAAGTTGAGATTCGTCTTGCAAGCCAGTTGATCTTAGAAATCCGGCAATAGCTTTTTTATCGGCATCAATTTTTGGTCCGATTCTTTTTACTGAAGGAATAATTTGTGCGGTTTTTAAATCCTTCACCACCAAAGTTAAACGACGTGGCGTAACAAATGATTGCAGCTGTGCCGCCGTAATTTCTAAATTATTTTTCGCTAAGATTTCTAAAGCAATTTTGCTCAAATTTTCGGCAGCATTTTTCTGCATCACTGCAGGAATTTCTTCGCTTAGAATTTCTAAAATAAAGTCAGTCATGAATTTTAGTTATACTTACATTTGCCATCATTAGTCATCATCCTTGATTTACGAAAGTAAATCGAGGATCTCTTAAGTTTTATAACAAGAATCTAAAGAGATCCTCTAATTGCTGAAGCAATTCAAGGATGACGCCGATGCAGATTTATCAAAAATGAGTTTCTTCAACACGCAAAAATTTTGCCGCTTTTACCAAGCTTGAATCAAGATTTTTCAAGATCGCAACAACGTCACTTTCCTTTTGTGTATCAGTTAAAAAGGCACAAATAATTTCATCATTTTTGTCGATGAAAGCCGCTTTGGTTACTTTAATTTTATCACCAAAAATCGCTTGCGCTAAATCAGTTTTCTGCGCCAGATTTTTATCAACAATCACACGTAAGAAATATTTTCCTTCACGCTGTGCAAGATCGATAATATTGGCTTGTTTTAATTCAGAATTAGCTGCACCGAATAAATAATTCGAACGATTCGTCGCAATATCGAGCAAATCAGCAACGACAGCTGAACCAGTCGTCAAACCACCTGCTCCACGACCAACTGAAATATTCCAGCTGGCATTGGTAGTATTCACCAAAACTGCATTGAACGGACCATCAACTTGCGCGATTTTATCACCAGCAGGAATTAAAGCGGGATAAACGCTTTGTTGCATTGAGTTGCCAAGATTTTTGTAAATCGCCAATAGCTTAATTTTGTAACCAAAATCATCGGCCATCTTAACGTCGTCAATTGTAACTTGATCAACTCCTTCAATGTGCGCCGCGTTAAAATTTGGCTTCGTCATTGACGCGATGCTCGACAAAATAACCAACTTGTGCGCAGTGTCGATTCCCTTCACGTCCAATGTTGGATCAGCTTCGGCGTAACCAAGTTTTTGCGCTTCAGCGAGAGTTGTGGTATAATCCAAACCTTCATCACGCATTTTGGTTAAAATGAAATTACAAGTACCGTTAAGAATGGCGTAAAATTCGGTGATTTCGCTCGAGATAAAACTTTCGCGGAAGGTTTTAATCACCGGATTTGCGCCCGCAGTTGAAGCTTCAAAACCGATATGTCCGTTATATTTTTGTACTAATTCCACCAATTCCGCACCATGCTGCGCCAGCAATGCTTTATTGGCTGTAACAACTTTTTTACCGTTCTTGATTGCGGCTTCGACTAAATCTTTGGCAACGGTCAATCCACCCATAACTTCAACAACCACATCAACTTGCGGGTCGTTGGCTAAATCTAAAATGTTGGAATAAAACTTAATTTTTGGATCAACGAAATCTTTATTGCTGCGTGAAGCTACAGCCGTAATTTCAAAAATCGTCTCGCTTCTTTGGGTAAGAATTTTTGCGTCTTTATTGATAATATCGTAAACACCTTTGCCGACAGTACCAAGACCAGCAAGGCCGATTCGTAACTTTTTCATTTTTTACTTATTTATCTGGAGGAATTTTATTAGCGAGAGTTGGGGTCGAGTTTTCTAACTTTCGGTTGACCTAAATTCAAGGCCTTTGTTATCTTGGTAGCAAATTCACTTTTACAAAAATTTCCAGATAATGACAAAAAATTCACACTATCCTGAAGCGAATCAAAACCTTGATTTTGCTAAGATGGAGGAAGAAATCCTGCGCTTTTGGCAAGAAAATAAAATCTTCGAAAAATCAGTTGAGATGCGCAATTTTTCAGGCGAACTTGATGACGATAACGTGTCTCCAGTTCAAGAACCGTGCGCTTTAAAGAATCACACTAACTGCCGCCATCCACACGAAGAAAAACCCGAATTTGTATTTTACGACGGCCCTCCTTTTGCTAACGGACTTCCACATTACGGCCATTTGTTGACTGGCTTCATCAAAGATTTGGTAGCGCGTTATCAAACCATGAAAGGCAAAAAAGTTGAACGCCGTTTTGGTTGGGACACTCACGGATTGCCAGTTGAGATGGAAACGGAAAAAGAATTAACCGCGAAACTTGGTCGCCAAATTTCTGGCCAAATCGCGATTCAGGAATATGGCATTAAAGAATTTAACGATGCCTGCCGCGCTTCGGTGATGAAATATGCTGATGATTGGGAAAATTATGTGACGCGCCAAGGTCGTTTTGTCGATTTCAAAAACAGCTACAAAACCATGGATTTGAACTACATGGAATCGGTTTTGTGGGCTTTCAAACAGCTTTTTGATAAAGGTTTGTTGTACGAAGATTTCCGCGTTGTACCTTACTCTTGGGCTTGTCAAACGCCGTTGTCGAACTTCGAGACTAGGATGGATAACTCTTACAGGCAGAAGGCTAGTAAGGCTGTTACAATTAAATTTGAGCTACAAGGCTGGACGGGGTTTGTAACCCCGTCCGAAACGTTCAGTTCAAAAGAACATGAACATGTGAACGGGGTTACAAACCCCGTCCAGCCACAAGTCCAACCTTCAGAAGCAAAAGTTTCGATGGTCGCTTGGACAACAACTCCGTGGACTTTGCCTTCAAACTTGGGTTTGGCTGTTGGTAAAGAAATTGAATATGCGGTTTTAAAGAAAAAAACTGTCATCCTGAACGAAGTGAAGGATCTTGTTAACCAATCTCCTGAGATCCTTCGCGATGCTCAGGATGACAGTTACGAATACTTAATTATCGCCGCTGGTTTAGTTGAAAAATTTGCTAAAGATTTAGGTGAAGTTGAAGTCGTTAAAACCCTTAAAGGAGCTGAATTAGTCGGTTTAAAATACAAACCACTTTTCCCTTACCTCGTCGAAAAAACCAAAAACTCATTCGTGGTTCTTCACGGCGATTTCGTTTCAACTGAAGAAGGAACTGGTATCGTGCACTTAGCTCCTGGTTTTGGTGAAGACGACCAACTTTTGTGTAAAGCTAACGGCATCCCTACCCTTTGCCCAGTTGATGAAGGTGGAAAATTCACTTCCGAAATGTTCGACATCGGTGAGCTTTCAATCAAAGGCAAACAAGTTTTTGAAACCAACGACGACATCATCAAGTACCTTAAATCAACAGGCGCTTGGTTAAAAACTGAACAATATTTACACAATTATCCACATTGCTGGAGAACCGACACGCCTTTGATCTATCGCGCCGTTTCTTCGTGGTACGTTGAAGTTACCAAATTCAAAGATCGAATGGTTGAGTTAAACCAAGGCATCAACTGGATTCCCAACCACATCAAAGACGGTCAATTCGGCAAATGGTTGGAAGGTGCTCGCGATTGGTCAATCACACGCAACCGCTTCTGGGGCTGTCCGGTGCCAGTTTGGAAAAGTGAGTCGGGTAAAATAAAAGTTTTCGGATCAGTTGCTGAGCTGGAAAAAATTTCCGGCAAAAAAATCGACAATTTGCATCGCCCTTTCATTGACGAAATCACTTTCGAAGAAAATGGCGAAACTTACCGTCGCGTCACCGACGTTTTGGATTGCTGGTTTGAATCTGGTTCAATGCCTTACGCGCAAGTTCATTATCCGTTCGAAAATAAAGAATGGTTTGAGGAAAATTTCCCCGCCGATTTTATCACCGAATATGTCGCCCAAACTCGCGGCTGGTTTTACACTTTGATGGTTCTGTCAACCGCTTTGTTTGATCGCGCACCTTTCAAAAACGTAATTTGCCACGGCACAATTTTAGACGAAAATTCGCAAAAACTTTCAAAACGTCTGAGAAATTACGCCGATCCGTTGGAAATTTTTGCCACTCTCGGTTCAGACTCCATGCGCTTTTACATGATTTCACAACCTGTAATGCGCGGCCAAGAACTTCGAATCGACAAAGACGGCAAAGCCATTCGCGACACTTTGCGCTTGTCGATCAAACCGTTAATCAACGCTTTCAATTTCTTCTGCCTTTACGCCAATGCTGACGGCATCAAAGCAAAACGCATCGAACTAAATCGCAATTTCGACAATGTTTTAGATCGTTATATTTTGGCGAAACTGAAGGAATCGGTACAAAAAATCGATGCCGCGATGACCAACTACGACACCGTTGTGGCTTGTGAGGAGTTCAATCAATTTTTCGAAGCGCTAAACAATTGGTACATCCGCAGAAATCGCCAAAGATTTTGGAAAGGCGAATTGGATCAAGACAAACAAAATGCTTACGATGTTTTGTACACCGTTTTGGTTTCAATGTGTGAAGCCGCTGCGCCATTATTGCCGTTTACAACTGAACATGTTTGGAAAAGTTTGAACAGCTAAAAAGTTTGGCGAAGAAGCATTAATCTTCGCTAAAACTTTTATTTCTCAGTTTGTTTTTTCGACTCTCGATTTGTTGTGGATATTCGTAGTTCTCCCAACCTTTCGATTTATATTTTTCGTTCGGCCAAAATCCGTCAGCGCTGTAATCTAAATCGCCAGAATTAGGAATTCTGCCCTCGCCCCAATTAGCAACTTTCGCTGCTCTGGTTTTGTAGCTAATCCATTTGCCACTATATTGATTATTGTTTGAACCATCACCATCAAAAACATCATACTGCAATTCGTTATCTTTATCGACCAACCAGCGCAACATCATATTACCAACGAAACGTCCCGAAGCCTTTTGATTAGAATCTTCACGCAATTCATATTTGGCGAATAATATTCCCTGAGTTTTGATACCGTCATTCTTAAATCTGTCGTCAATTTCATAATGCGGCGCTATCACATCGATTTCCAACACGTTAATTTCACCTTCAAAATCCATCTCATTTTCTTTGACCTTGCTGCTACCTCTGACGTGATAAATTTTCTTGTTATCCTTATCTTGCACAACCGAAGTCAATTTAATGTAAAGCCTTTGATAATCACTGCCAATAAAGCCAATGAAGTCGCTTGCTGGAATTAACAAATCAGAAAAATCGCGATTCAAATATTTTTCAGTTTGCTTGGAACACGCTGGCGGATTTTTAGAATAGTCAGGATCTTGTGGATTAAACTTATCCACCTCTTTTTGCACCGCAGCAATACAGGCATTGTCCTGAGCATTGGCGTTACTGACAGTAAAAAGACAAAGAACCATAAGGAAAAATCTCATGGGATGGATGATTCAATAATTAATAAGAAGTTCGGCTACAACACGAAGAATATTGTTAGCTAAAAATGCAAACTAAAAATCGGAATAAGAGTTTGGTTTTTTGATGGAATAAAGTTTCAGTCTGCGAGAGAGAAAACTTTGCTGAGGAAGGATGAAAAAAGATTGGTTGCGGGGGCTGGATTTGAAAAAATGGCGTAATGCCTTGATTTCACTGGGTTTAGATTTTGAGTGTTTGGTTTTGTACATTGTTTTGTACATGAAAAAAGAAACGCTAGTTGGAGACGCCTGCCGCTAAAAATAGCTACTTATTTTAATAATTATTTTAGACTTATTCAAGTAGAAGGCGAAAAAATAGCGTTTTACCACCACTACTGACTCTTACAAAGAAAGGCGAAGTCTTTTTGCTCTTTCCCTAAAAGCTATTTCTCCACCTTCTAATATTTCACAAACTTTTTTACGAATTTCAGGGTTTTCCAAGCTACCTGAAATATAGTTGATATTCGGAAGTTGGTTGGACTTATGAGAATCACAACTTGCTACTATTACTTGGTCTGCATCAGTATTAACCACTAGGTTTGCATTATGTGTCACAATTATTATCTGCCTTCTTAATTTTGCTGATCGAAACCTTGGTACTAGTTCGTTAAAAATAGAATTTGGATCAAGATTTTCCTCCGGCTGATCAATAATAATTGGTCTGTAATCCTCCTTATCAATTGCTAGATATAGCAATAATAACAAAATCCCCCGCGTTCCTGGAGAAAGTTGCTGAATATCTAAATCATTAGATCGAATTCCGTATTTTACTGATATGTGATCAGTGCTTATAAACCATTCGGAAAGATCTCGCTTCCATTTTTTGAGTTTTTTCTGATCGAGTTTCTGTTCGCTAGGGCAATGTTTCTCGAAGTCTTCTATGCGTTTTCTCCAAAATTCTGACATTACATTTGCTACCTCTTCTGGAGATCCATTTTGTAGAATATCAAGCAATTCATTTGTTATGGTTTCTGCTAACTTACCTTTTCCTCTGAAAGGGCCATCATTTCTCAAGTCTAAAAGTTCATCTTCTGCATATTTAGTCCAACCACCAACATCAACTTTCCTTTGAACATAAAAAGTTAATTTATTTAATGGGTCTGTTTCGTTTTTAAGCCTTTCTGTTAGAGGGCCATAAAGATCAGCCAGAATCTTTTCATGTTTTAAAATTGTCTCAAATACTCCCTTATAAGCATCTTTTCTAATCTGTGTCTGTTCTTTTATTAAAGAATCTGAGGATTCTATAGCTTTTATTTCTTTGTCTAGCTTGGCGTAAGCCATTTCATCCTGTGATATTTTGCTAGAAAGTTTGTTAATTTTTATAGTGTTTTCTTTATCTGCTCCAATGAGTTGTGATAATCTGTTTTGTTCGGCTTTTAAAAGATTATGGTTTTGTTTTAACAGATCTGTTCCTTGGGGTATTAATGAAATACTGAGATTTGTTTCATCAATTTTGTAAGTTTTATCTCCCGTGATGGTTTGAATTTCTTTTTCTGATTTACTGATTTCTTGTGACAAAATCTCATCAACGCTTCCTGTAAAAGTTAATCTGAAGTTTTCCCATTGTGAATCTGTTAAACCTGCATCTGTATGCTGTTCTTTTAATTTCTTTAAATGGGAAGGAATTGCGTTGTTTCTAGTGCTTTTGATTGTCTCTTTTAAATTTTTTAGAGCTGCTTCTTTTCTAGTTTCTGCCTCCAATTTTAAACCAACTGAATTTACAGCTTCAGAAATATCTTCGTATTTCTTCATTACATCCGGCTTAATATTACCAACCAATTTCTGCCTATCTTTCTTATCGTTCTCTATAATCTTTTTCTTATTATTTAGATTGGTCTTCAGTGCATCCAAGTTTGATTTATTTTCATGTAATAAATTTAAAGATTTTGCACATTCTTTAATTTGCTCTTCAAAACTTTCTCTGGCCTCTATTAATCCAGACAGTTCTAAATCTAACAAATCCTTAAAACAGTCGGTTCCCTTTCTATTTTCTGGTTTGTGTGCATTAAAAATTACACGCTCAATTTCTTTCATTAGTTCATTTGTTGGCCCATCAGAAGAACACAAATGTTCTACAAATTGCTGAGAAAGATATTCAACCCTAGGTTCATCCCAAAGATCTTCGTATGCGATACTATTAAGTTCATTTTTAGTCTCTGCACCATTATGCCAATGAAGTTTAATACTCTCGTTCTTAAAAAGTTTTTCTGCTCTCTTAACAAACGAACTGTCATTAATTCTTTTTTTCATTGAGCAACCACCAACTGCTATTAAGTCAGCGAGAGCAGTCTTACCAGAACCTCTCGCTCCAATAATTGTAATAAGTCCAGAATTTAAAGGAATTGAGGTATTTTTAATCCAAGGTGCATCACTAAATTCAATTCGATCAATAGTATAAGAAGGCAAACTATTAACTGGTGATTCCAATCCAATGTGTATACGGCTTTCATAGTCCATTGCTGCTTGTTTTAAGCCTTCAAATGTTGGGTTACTTTTAACCCAAGTGAAACAATGTCCTAATTCTTTCGGCTTTGTGTTTGATGAATCAGCAGCAATTTGGTGTGCATCGCTACAATGTAACAATCGACTATTTACGTTTTGTTCAACTAGAGATTTCTTTCCTGCTAAAGAGCTATCTGGCGTTGGTGAGGCCGAGAAAACGAAGTGTGATTTATTAATTAGATTCTTTTTTTCTACAGGACAACTATCCCATCTAAAAGCTTCCCATTCCGCTTTTCCGATGGCCTTAAAATAATTACCTTTCAAGTATTGGTTTGGCTTTCCAGTTTCTCCTAGAGCTTTTTCGATCTCAGATAACTCATAGTTAATATTGTTAAATCCGATTTCCAGAAAACTACCGTTTCCTCTTTTTTCTTTTGGCGTGGATTCATGAACTTGTTTACCTAAATCGGTCAAAGAATTTAGATTAACTACTCCGCCCCAAGTTACAGTATTAGGTGATTCGGAATCTAAGTTACAGGCACTATTTAATTGACTTAAAAACTGAGCTTCAATTTGTTCTGGGGTAATGGTTGAATGATCGCCAAAAATTACATGATAGTTTATTCTTTTTAACTCACCGCTTCCAACAAGTTCTTTGAGCCTAAATTCTATAACCGGCAAAATTAAATCAATTTTTTGCAAGTTCCCTTTTTTCTTATGCTCTAAAACCCTCTTATAACCATCAAGAAATAGGTAATCGTTAATTCCTATTACGTTTATTTTTTCTGAAATTATTTCTAAGTGTTTAAAAAAATTACTCCATTTTTCCTCTTCTGTTGTTCCAGCGTAGCTTGATGTGTGAGAAAAGGGAGTATGAATATGAAGATCCCATTTTCTCCATTCCGATCCTCTTAAAAATCTTTCGTTAGTCATCTTTTCTTTGGTTTTGTTAATCAATTTTTATCCTCAACTCAGAAGACAAATTCTATAATAGAATCAAAAATTTTCAATTCTTCAATAAGCCACCCCCTCCCGAAATTCCATTTTGACCCCCCCGTACTTACCTATTTGACATCTAAATTTTTTCTCACGCGTACACCTTGTAGCCGTAGCATCAATAGAGAAATTGGTTGTTGTTGGATATTGACTTAACTTCTCTTATGAACTAATATTATATTATCACTAAAGTAAATATGTAATTATTATATAATACTATGTTATCACTTGTTACCATCTCAAAGGCACAAAAGAAATTGGCTGAGAATACACGCTTACAGAGATTGAAACTACAGCTAACTCAACAAGGTTTAGCTGAGCGCTCTAGTGTGCCATTGCCAACACTACGTATGTTTGAACAGAAAGGGCTTATTTCGTTAGAGGCTTTTCTCAAACTGCAAATGGTTCTGGGAGGACTTGAAAATATTGTTAAATCAATTCAGCCCAATCAGTCTGAATTTTCTTCAATTGATGAAGTTCTCGAAGCCAATAAAAAACCGATACGAAAAAGAGGAAGTCGCAAATGAATAATTACGCATCTGTAAACGAAGTAAAAGTTGGGTTGAATTTTGGTGATTCAACTATTCCAGTTGGCCGTCTAGCAATACGAGATCGCAAAATCTATTTTGAATATCACAACTCCTTCATTGAAGCCAATCTAGATATTTCACCACTACGTTTACCATTGAAATCTGGTGTAAGCAGCTTCGATTATAATTTGTTTGAAGGACTTCCTGGAGTATTTAATGATAGCCTTCCTGATGGATGGGGACGATTGCTCTTTGATCGTTTCGCTCGTTCGCTTGGTATTTTACCTGCCGATATTACGCCATTAGATCGCTTGGCACATGTTGGTTTTAATGGTCTTGGTGCGCTTGTTTATGAACCAGATCACAGCACTCAAGAAAATAGCGATAGTATTAACTTGGATAAACTAGCGCAGCAAGCGCGAGAAGTTCTAGATGGCACATCTGATCAAGTCCTGCAAGAGCTTTTAGCCTTAAACGGCTCCTCGGCTGGAGCGCGTCCAAAAGCTCTAATAGGTCTGAATAATGATCGCAAAAATATCATTCACGGCGCTCATGATTTGCCTGAGGGATATTCACCTTGGATCGTCAAATTCAGTAACGCGCAAGATGGCAATGACTCTGGCGCAATAGAATATGTTTACGCTTTGATGGCTAAGAAGGCCGGAATCTCAATGCCAGATGTTCATCTATTTCCAGCCAAAAAAGGCGCAGGTTATTTTGCAGTTAAGCGTTTCGATAGAAAGGGTAAACAACGCTTACACATGCACACAGCCTGCGGTTTATTGCATTCAGATTTCAGAATTCCATCACTTGATTATGAAGATTTGATTGCTTTAACAGGTACTTTGACTCGTGATGCACGCGAAATTGAAAGGCTATATCAACTAGCTGTGTTTAACGTTCTTGCGCATAATCGTGACGATCATTCCAAAAATTTCAGCTTCCTAATGGATGCAAAAGGTGAATGGAAACTATCGCCCGCTTATGATTTAACTTTTTCATCTGGCCCGCGTGGTGAACAAAGCACTATGGTCATGGGTGAAGGACGAAATCCTGGCGCCCATCATCTGATTAAATTGGGGCATGAGGCCAAACTATCCAAGGCACGTATTGCTGAGATTATTGATAAAACACAAACTGCATTGGCAGGTTGGGAAGTTTTGGCAAGTGAGTATGATGTATCTGAAAATAATATTCGCTTAATCAGTAAGCATATAAATCGTACTAGAAAACCCTAAATTTTATGAGAGAATCTTTAAAACAGCTTATCACAAATACCATTCTGTTTAAATACAATTTACCTAATCAGAATCTCTCTATCGATAAATCTATATTATCGAATGAGGAGGATTTTTGTTATTCAATACAAAATAACGAAGAATTAGCTAAGATTATTTATAATTCTGTGATTGAGTATGCCTTTAGAGAATTTGAAATCAAAGAATCTGATCTTGATATCATTCATAGAAGAGTTTTGAAAAACAAAATAAAATTTAACTTGGAAGCGTCAGATGAGCAAAAATTAAAATATGGTTTCTACGGTGAGATAATTTTGTATTGCATACTGTTGATCCATTTCAAATCTCCCCCTGCAATTGCTAGAGGGCACTTTTATAACATTTTAGAAAATTCTGAGACCAAGGGTTATGATTCTTATCACTTGATAGAAAAGGATGGTTGTCTCGAGTTGTGGTTCGGAGAAGTTAAATTTTACCAGTGCTATAAAGCTGCAATCACTGGAAAAAATGGTGCTGTCTCTAATCTAAAAAAAGCAATTTCCGATGATTATTTAAACAAAAACCTAATAGCAATTTCTGAGAATGATCACTACTTGGCGGAAGAAGGAAAAAATCTAAAGCCAGTCCTTGATTACTTAAAGAATAATCCAGAAGTAAAAATTTTAGAATTAGCACAAAAGCACAATCTAAAGCTTATCTATCCAATTCTCATTTTATTTGATGCAACTGAAGAGAGTTATGACGAAACAATAAAACAAACAATTTTGCACATTGAGAAAGAATGTAAGGACGAAAAATTTGATCTCTCTATAGAGAGATCATTATTTTTTATATTAATTCCCGTAAATAATGCAAAAAATATTAAATCTCAGGTAATCAAATGGATAAGCGAGAAAGAGCCATTGATGTCGTAAGGGCTATAAATGAATACAAAGCTAATCCAAAAAAAGACTATCTACTTGTAGAAAAAGTCTGCGCATATTTTGATTTGGTAAAAAATTCAAAATTGTCTCAGGCCGATTTACAATTTTTGAAACAAATCTCTAATATTGCAGGTATTCCTCATTACTTCGATCACCTCACACACTTCCAAAAGGAAGAACTCAACATTAACGATATAACTTTAAATTTTTTATCATCATTAATTCACGAGAGTTCTCTTCATACCAGTGATGATAAAAAGGTTCATAGATACCAAAAACAAATTCTGGATAAATTTGAGCTGAATAAACAAAACCGATATTTTTTATCTGCTAGCACATCATTTGGTAAAACACATTTAGTTTTTGAAATAATTCAGAAAATTAAATATAAAAACATAGTGCTCATATTCCCAACGATAGCACTGCTTTCAGAAAATTTGGAAAGACTTCTTAACAACAATATCTATGCAGATTATAAGCTGCATACTTTAAGTGACGTTCCTGAAGACCAGATTGGTCCAAAAAACATTTTTATATATACGCCTGAACGTTTCCTATCCTTTATAGAAAAACATAGGAATACACATCGATTTGATTTTGTCTTTATTGATGAAGTATATAAAATTGATAACGAATATATAATCGAAGATGAAGAGGCTAAGGAGAGCGAGCGTGATGTTTCATACCGGATAGCTGCCTTTTATACAATAATGCATGGAGCAGATATATTATTAGCCGGACCGTATATTGAGAAATATAGCAATTCTTTTGAACGTTTTTTAAGCGATAATCAGATACTGAAGTTGGAATTCAATCAGTATGAAATTGTTGGAAAATCTTACCATGATATCAAAACCAAAAAGACCTATAAAATTGACAACGATATAGTTTTAGATTTTGGAAAGGATAACAAAGCCAAAGCTAAGCGACTTATACAAATTGTTCAGACATTAAGTAATGCCAAAAGTAACTGCATTATTTACTGCTATTCAAAATCTGACGCAGCTCAATATGCTAAAATATTGCCTTCATTACTGAATTTAGAAGAGGCAGATAACAGTTATAAAAATTTCCTTAACCATGTTATGTTAGAATATGGAAAAGATTGGGTTGTTTCTCGCGCTCTTGAAAAAGGAATAGGAATACATCATGGCCTAGTTCCAAAATACATGCAGAAAGAAATTATAAAGTTCTTTAATGATGGAATAATAAAGGTATTAACATCTACAACAACAATAACTGAAGGCATAAATACCTCAGCAAAAAACTTAATAGTTACACATAATAAAAAAGGCGATAAGCCACTAAAAAAATTTGATGCAAAGAATATAGCAGGTCGTGCCGGAAGATTTGATCGGCATTATAGCGGAAGAGTGATTGTTCTCCAAAATGATTTTATGAAAGATATTAATCAGGAAGCAGAATCCATAAATCATAAGAATTATGATTCTAATTCAAAAAAAGATGAAATCGATTTATTCTATTCTAAAGAAGAGTTTTTGAGTAATGATGATAAGACTAAAAAGGAAAGCATAAAGCAGAGACAGGAACAGTTAAATATTCCTGACTATATTTTTGATATATACAAAGTGATAAGCAGACAGGATAAAATGGATGTTTACGAAAATATTTGTAAATTTACTACTTCTGATCATGCCGCAGTTCAAGATCTTATTCAAAGATTAAGCTATTCTATGAGTATTGAATGGAATGGATTTGAGATTGTTCTTAATTCCATTAAACAAACCATACGTAACAAGAATTTGTCTAATCTTATTGAACAAAAAACTAATTCTGGAAAAGGTCCAAATTCAATTTTAACTGTTAAAGTTTCGAGTTATCTTGAGAGAGGGTTTAAAGGATTAATTGAATTTGATACTCAAAAACGCAATCCTCCTTTTGATATCGATAGAGCAATGAGTGAAACAACTCGTTTCGTATATGATACCTTAAAATATCAATTGGTTAAGCACTTAGGTGTTTTTAATATAATGTATAAATTTTATCTTTCTCGATCCGAAGGTAAGAATTTTGATGACATAGCTGGTATAGATAGGTTGTTAACAAAATTAGAATACAATGCTTTAAGTGATATAGGAAGAAGAGCGAGTGATTATGGAGTTCCCGATAAAATACTTAGGTATTATGAAGAAAATGATAAAGGTTCAGCCGCATCAATAAAACAACAGTTCGACTCTTATGAGAATATGGTTTTTGAAAGAGTTAAATATATGATGGGTGATAAAAATTAGTTGAAAAAAATAGATTAAAAAAATTCTAGAAATTCTTATCCATGAATTGGCGGATGACATACCTATTTTATTGCTGATCAAGATCATGCTTCTAAAGCCCTAATAAGCGCTAATTATTGTAAAGATTTGAAGTTGTCTGTTGATGAAAAATCACAAAGTCTATTGTGATAAAACTACACTGTCTTTTTAAGAAAATCTGATTTATAGTTTCCGGCGTTCACCTTTTTGTTTGAAGGTGAATATGGGCTTGATAACCCCAGCGAAAAGCGGTCTGTGTCAGATGAGGCAGATCGAAAACAAAAACACTCGTCTCTCAGTCTTATGGCTGGGAGGCAGTGCCATGTCCAAGGCTTGCCTAAAAGCACTGCACCGTCTTTTCGCGGGTTATCAACTCCCAGTCACCAATGCCTAAAAATATTGGTGGCTATTTGATAATAAACGCGGAGTTGAGACATGAGTAAATTTCTAAAGTTTTCTTTGATGTTGGTGATGCTTTTCACCAGTTCTTGTGCAATGATCTTCAACAAGAAAGATGTTGAAGTGAATTTCAAATCTATTCCCGATGGTGCTGATGTTTTTATAGATGGTGAGAAGGTCGGTAAAACTCCTATTTCTGTTAGATTAATACCAGATAGAAACAGAGCTGTTTTGTACGCAAAAGATGGTTACGCAAATCGCGAATTTAATATTCATAACACACTTGCAGATAGTCGCTTAAGACCAGGATACGAGCATACAAACTGCATATTAGATTGGACTGGTTTCATCTTCATATTGCCCCTAATCTCAGCAAACAGCCCCGCATGCAGTAACTTTGACCAATCCGTTTATCTTAAAGCCTTAGATAAGGGCGCGAGAGTGAATGTACTAAACCAGGATGTGAGGTAATCATGACCGGAATTCTTGGAATTGTTTTAGTAATTATTTCCATAATCGCCGGCTGCAATGAATGGCCTTATTGGCTATCTATAATTCTATTATCAATCGCTGGTGAGATTCTTTATTTTCTACAATCACCGATGAATAATATAATAGTTCATGCACAAGAAGGTTGGTTCAAATTATTATCTTGGATTGCAGGGATATTTTTTGCTCAAGGTTTAACTTGGTCGATATTTTATTGGATCGGGAGCTTGTTTTAGCCAATTCTTTTTGGCTAATAATTTCCTGCCTTTCCTTGATATAGTCCGCAATCATGTTCTGCCGCCGCTTTTCTGATTTGGGAATAATCATACCAAAGACGGTAATTTGCCTTGCTTCAATTCCCTTTTTAAAAGCCAAGTTTCCAGCCTGTTTAATGGCGCAGCTTTTATTCGTAGCAGTAACAAGATAAGTGTAACAGGTTTTGGCTCTGTCAATTTCTTTAGATTTCTCCGGAAAAATCCGGACATAATATTGATTTAAATTTCCTTTACGGCTCATTTTCGATTCAAATTTTGAATTTATAATTGCTGATGGTTACAAAGCCTTTGTTATCAGTGCTTTGTGACTTTACGAACCAGCGATTTCATTTTTCTTACCCGCAAAAATGGGGTGCTTTTGGAGCTTTTTTCTGGCCAAAAACCCCATTTTTACACCTCTCACACCTTCCACAGACACAAGATTTTTTGGTAGGTAACCAAGAAGATCAGTAATATCAGGAATTAAGATTTCTTGGATTTCCAATATTACTTATTTTCCTGATTTTCTTGGTCTTGGATATTTGAATTTTGATTCAAAATTGCCGGATTTACCATATAGCGTTTGGTCTTGTTACCAATACGTTCTGGTGGGCTTATAATATTTCTTTCTGCAAGAATTGTGAGTAATTCATCCAATCTCTTGGCTTTGAAATTAATTCTATTTTGCATTTTTTTTGTCATTTCAGCTTTGGTAAAACAAGACAAGCCTTCAGATTGAATTCTATGTAATATATTTTCTGCATCTCTCAAATCTTGGTTGGTATTCATACCACCAAATATTGCTACTGCATGATGAGCGAGTAATTTACAAATCATGATAGACCTTTCTATCGTAGGTTTGTTGATTGCTGTTTTCTCTAAACCAAACTCTACCGCATGAAATAAAGCAGCAATTCTTAAGGCATAGCCACATATTTTCCCACCCCATCCTGGACAGACTGATAACTTTCCATTCGGTCTTAACTCAATCTCAATTTCCTTTTGAAAATTGTGCCAAGCTGGCCTTGCTTCCTCATCAAGAATTAAAAGTTTTGGAACTTCGTTATATGGTAAATCCAGAAGCCTCTTCATTAACTGTTCATAAGATGAAAAAATTTCTTCGGAAATCGGGGTGGTATTATGAGTTCTATAACCAAGTTTGCTTTTAGGTGAATAGTACAAAAACCTCTCAAAAAGCCCATTACCACAAAGGGATTTTTTTGTAGACATGTTTTGTACAATTGACGGCTGGACAACAAGATTTATCGTTAGCAAAGGACGAAGGTTATACTCTCTATCTGCTCTTCTTTTTCTAAGATGTCCTTTATCAAAACCTTTCAAGATGACATCTATATTTGAGTTGCCACCACTATAAAGCCCACTGATAGTTTCAATTATTCCTCCTTCATCAGATAAAATTGCCATTCGATCATTTTGTTCTACCAATAAAGAAATAAGGCTTTCTGGTGTAGTATCATTTACAAAAAGTTTCGGTAAGCTCTGTGGCTCCTTCAAAGCTAGTACTCTGTCATCTATTTCCTTCATTAGAGATAGTGTATTTTCTTGCGGATTTTTTAGCTTCGTTCTCAAGCCTTCAATTATCTTAGTTTCCGAATCAAAGCGTGATTTTTGTCTTTTTATTTCGGGCTCAAGAATTGACTTTTGTTCACCTTCCCAAGCAAGAATTGGAGAAGTACAATAATTGAACACGGCACTCTTTCGGTTACCGGGGATTAGAGTTGTCATCGTATAGATATTAGCCGTTTCTTTATAGCGATCGTTTTCTCTGGGGCTAACCTCAATTTTATCCTGCAAAATTGTTGCCAATACTGACAAAATTGCCAAAACTGTCATTCCTTCTGGTGTCTCTATCCAGGCCGATAATTCCTGTGAGAATTCTTTTAAGATAGGTGGTAGTAATTCTGATGAAATTTCAGGTAGGTTATATTGATTAAATAATACCGGCTCTTCCCATTCCATTTCAGTAACGGATTTAGTTCCAGTACCTTCCTGTGAGTATTTATATCCTGATTTTACATGGTGATTTAATTCATCAGAGTGAAGAGGGGGTACAAAGCTTATTTTTTGCCATTCTGATAAAATCAGCAAAGCAGTTTTTGGTGAGATTCCAAGATTATTTGCCTGACAAGCTATTTTATAAATGGTGTTACCACGATCGCCTTCATATGTTATTAATGAGATGCCGTCCAAGTAAGACTCAAATCTCTCAATATCACTTGGATGATCTGTATAAAAAGTATTATTGTTAGACGTGCAGATTTTTGCGTTTTGCTTTTTCGTATCAATTTTTTTTGTTAAATCAGAAAGAAGCTTTTGCGGCACAAGCCCAATATTTTCTAGGTCGCAATAAATGGGATGTAATTTATATTCTCTACCATCTGGTAAAATTGAGCTTGGAATTACTACCTGGCGACCAGCAGGTTTAAATTCTATACCGGGAAAACCACTTAAACGCTCAGAAATTTGGAAAATTCCCTTTGGAAGTCTTAAGTAAATATGACGACCACCTCCAGCTGTTTTTACAACAAAGCCGGATAACTTCTCAAAATTGATACCGTAATGCTCGGTCATTTTCTTAAGAGATTCATCACCAAAAGTGTTATTGTGATTATCAACATCTATCACCAACACATCTTCTGGAAGCACAAATCCAACACTTGAACAAGCATCAAAAAGAGAGTGATTTATTTCTGGCTGCCATTTTGTATTTTGCCATCCGCGCAAAAACGGTGCTTTCTCTTTTAAAGGAGTCAGTGCGTAACCAGCTTTGTGGTATCGCTTAACCATTTCTTTTAGTCTGGGATTATTAGCGTAAGTAGGAATATTAGACATTCTTTCCTCCTTTCTTTGACGAAAATTTATCATCAATCCAGGCGTTAATGTCTGATTCGAGCCAACCAACGGCTCTTAATCCTAAGTTAACTGATTTGGGAAATTTTCCTCCTTTGCTAAGGAGATAGATGGCAGATCGTGAAAGGCCTGTTTTTTCCTTCACTTGATTTAATCGGATTACGCGGGACATAACTGTTTATGATTGGTTAGTAAAAACCAGCTCTGTGTCTGGATTGTTACTAACGATCAGTTATGTGTTTTTACGAAAAACATTGTACTTAGATTCCGTAGGATTTTTTCATCTCTTTATCTTTCATCAGATTTATCAGCTCATCGCGTATCTTCTCATCTATTTTTACACCAGAATTTGTAAGCAATCTAATTAAACCAGATTCTTTCGATTCGCAATATCTTGGATGAAGATTTTTTATTCCTTTCCAAGGATCACTATTTCTGCTAAGGTAGCTACAAATAGAACCGTAAGTCTGTTTTGGTCGAAGCTTTTTTTCTACTTCAACTGAAGAATATAGAGCGGCATATCTGAGTGGTGTCCATTTGTTTGGTTTAGTTTTTCTACTATCTGTTACTACCTTAAATCCCGGAATATATTCTCTTGCTAAGGCAAAAGATAACTCAAACCAGCGCTCTGGATTTTCTTTATCAATTTTATAATGGTTCAAAAGAACCACGAGTTTGGCAATTGATTCCTCTGCATACTTTAAAGCATTTTTCATCCTAATTTTTTTATTCTTCTCATTTATTTCTTCGTAATTTAGTAGAGAAAAAGGAATCTGCGCTTTTTCTTTTATCGGCTTATCTAGAGCAGTGTTACCGAATTTCTTTCTTGGCATAAAAGGCTGATATTTAAGTTTTTACTATGTTGGTTTTTATCACTTTCTGAAATAAGTCAGTCGGCAGTCGTTCCGGAAACCCAAACTCAAAATGCGCTACTATAGATTGAGTAACGTCGTTGCAGGTTTTCCAACCTTTCCAAGAAATTAAATTTTGTCTAACCGACTCCTTTAGCAAAATATGAATTACTTGATTGCTTTTTGTAGGGTTTAGGTAGGGGTATTTGCTCTTATATAAACTACGCTCATTTTCTGTTAGACTTTCCAAACCTTTAAAATCGCATATAGATACGCACCCCATATTTTTAAAATAAGAATTTCGCGACTGTCCAAATTGAAAGGGAAATAATTCTTTTTGGTTATTTTGGATAAAACCTGATGCGATTATCTTTTCATAATTTTCCGGAGTAGTGACATGAAACGGTAAGCTTTTTAACTTTGGCTCAAGCTTGGTTATAAGCTGGTTATCGTTTAAAAAAAGCTCCTCGCTAATTTCCATGTTTGCCTTTCATTTTATTTAAGTAGTCCGCCCACCACTGCATCATCTCTTTACGTTGTTCGAGATATTCAGCTTTGTTGTACGTACCACGAACCTTATTGTCTTCCACGTGTGATAGCTGTCTTTCAATCCAGTCTGAATTAAAATTGCTTTCATTTAATATTGTTGATCCAGTATGGCGTATGCCGTGCGGGGTCATTTTATTTTCGCTGAGTTTTTTCATCGCTTTAATCAGCGCCACATCGGAAATAGGTTTTTTCAATCCCAATCTACCAGGGAAAAGGTAAGGAGAATTACCGCTCACAACGCGAATCTTTTTCAGCACTTCTAAAGCTTGTTTTGGTAAAGGCACAACATGTTCACGCTTTTTCTTCATACGTTCAGCTGGAATATGCCAAATTGCTTTTTTCTCATCGAATTCTTTCCACTCTGCAAATCTGATTTCACCAGGACGCTGTAAGGTTAAAACCAGCAACCGAATTGCTAGTAGAGTTATGTTTGTATCTTCAGATGAATAAAGTTTTTCTATGAAATCAGGTAATTCTTTATCTGAAATGTGGAGGCGATTCTGGATTGTGTGAGCTTTTAGAAACTTCGATCTGCCAAGAGCGGGGTTTGATTCGCAAATTCCCATCACCAAAGCATAATCAAATATTTCGGTGCAGTATCCGTTAATTCTTTGTGCTACTGAAACCGCATCACGCTGCTCAATGTTGCGTAGAATTTGAAGAATATCTTGAATCGTAACTTCTTTGATCGCTTTCCAACCAATGATCGGATAGACATCTTTTTCCAATCGGCTTCTGATATTTTTAGAATGTTTTTCAGTCCATGATTGTTTGTTGCGCCATTCTTCGGCAATGCTTTCAAAGGTGTTTTCAGCTTTTACCAAAGCTTCCTGCTTTTTGGTTTTCTTATTTTTATTGGGATCAAGACCTTGAGAAAGTAGTTCTTTTATTTCATCACGAATCGCGCGCGCTTGAGCAGAGCCGATCTTCGGCGATTCCGTGCCATATTGGCCGATAGTGTGGATGTTATTTTTGCCATCAAACTTGTAAGGAAATTGCCAAACCTTTTTTCCGGTTGGTCTTACGAGCAAGCGTAAGTTCCCATCATCAAACAGGAAATATTTTTTATCTTTCGGTTTAGCTTCTTTGATTTCTCGATCGGTAAGTTTGCGATTAATTTTAGGCATTTTTTCATGTATAAGTTTTTATGATGTACAATTTTGTACATTACTTTGTACATGAAAAAAATCTAGATTTAATGAAATCTCGGTGGAAGTCTGAGGAAGTGGAAGGGGGCGAGAGCCTTAGAGAATCAAGGCTTCGGAGGACTTAAAAAAACTTGTGTGGAAATGGAAGTGGTTGCGGGGGCTGGATTTGAACCAACGACCTTCAGGTTATGAGCCTGACAAGCTACCGGGCTGCTCTACCCCGCGCCAATATGCGAATCAGAAAGATTCACAAGAGAAGAGGACGCGCACCATAAGAACCGAAAAGCTAAGGCGCAAGAAGTTATTTTGGGTTGGGTGATTATTTTGTAAGATGTGAATTTGTGTCGGGTTTTTTGTACATTGTGGTGTACATTAAAAAAGACTTTCGTCTGGTTTAGCTGGGATACTGTTCAGAGATTTTTAAAAGATATTATAGTATCAATTGCGTTATTAAAATGATGATAACCGATACTATAATATTAGTTATCATCATTTTGTTTGGTGCAAGCTATCTGAAAGCTTCAGATGTAATCTCAGAATAAAGAATCTTCTGAAAATCAAAAAATGTTGAACGGATTTGCTCAACATCGCCAAGCTCTTTTTGAGCATCGAAAACTGAGTTATATTTCAAATTTAGTATCGATCCAAGTCTGTCTTCAAAAAGCTCTTCACTTCCTTGCTCAACATATTTCTGCAATACAAAATCCAAAAACTCTTGCTGCTTTTCACTTAATCCAGCAAAGATTTTCGGCCTTGTGTTTCGAACTCTAAGCTCCCTTGAAATTGGCTCTTTAGCAAAAGAAACATAAGCCAAAACATCAAACAAATCGCTCTTCTCAGCGTTTACAATTTTTTGCAAATTTTCCAACTGATCTAAAGTAAATCCAAGTTCAGCAATTCTATCTAAGAAAGCTTTTCTGGTTTGTGGATTTGACCAAATTTTTCTAAGCTCTTCTTCGTTTTTGAAAAACTCCGGCAAAGCACCAAACATATTATTCAGAAACTCTTCTGTAGAAATTGGTTTTCCATCCGCACCCCAAAAAGAAGTTTGAATCATGTATTGAATTTGGCGCTCTTTGCCATCTCTTAACTTAATTTTTATCTTCTTTTTTGGTTCAAAATCTTCGTCTCTTTCTTGCTTTTCCTTTGGTTCTTTTCGTTCTTTTGGTTTTACATCTTTTTCACCAACATCAGTTGTAACATCAATTGGCTCACCATCCCACTCAGGATCTGAAAAAAGTTTATAAGCATCAACAAAATCCAAAATCGTAAAATACTCTTTCCCGTCAAAAAGCCTAGTGCCGCGCCCAACAATTTGTTTGAACTCAATCATCGATTTCACAGGTCGCATCAAAACAATATTTCGCACATTTCTGGCATCAACGCCAGTCGAAAGCTTTTGCGAAGTGGTTAAAATTGTTGGAATGGTTTTTTCATTATTTTGAAACTCGCGTAAATATTGCTCACCAATTGCGCCATCATTTGCTGTAACGCGAACACAATAACTTGGATCAGAGCTTTTTGAAAATTGATTAATTAAATCTCGAACAGCCGCTGCGTGGTTTTGATTAGCGCAAAAAACAATCGTTTTTTCATTTTGCGAAATATCACCCAAAAATATTTTTACTCTTTTTGCCTCGCGCTCTTTGATTTCAATAATGCGATTAAAATCTTTTTCTTCGTAAAGCCTACCTTCTTCAACTTCTCCTTCAATCACCTCGTCATCAGAAGTGTAAACATAATCATCTAGACCAGTTTTAATGCGTTTCACTTTAAACGGCGTTAAAAAGCCGTCATTAATTCCATCTTTAAGCGAATAAACATAAACTGGCTCGCCAAAATAACGGTAAGTATCAACATTGTCTTTGCGCTTCGGCGTTGCAGTTAAACCAAGTTGAACTGCAGATGAAAAATATTCTAAAATATCGCGCCAACTTGATTCGTCATTTGCACCACCGCGATGGCATTCATCAACAATAATAAAATCAAAAAAATCTTGCGGATATTCACCAAAATAAGGCGCGGGTTTTCCCATCGAATCTTTGCCACTCATGAAAGTTTGAAAGATGGTAAAAAAGATATTTCCGTTAGTTTGCACCGCACCACTTTTACGAATTTCTTCTGGCTTAATCCTCACCAAAACATCTTCTTTAAAAGCCGAGAAGCTATTAAAAGCCTGATTCGCCAAAATATTACGATCGGCCAAAAACAAAATGCGTGGCCTTCTTGATCCATCTCGTTTCAAGTTCCAGCGGCTTTGAAAAAGTTTCCAAGCAATTTGAAAAGCGATGAATGTTTTTCCCGTTCCTGTTGCAAGAGTTAACAAAATGCGCTGCTTTTCTTTGGCAACTGCGTCCAAAGTTTTATTAACCGCAATTTCTTGGTAATAACGCACATCTTTTAAACCGCCAATATTTTCAAAAGGAATTTCGGCAAACTTATTTCGCCATGCGTTGTGATCTGCGAATGTTTGATTCCACAATTCATCAGGGCTTGGAAAGCTTTCAATATTTCCCTCAACTCCGCTTTTCATCGAAATTTGATAAATCTCGCGACCATTGCTGGCGTAAGTGTAATCAATATTTAACTTAGCAGCATAAATTTTCGCCTGCGCCACACCTTCACCAACTTCTAAATTTTCTTGTTTAGCCTCAATCACTGCAATTTTCTGATTTTTATAAACCAACACATAATCAGCAATTTCGCCCTTAGCCCTAACTTGACCAACCTGAATTCGCCCTTGCGTGATATGATGCTCGCGCAAAATTTTCGACCCTTCAACAACTCCCCAACCAGCTTTAGTTAAAAGCGGATCAATCAATTCTGCTCTAGTATCTGCCTCTTTTCTTGCCATAATCACAACTCTCCATTAAATGCTTTTTTCAAGATCGATTTTTTGAGTTCTTCGAGGTGTGTTAGTTTTTGTTTGTAGAGTTCTTCGAGTTTTTTGGTTTCAGCGGATAGAGCGTCGAGTTTGGCGACGATTGAGTTTTGTTCTGAAAGTGATGGGAATTTGATTGTAATTCTTTTTATAGCATCAGTCGAAAGATTGGCTTGCCTTGTACCATTAGCCGTTTTGTACAATCTATCTAGGAATGTTTTTGATAACAAAAAAAACAATAAATAATCTTTAGAAGTTTTGCACTCATCTAGAATCACAACCTTAGCAATGCGCTGATTTAATAATAAATTTTTATCACTTTTTGGTACCTTAACAGTAAAACCATAATCCTTTTTTCCAGTCGTTCCAGTCAGAGAAATTATCAAATCACCTTCTTTCAATAAGAATTTTTTATAAATGTCACAAAAGTTATCTGGATAATAAACTGGTCGACGATCTAAATCCAAATTATTGTTGTAGAGATTGCCCATCCTAATTAACTGGGTATTTGAAATATCGAGTTCATCTTTGCTTTTAAATGCAAATCCATTTTGAAAATCAACAATCGTCCCTAATTCTTTCTCTACCAATCCATTCGCGCTATCTTTGAAAACACTCTGCAAATAAGACTCAAAAACCTCACGAGCATTTTTCAAATTCTTCTCGGTCGTCTCCTTCGCCTTCGCCAACCCTAAAAAAACCTCATCCAAAATCTTCACAATCCTCTTCTGCTCATCAATCGGCGGCAATGGAATTTCTATCTCTTTAAATTTGTTAATTGAAACACCGCCTATCAAACCAGACATTTTTGATCTAAACAAAGAACAAAACTCCTCTGATTGGTAGAAGTAAAAGACAAACTTTGAATCAATTTTATTATTAGAAGTTAGTGCAAATAGCTTATTACCAAAAAAAATATTGCGATTAGTATGTGCAAACTTTCTTCCGGCGCTACCTCCCTCAGCACAAATTAATACCGAATTGGCTTCAACAATTTTAAACTTATGAGCCTGATCTTTTGGAATTAGAACGCCATTTTCAAAGTCAATTTTATTATCAAATTCTATATCTTTTGTTGAAATATAAGGAGTTCCAGATTTTAGACCTAAATATTTTTCTTTTTTTTCGTTCTCATTTATACTGTTTCCATTGAATATATTAGCTACTTCTCCAAGTTTTCTTGTTTGCCATACGATTTTTGATAATGACATCTTCTATACCTCTCCAAATAAACTTAATTGATCAGGATTGATGGCACTACCTTTCGATTTGTTTTGTTTGATTTTTGAACCATCTAAAATCTCAACTTTTTCAATCACTAAATTAGTTGGAATTGTCTCAATTCTCTGATCATTAAACTGATATATTTTTGTTGCAGAAACAGAACTTGTTAGTTTTAGCTCTCCATTAATTTCAACCTTCTGATACTCAAATAATCCAATAATTACATCATCTTCTCCACTTTCTTTTAGTGGGTAATCTCCTGCCAAAAATCTTTTCTTAAATTCTTTGTCATCCATAGAAAAATCTAAAATTTTACCACTGATTTTATCCTCAGCCTTCCATTTTAATTTTGATTTCTTTCTTTGTTTTATGATCGGAGAAACAATTGCTAACTCGTGCAATTTTCTTTCAGGTGTGAGTTTCTTGATGTAATCGTTTGTAATATAATTGCAGAAATCGGCTTTTTTGATTGGAAATTTATTATCTCTGCAAAATTCTAGAGCCCTAATTTCTGAGTTTTCCTGACATGCTCTATAAAAAGAAGAACGACCAGCAAAAGCTTTTGGGAAATCATCATTTTTAATGCCATCCTTAACAAGATCATCATTCGATGTTTGTAAAAAATATTTTGTGGATTCAGCCATCAATGAAGCACTTTCTTCTTTGCCTAAATTTTCAATAAAATATTCTGGGTCTTTATCTGTATTAAAAATTCTCTTGAATGCAGCTTTACCAACTGGGGTTGCTAAAAATTGAGAAGATTGATTTAAGCCTCCAGCAACTATAGATCCTCCTATTGCAACTTTTATAATAGTTACTTTGACTTTTTTAAAAAAACTCCCTTCTTCTGAAGGCAAAACCACCATTTCAACTACAAACTCATCACCAAAAAACTTCTCGCAAATATCTTGAGCAATTTTCTCTATACTTCCACCAGTTTGAATAAAGGTTTGCCATAAAAGGTGATGCGTTTCTTTACCACTCGCATCTACCACATTAAAGTGAATTGGAATTATTTGCGATTCACTCATCCCCACCTCCAAATTTCTCACTTCTTCCTTCCAACATCTTCTTCACCTCACGATCAAAATCGCTTTCAAAAAGTCGATCTTGAATTATGCGATATTTTTCAAATTCACTTTCGGCGTGGGCTTTAGCTATTTCAGCCGTGACTTTTCCAGCATCTTGCAAATTAGCAGTTATTCTAAAATTTCGAATAGCTGAATTTTCTTCTAATTCGCTGAAAGCTAAGTATTTAGCCGCAGAGAAATCTTCTTTGTTTATAGGTTTTTTATTCGTCATGTTTTTTACGGGTTTTGTTGATGGGTTTTTCATCACTTCTTAAAAGCATCAAAACTAAGCCAATCATTTTATCTTTTTCTTTGGGGTTTGATTCGGCGATTAAAATTGTTAAGCTGGCGAGTGTTTGTGGACTGATTCTGTCTAAAAATTGCAATCCGGATTTTCTTAAAAACCAGATGAAAGCAAAAGCTCCCGATCTTTTGTTTCCATCGTTGAAAGGATGATTTTTGACTATGAAATAAAGCAAATTGGCGGCTTTTTCTTCCAAACTGTGATAAACATCTTGCCCGAAAGCACTTTGAAAAACATTGCCTATAATTCCTTCTAAAGCTCCTTGGTTTTTTTCGGTGGCAAAAATTGCTGATGCCTCTTTTTTGGCTATCAACTCGGCTTTAAGTTTGGCAATGTCTTGGATCAATTCTTTGGCGCTGATGGAAATTGATTTTTTGGTGCCTTGGCTCGGAAATTCTCCTTTGTCAAAACTATCAAGCGAAAACCAAGTGTAAGAAAATGATTTGATTAAATCTAAAACATCGCCGGCTTTTAGGTTTTTAGAGTCTTGGCTAAGAGTTTTGATGTCTTCAATTGCCTTGAGGAATTTTTGGTGATTTTGGGCGATAACTTTTTTGTTAATGGTAAATCCGTCAGTAATGTGTTTTTTTAAGGTTTTTGTTGCCCATTTTCTAAACTCGACCGCTAAAGATGATTTGGTGCGATAACCAACTGCCAGAATAATATCAAGATTGTAATGTTCTAAATTCTTAGTTTGAGTTTTTCCTTTAATAGCGCCATGCGAAGTGGTATGTGCAAAATTTGCACGCACCACTTTTTCATCCAGTTCTTTGTCTGAAAAAATATTCTTAATATGCTTTGAAACAACAGACCTATCAACACCAAAGATTTGTGCTATTTGCATTTTGCTCGCCCAAATAGTTTCTGTTTTGGTATTGCTTCTTAACTCAATTGCACCGTCTTTGGTTTGATAAATTAAGGGTTTATTTTCATTTTGGTTTTTCATTTTTTTGGTGATTTGGGTTTAAAAAAGTTGGTGAATTTTTTCTAAGACTTTGGCGCTTTCGCGATCTAAGTTTTTGATTTCTTGCAGAATTTCTTCTGGGCTTCTTAGTTCGGTGTTATCGGTTTTGTTTGGGTTTTTTACTGACAAATCAAAGGTTTTTTGATCGATGTCTTTTACATCAAGAACCCAAGAATTTTCGGAAGTGCCTTGGGTTTTTTGTAGGCTCAAGAACTCTGCCAAATCGTTTTCATTTAGCGGGTTGGTTTTGCCTAAATTTCGTGTTAAATTTAGCTGATAAAACCAAACTTTTTTGGTTGATGTGGTTTTATCAAAAAACAAAACAACCGTTTTAACGCCAGCTCCGGTGAAGGTTCCACCGGGTAAATCTAAAACTGTGTGAAGGTTACAACTGCTTAAAAGTTCTTTACGGAGTGAGGTAGAAGCGTTGTCGGTGTTAGATAAAAAAGTGTTTTTAATAACAACAGCAGCTTTGCCACCAGCTTTTAAACTTTTGATAAAATGCTGCAAAAATAAAAAGGCGGTTTCACCAGTTTTGATGTCAAAGTTTTCTTGAACTTCGGCACGTTCTTTTCCACCAAATGGCGGGTTGGCTAAAATAATTTCGTAGCGATCTTTTTCTTGAATGTCGGCAATATTTTCAGCCAAGGTGTTGGTGTGAATGATATTTGGTGCTTCAATGCCATGCAGAATCATATTCATAATTCCGATAATGTAGGCGAGCGACTTTTTTTCTTTTCCGTAAAAAGTTTTTTTCTGCAAAATATCATTTTCTTTGGTCGAGCGATTAGGATTTTGTTCTTTTAAATATTCAAAAGCCTCAACCAAGAATCCTGCTGAACCAACGGCACCATCATAAATTTTATCACCAATTTTTGGCGCAACAACTTTGACAATCGATTTAATCAATGGGCGCGGTGTGTAATATTCGCCGCCATTTCTGCCGGCGTTGCCCATGTTTTTGATTTTGCCTTCGTAAAGATGCGACAATTCAAATTTTTCTGATGCGGTGCGAAAGCTCATTTTATCAACAATGCTCAACACTTCGCGCAGGTTATAGCCGCTTTGAATGCGGTTTTTTAATTCGCCAAAAATTTCGCCAATTTTATATTCAATTGTGTCTGGGCTTGGGGCGTTGGTTTTAAACTTTTTAAGGTAAGGAAAAAGTTCGCGATCAACAAATTCAATTAAGTCATCGCCAGATTTGGCTTTGTGGTGATCTAACTTTCCATCAGCATTTTTTGGCGCTGCCCAATTGCTCCAGCGATATTTTTCATCAAGCAGGTTTTTGTAAGCTTTGCCGCTTAGCTTGTATTCAATTTCTTTGTTTTGTTCAAAATCTTCGAGATATTTTAAAAACAAAATCCACGAGCTTTGCTCAACATAATCAAGCTCACTTCCGCATCCTGCGTCTTTGTGGAGGATATCGTCTATATTTTTAAAGGATTGTTCAAACATTGCTTTTGATTTGGATTTCTATTGTAAGGACTACATCTCAACAACTACTTCTTCACCAACCTCACCACCAACTCATTCCCATCATTTTCAAACTCGATTCCTTTCTTGTTAAAAGCATTAATGATGCTTTCGAGAGTTCCCATTCTTAATTCTCGCACTCCCCTTTCGAAGTCGGCGATTGTTGATTTGGTGATCTTTGAGGCTTTGCATAAATCATCTTGTTTCCAGCCCAATAATTCTCTTGCTGCTCTACATTGTCTATTTGTGATTATTACTTTATTCATAAAATTATTGTAAAACAATATTTTAAATATTATTTCTAATATTCAGATTACTTTAAATAGTATTTAAAGTATGATATAGATAGGCTGCGAAGCCTTGTGGCTGTAGGTGATTTTGGCTCACCGTAATAATAAAGATATTCTTTTCAATACTTGCGAACCTGTTTTTGGTGATCGACTTATGTCAGAAGATTTTGGTGCAAATTATCGCGATGAAATGGTGAAAAAAATCGGCCGCCGAATCGCTTTGTTACGGGAGCAGCGCAGAATTAGTTTGGAAGAGTTAGCCTTTGGAATTGGCATATCGCAGCAACAGCTTTTTAAATGTGAGATTGGCCAAGATCGCATAACTGCGGATCAACTTGTACGAGTTGCGGAGACTTTGAACTTAAAGATGATTCATTTTTTTCCGATTGAAGATGTTGGTGAAAAAGTTGGGATGCCGCCTTTGGATATAAAGAAAGATTGCGAAATTTTGGAGCATCTAGCGCAGTTTCGAAAATTTTCTGGCGATGAGTTGACCGACAAGTTTTTGCAGTTGGTGATGTCAGAAACCAAAAACTAAGATTCTTAGCCTCGCCTTGCCGAACTGTTTCCAAAATGGAAACAATCACATTTTTGGAAGACTGTTTCCACACTCTGTTTTTAACTAGAGAAATGCTAAAATTTCTTAGCAACTTTTTGATTAATTTATCTCATCCATGCGCACAAAAGAAGAACGAAGGCTTGATTCGATAGCCAGATTTTTAGAAAGAAACCACCTCTGTGCCGCTGTGGCAGTTTTTGATGGTAAGTTACTTTATACAACAAACTCGATATATAGCGGAGCGACAGCGCGCGAAAGTTCTAAGGCGTCGACTGCGGAAAAAACTCAGAAAGCTTTAGAATTAATTACCAAAGAAACATTCGATCGAGATGGTGAAGATGGAGATCTTTTCACTCAAATTGTCTTAGAAAATGTTAAAGCTGTTGTTCAACAAGGAATAATGATTCTGGACGACAACAAGATAAAATTAATTGCCCGCAGCTTTCTAGCGGAAGAAGGTATAACTCAATGGCAGAATAAAACCATCCAACAGCTGAGTGCTGAATATAAAACAGCGGTTGAACTTTCTAACGCTGTTTTAGTTGGATCGATTGCTGAAAGACTGGCTACTGATCTTTTAAAAGCGCGACAAGAATTTCAGAATGAAGGTGACGAAAATAGCCTTTTAAAAAGAGGTTTGGCTGTTGAATTGGTGACGGCAAAAAAGAAAGGCGTTCACGCTGAAATGACATTGCTAGATCGCATGATCGAAATTTCCGATGAAAAAAATTCACAACTTACCGGCGTTTATATTGGCATCTCAAAAAAATGCTGCGCCAATTGTACTAAAGTAGTAGAAGCAGTGAACAAAGCTTTGCCAACGGTAACAATTACTATTGATGACTCGGAAGAAAAATTAAATGAAAGTGCTGATCTTGATGTCAGTAGAGAAACAGCAGCGGCAGATTTGAGCTTCACTAGCGTAGAAATAAGTCCAATTAAAGTTTCTGGATCTCATTCTCAAAAACCAAAAACTTGGAAGAAGCCAGATTTTCTGATCAGAACCACCAGCGAAAAGTGTCAGCTAATTCAGAAATCTTATGAAGAGATAATCAAAACAGCTGCAGCTGAAAATGATGAAGAAAATTCAAGATACGACATGGTAATGGCAAGATCACCAAGCCCTCCTCCACCGCCATCATCAGTATTCGAACCTATAGATCCAGCAGTTGAGAATATTGTTGGAGGAGTTCAAAATATTACTGGATTGGAGAGAAAATAAAAAATCTAGCGACAGCACACTAATTAAATCAGTAACTGCTCCAATGAAAAATCCAAATCTAAAATCGATAATTATGCAGAAAATTTTTGTTCTGATTTTTTTGATCTTCACACTTCCCTCTTCCGCCTTTGCACAAGGCGCCTCGGCGAAAACACCGATCAGCATTTTTGCTGGCGATAAGAAGGCCAGTTTCTTCGCAGCGGCTAGTTCAATCTGTAAAGTTTTTAACAAACATTATACCAAAGAAGGTTATCAATGTGTAGCGTTTGAAAGCAAAGGTTCGGAAAAAAATCTACACAGTTTAGCTGAAGAAGAAGCCGATTTCGCGATTGTTAAAACTCCTGAACTTAACCGAATTTTTGTTAAAAATTTTTCTGATTTAGAAAATAAAATCGATTTCGTAGCGCAAATTCATGACGAATATTTAACCATTTTAGTGCAGAAAAAATTGCACATTAAATCGCTAAACGATTTGAATAATCGCTTGATAAATGTTGGCAGCATTGGCTCTACCAGTGCTTTGGTTGTACAAAAATATTTTTTTCATTTTGGTATAAAGCCAAAGAAAATTGTAAATTTCGGCGCGACCGAATCTTTTAAAATGATGTGCGATAAAGAAATTGATGCGTGGATTTATTTCATCGGACATCCCAACGCCGGCTTTGCTGAAGTTTTAGATAAATGTGATGTCGAAATTATTTCCCTGCCAAAATCCGAAATCAAAAATTTCACAAAAATCGCACCATTTCTTAAAGAGACCGAAATTTCAGAAGAGCTTTATCGTTCTCTAGGCAAGAACATCAACACAGTTTCAACAAACACAATTTTAGCGGCGCGCAAAGGAATTAATCCCGAAATTAAAGAACTGATGAGAAGTGTTTTTACTGATTACAAAAGTGAGTTAATTGCCGATAATCTATTGTTTCAGAAGCTGTGAAATTGATGAATATCAATCATTAATTATTTTCGCTTTCAACTTCATCAATACTCACCTTCACAGGAATACCGCGATTTTGCGCTACCGCGTCGTGAACTTTATCCCAATCAATTCGCGCTTCGCAATTCTTAACTCTTTTACAAACCAAAGCTTTCGCGCCTAGGTTTTTTGAAGGATCTTCGGGCATGTTTTGGAAAGTTACTTCGATATAAATTTCACCGTTAAATTCTTGAACTTTGATTGGTTGATCGACAATCAAAACCGGCGTGTCCACTTCAACTTGGGTGAACAAAGTTTCAACATCTTGGGGATAAAGTCGGATACAACCGTGACTGACTTTACCGCCAACACGCCATGGTTCATTGGTTCCGTGGATCATGATACTTTGCCATTTGCGATTTTTTGTCGCGTTCAAACGAAAAGCATATTGTCCCAAAGGATTATTCGGGCCAGGCGGAACAACGTCAGGCAAGTCAGGATTTTCTTCGCGAATTGAAGCGGGCGGAGTCCAAGATGGGTTCTCAATTTTTTGTGAAATTTTAGTACGACCAGTCGGAGTTTTGGCTTCAGTTCCAACGCTAATTGGAAAACTTGCTATTTGATCGTTAGTAAAAAAATAAAGTCGCGGCTCAGAAATATTAATGACAATTCCTTTATGCGCCGCATTGGGAAGCAAATGCGTCGTTGGCAAAATAATTTTTTTACCGATACGAATTCTTCTTAAGTCAGTTAAACTAGGATTAGCACGAACGATCTCTTCAATTCCCAGATCATAATCGAGAGCCACTTTGTAAATCGTTTCACCTTTTTTTATGATATATTCAGTAGAGGTGGCAAACTTTTCAGTTTCTTGCGCCAAAGCTTTTGAAGCGAAGAAAACCAAACAAACCAACAAAATATGTCGAATCATTTTTCAGAAATTGAAGGGATTTAAATTATTTTGATGACATAACAGCAATCTGAAATACTCAACGAAATCCTGACTCCAAATTATGACTTTAAATGGTTCTTTTGGAGAATTCACAATGCGATTTCTTGACAAAGATTGTGCCAACACAAATTTTTTCGATAACCACCAAAACCATTTTCCAAAAAAATAAAATTAAAATTTATGAAGAAAGTTTTAATCGCAATTATTGTTGCGATTGTTGTTGTGATTGGCGCTGCAGCAATCGCTCCCAAAGATTTTAAAATCGAAAAATCAATCACCATCAACTTGCCAGTTGAGCAAATTTTTCCGTACTTAAAATTAATCAAAAATTCTGATCAATGGCAGCCTTGGAGTAAAATGGATCCGAATATGAAAAAATATTTCATAGGCGTTGATGGTACAGTTGGCGCGACTGCATCGTGGTCAGGAAATAGTGAAGTTGGAATTGGCGAACAAGAAATCAGAGCAATTTCTGAGAATAATCGCATTGACTTGGAGCTGCGTTTTAAAAAGCCAATGCAAGTTACAAATCACGTTTATTACGTTACTGAATCACTTAGTGAAAAAGAAACCAAAGTGACCTGGACAATGGAAGGACGCACTCCCTTCCCTTTCAATTTGATGTGTTTGCTGATGCGCGGTAAAGTTGAAAAAAACTTTGAAGAAGGTTTAAGCGAACTAAAAAATATTTTAGAAAAAATGCCGGCGATTCCTACAAATCCTGAAGTTGTGACTTCGGAAGTTAAAGAAGAAGTTGACGTAAAATAAAATTTCAAACCCGCTTATCCCTGCCGCCGGTTGAGCTTGTCGAAACCTCGTGAGAATCCTGCTGCTTTAGTTTAGCAGAAAGAAACTCACGAGGTTTCGACAAGCTCAACCGGCGGCAGGCGATTCAAGCGGCAGCAGAAGAATTAATTGGTAATAGAAAAAAACTTTTTGACTTTAAAAGTACTAATCATTTTATTTAATCATCTGATTGAATCATTTGATTAATTTTCATGAAATCTCAAAAAATCATCTTTCCTTTATTATTAGCGATACTCGCCTCTAGCTGCGCTAATAATGACGAATTCAAAAGCGACATAAAAAAAGATGTCAAACCTAGCTTTCTAAGCCAAAGCACCGACATCTCAAATAAAGCCCCAACTGATCAATGGTGGTTAGAATTTAACGACGAATTGCTCAATCGCTTAATTGATCTTGGTCTCAAAAATAATCGCGATATTCAAATCGCAAACCAATCTATCGTAACTTCGCGCCAACTAAATAATGTTGATGCTACCAAACTTTTTCCTACCGGAACTGCCGGAATTAGTCGCCAACGTTTTGCCTCTCCAGGTTTTGGTCCAAGTGGAGTAAAATACGATTTGTTTCAAGCAACTTTTGATGCCAGCTGGGAATTAGATTTCTTGGGCAAAAATCTTGATCGCTACAAAGCCGGAAAATTAAGATTTTTGAAAGAAGCGCAGCTCTACAAAGCCAACTCTTTGCGTATCACTAGCGAAATTGCCCAAAATTATTTCGCACTTAAAGCCACCCAAAAACAAATCGCCAATTTGGAAAAAATCCATGCGCTTTATTCCGACATCACACAAATCGTTACCAAAAAAGAAGAGCTGGGAATCGCTTCTAAATCTTTGATTCATCAATCCGGCATCGATCAAAATTCTGCCGAAGTTTCTTTGCTTGAAGTCAAAACCAACGAAAAAATTCTTACCTATAAATTAGCAGTTTTGGTTGGAGTAACTCCTGAAGAAATTGGCGATATTTTAAAACCAGCCAAACAAAAAAATATTTTCGATTATAATTCCGGCATTGTGCCAGTTGGCTTGAAGTCTGATGTTCTAAAACGTCGTCCCGACATTATTGCTGCTGAATATGAAATTGACGCAGCACTTTACGACAAAAGTGCACAGTTCAAAGAATTTTTCCCGAGCTTTAATCTGACCGCCAGAATTGGTGGCGGTGCAACAAGTTTAGGCGATGTGCTAAAAGACAGCACCAACGTAAAAGACATTCGTGGCGGTGTTACTGTGCCGATTTTTTCAGTCGGACAATTGCTCGCCGAATATAAAATCAGCAAATCAAAAGCTAAAATTGCCGTTCTTGATTACGAAAAAACTGTGCTAACTGCGCTCCAAGATTGCGAGTCGCAATTGGTTCGCTACATCAATTCTTTAGCGATTGAAAACAACTCCAAAGCCTCGCTGCAAGCCAGCAACAATATTTTACAAATTGATCAGAATAAAAAACGCTTAGGCATAATTTCGAAAGAAGATGTCAAAAAAAGCGAGATCGCGGCATTGATGAGTGAAAATCAAATGGCGCAAAGAAAATCTGAAACTTTGTCAAATTTGGTAGCCTTGCACAAAGCAATTGGCGGCGGATTTGAGAATTATGAAATGCACTTCGAAAAAGATGGCGTGCAATTTGTTGAGAAAAAAAACCAACCAAAAAATGACCAAAAAAAATCTCAGTAACTCTCAAGAAAAAATTCTCGATGCTGCTGTAACTGTTTTTTCTAAAAGTGGTTTTGAAGGAGCGCGAACTCGTGATATTGCTGATCTGGCGCAAGTTAACATCGCCACTCTGCACTATCATTTCAAAAGCAAAGACGGAATTTACGGCAGCGTAATTAAGCAAATTCTTGAGCGTTCGAATGAATTGATGATGCCAACAATGATCGCGCAACGCGAAATTATCGAAAACAGCAAAGACAAAAAAGAAATCATCGAAGCGATTAAAATTATGTCGCTGTCTTTTATCGAGATCATCATCAACCCAGAAAATGCGCGCTATTCCAAGATTGTTGCTTTCGAACAAATCGATCAAAGCAAACATTTCAAAACACTTTTTGAAACTGTGATGAAACGCGTTTGTGAACCTTTTATTTACGGAGTTGCTAAAATTATGGGCAAAAAACCCGATGCAATTGAAGTGATTTTGCTGACTCATTCGCTGCACAGCACACTTACTGCACTACAACATAACAAGTCGAGCCTGCTTTATTTAAGCGGCTGGAAAGGCTATGACCAAAACAATATCAAACACATTCGAAAAAATATTTCGCATGTGATCGACTCTCTTCTTCAACCTTATTTGTAAAAATATGACTGCTGAAAAAAACAAACACGGCAACGCAAAAAGAAAATTTTTCTTCAAAATTTTAGCTCTGACTTTTGTGGCTTTGAGCGCAATTTACGCGGCTTATTATTATCTGATCGGATCGCGTCATGTCACCACCGCTAACGCTTACGTTGGCGCTGAAGTTGCCCAAATTAACGCTGCAACTTCGGGCATCATCAAAAAAATTAAAGTCAACGACACCCAAGAAGTAAAAGCTGGCGATGTTTTAGTCGTAATTGACGATACCGATGCTCAGCTTGCTGTCGGAGTTGCCAAAGCTAATCTGGCAAAAGCTGAAGCACAAATGCGTCGTGCCCAAAATATTTTTAAAAGACGCAAAGCTTTACGCGCTGCTGATTCAGCTTCAGAAGAAGAAGTAGCCAATGCCAAAGAAGATTTTGATGCCGCCAATTCAGCTTTTGAAGCAGCCAGACTGGCAGTTGATCAAGCTAAACTTGATTTTGAACGCACCACAGTTCGCGCACCAATTGATGGAATTGTAGCACGTCGCCAAGTTCAACTTGGTCAAAGAGTTGCGGTTGGCGCGCCTTTAATGGCAATCACACCAAAAGATCAGATGCATGTCGATGCTAATTTTAAAGAAGTTCAACTTGAGAAAATCAAAGTTGGACAACCTGTTGAAATCACCTCTGACAAATATGGTAAAGATGTAGTTTATCACGGAAAAGTTGCCGGTTTTTCTGGTGGAACTGGCTCAGCTTTCGCTGTAATTCCAGCACAAAATGCCACCGGAAATTGGATTAAAGTTGTACAACGCGTGCCAGTTCGTATCGAATTACTAGCGGAAGAATTAGAGCAACATCCTTTGCAAATTGGACTTTCGATGCATGTCGATATTAACGTTTCTCAACAAAACTAATGTCCGACAAATCTGCACAACCAGCACCAATTGAAAAAATAGAACCACTACAAGGCGGACAGCTTTTGGCCGCTGGTTTATTGCTGGCGATTTCAAATTTCGTCGTCGTTTTGGACATGACAATTGCCAACGTTTCTGTACCACACATTGCCGGTGGATTGGCAGTTTCACCAAACGAAGGAACTTACGTAATTACTTCTTACGCCGTTGCTGAGGCGATTTCCGTTCCTCTAACTGGTTGGATCGCCGCCCGTTTCGGCAACGTTAAAGCTTTTTGCGTTTCGATGATTTTGTTCGGCATTTTTTCGGCCTTGTGCGGATTAGCTAGTTCGATTGGTTTTCTAGTTTTCGCCAGAATTTGCCAAGGACTTGCTGGCGGCCCTTTAATGCCACTTTCGCAAACTCTTTTGATGCGGGCTTTTCCTCCAGAAAAACGCGGCGTCGCCCTCGCCTTGTGGAGTATGACTACACTTATCGCGCCAATTTTAGGACCAATTGTCGGCGGCTATATTTGCGATAATTGGGGCTGGCAGTTCATTTTTTACATTAATATTCCAATAGCGCTGGTTTGTGGCTTTGTTGCCTTCGGGTTATTGAACAGATTCGAAACCAAAATCATCAAAGCCAGAATTGACTACATCGGCATGGCTCTTCTGGTTGGTTGGGTTGCACCGCTGCAATATGTTTTAGATGAAGGCAAAACTCTGGATTGGTTTTCATCACCTTTAATCATAGTTCTTAGCATTGTTTCTGTGGTCGTATTTCTTTCATTCTTAATTTGGGAATTAACCGAAGAACATCCCATTGTTGATTTAAGAATATTCCGTCATCGCGGATTCACAGCAGCGACGACTACAATCAGTTTTGCCTTCGGAGCATTCTTCGGCACCGTGGTTTTAGTACCTTTATGGCTACAATCTTACATGGGATATAACGCAACTTGGGCCGGAATTGTTGGCGCTTCAACTGGAGTTTTGGCGGTTGTTGCCGCACCTTTTGCTGCTGTAATGTCACAAAAATTTGATCCACGCAAATTAGTATTTTTTGGCGTGGCTTGGCTAGGGTTGTGGACATATTTTAGAACTTTTAGCACAACTGACATGACAGCTTGGCAAGTTGCTTGGCCAATGTTGATTCAAGGAATTGGCATGCCGTTCTTCTTTATTCCTTTAACCAGTTTGGCTTTGGCTTCTGTTAACGAAGGAGAAGATGCTTCAGCAGCTGGATTGATGAGTTTCTTAAGAACTCTTGCCGGCGCAATCGCCACTTCTTTGGTGACAACATCTTGGGAAAATAAAACGACCGAGTTTCGTAATGATTTAACTGCAAGTTCAATGAATCCAGAACAGTTCTCGCAGCTTCTTGGCGAAGGAACAGATCCACAAGTTGCAACTGGGATGCTCGATAATCTAATTCAGTCACAAGCGATTATGCTTTCAACCAATCATGTTTTGATGGTTGCGTCTGTAACTTTTATTTTTGCTGCCTCGGCAATTTGGTTGGCACCAAAGCCAACTAGAAAAGTTGAAATGGGTGGTGGGCATTGAGGTAAGTTGAGGTTGGATATTTAGATAAATTGAGGTTGGCTAAATAAACCCCCCGACCCTACGGGCCACCCCCCTTGACAGGGGGGCGTTGGTTCGAACCCTGCTTAGCCCCCCTGTCAAGGGGGGTGGCCCGCCGTAGCTCTTTAGAGCGTAAGTGAGTCGGGGGGTTTATTTAGCCGAAGACCTTAAACTCCCAAAATCTCGATATTCGAAATCGAACCCATGTCGAAGTAATGCATTTTGGTCAGACGTTTTTCCTGTAATAAATCAACCGCAATAGATTCTCTGCCACGATTGTCAGTTGTCATAAAAATGATACGAGCAAGATTAACATTCTCTTCTTTGCCGTTGGTAATTCTGCGATATTTAAACGATACCGCCTGACGATTTGACATGGCTTTTTTTACGATTTCTTCAGTATTCATAAAATAAATATTTGCTTAATAAGTTATAAACATTTTTATTAGTTTTATGGTGTTTGTTCTAGAACAATTAGAACAAGAAAAAAATAACACAACTACTTTTTTACAATGTCTGAAAATCGTCTCCATCCGGCACAAGAAAAATTGATTGAAGCTCTTTCCAAAAATATTGATGAACCGCTGACAATCCGCGAATTACAAGAGTTGATCGGTGCATCTTCCACCAGCGTTGTGGTACATCACATGACACAACTTGAGAAAAAAGGTTACTTAAAAAAGAACCCTTACGACTCAAAAGATTACCAAATTTTAAAACGCCCTGACAAAGAAATTGCTTATCTAAATTTGTACGGACTTGCTGCTTGCGGCCCAAATGGTTCAGTTCTTGATGGTAGCCCGATTGATCGCATTCCCGTTTCAACCAAACTTTTAAGCTTTCCCGCTAGCCGCGCTTTTATGGTTAAAGCCAAAGGTGATTCAATGTTGCCGAAAATTAACGCTGGAGATTTTGTTGTTGTTGAGAAATCAAACAAAGCTGAAAACGGCGTGATGGCGCTTTGCGTCAACGATGGTCAAACTCTGATCAAAAAAATAAAACTGCAGAATAAAAAAGTAATTTTGGTTTCTCTTAATACCGAATTCGAACCTTTCATCGCCGCTGACGACTTCAGAGTTGAAGGAATTGTGCGCGGCGTCATCAGCAATAAAATGTTCTAGAATCTGTGAGCGAATCCGGTGATTAAATTGAAATCATCCGCTGCTTGCGACACGCCGAAATTGGTCACCAAATCAATCGTTGTGTTTTTAGTCAGCTGATAAATTACACCGAAATCGACATAATTTTTCGCCGCTGTTTTTTGTTCTAAACTTTTGTAGGAAGAAAATTCGCAGTAAGCATAAAGATCTGAAGTAAAACTTTTTCCCAAATCCATCACATTACCAACTAAAGCTGTACGCCCAGTATTGTTAGTCTTTTTCACCTGCGACACATCAAACAAATAAGAAAATGAATATTGATCAAATTTGTGATCGTAATGCGTTTTCAAACCTTGTTCGTAAGCATTATTTCCTAAATTTTTCCCTGCAGTTGGAATTTTCAAATATGGCATCAAAGCCAATGAAACGCCATTTTTTGAAGGGTCACCACCGAAAATATTTTTCTTAAACCGCAGTAAAAAATCATCGCGACTGCGAATGTTCGAACTTGTAGCATCAGAAATATCACGGCTTCTCTGCCAAATGATTGAAGGCAACACTACAGAAATTTCGCTGCTTTGAGTTACACCAAGTCTCAGAGTTGTTGAGTTAAAAGATGATTGTTGTTTGGTACGTTTTGATTTATTGCTGTCGCGTGTCAGCGAATAAAGCGTGGTTTCAACCTGAAAATGTCCTGCGTCAATAATGTAAGAAGAAACATTTTTACTTGGACGTTCCGTCGTCATAGGACGCATTTTCTCTGCCGGTACTGGATTCAAAAACGAATATTGTTGGGCTCTGAGTTGTTGTGGAAACAATAAAATCAGCACTAAAAAAATATAAATTCTCAAAATCACGTCAGATTAATTTACAAAATACTTCGCTTAGAACGCACTTTTTCTAATTTAAAAATGCAATTCCCGCCATCGCAATTGAGCCAAGATCTATTTCATTGTTAAAAATTTCAACACGATCTTCTTCACGTTTTAAAGCCAGAATATAAAGCAATGGCAGAAAATGTTCGTCAGTTGGAACTGCCATTTTTGCACCATCTAGAGTAGCAAAATTTATTATTTTTTCGTGATCAGATTGCACAATCGCTGCAATAATTTCATCGTTAAATTTTTGTGCCCAATCGTAAGCGCCACCGCGCCAGTTAATTGTTCGTAAGTTATGAACAATGTCACCGCTGGCAATAATCAACACACCTTCTTCACGCAATATCGACAATTTTTTAGCCATTTCGTAATGCTGCTGCGGCGATTTTTTGCGGTCTAAACTTAACTGCAAAATTGGCATTTTTGGCTGCGGATGTGTGTGAACTAAAACCGACCACGCACCGTGATCTAGTCCCCAATTTTCATCAATTTCACCCTCGCCTAAAATTTCGATGATTTTGCGAGCCAGCGTAAAATCTCCGCGCGCTGGATATTGCACCGCAAAAAGTTCATCAGGAAATCCGTAAAAATCGTGAATAGTTTTTTTATTTTGCGAGCAGGCAATTTTTACGCCGTTAGTTTCATAATGTGCTGAAACCACTAAAATCGCCTGCGCTGGCGGCAAATTAGCACCAATCTCACGCCATTTACGCGAAAAATGATTGTCTTCAATTGCGTTCATCGGAGATCCGTGACCGAAGAAAATTGCTGGCTGAATTAATTGTGATTTTTGCATAGCTAAAATGTTTACAATGTTTTTCTCACTTTGTAATTTGAGAGAAAGTTGTTCAAGGCATTAATTTTTTCGATGAAAATCTCTCACAGATTCTCTCACATCTCTATCGCTGTTCCCGCTCAAGCCCTTGCTGCTGTTCGTCTTTCAAACTGTTGCTGTTGTTGTTGCTAGTCTTTTTTTTCTAGTACTTCACAAATTTTAGCCGCGTTTTTTGGTCGGCATTCTCTTTTCAGCAACATGTTAAAATCTTTCTCTGCACTACTTCTGGTAGCTTTCAACCAATTCAACTGGCTTATTCACGATCAACATTTCTCAATTAAAAAAGAGAAAAAATATTCGCTTAATGACGGCGAAAAAAAACTTAAAGACGCAAAAGATGCCAGCAAATCTTCAGGTAAGCCGGTGCAGAAACAAGGCCTCAGTAGGTTCAAAAATTTTAATCAACCAAATTTGCAAAACCGCGTTGTAGAATTTTTACAATTCGAACAACTAAAAATTCCAACTAGTACAGCAATATTGACCGAGTTTACTGCTCAAACTCGTTTCAATCACAGTAGCATCAAAGCAATTTGGTTTGGTTGTTGTCGGCCGCACCGATATTGGATTTTTCCGAATTAATAAAAAATAATTTGCAACTTACTTACGAAATACTCAGGAATTAATTCTACTTTAGGTTTATCGAACCCTTTAAGTTTGTAATTTTTTCTAAAATTAATTTCTGAATTTATGAGCAGAAGACCAGCATTTAAAACATCTTACGAAATCGCCGGAGAAATCTTCACTTACAAACGTCTTAATCCAGCTCCAAGTTCTGGATATTCTGAGCTTCAGCAACAAACTTTAGATATGTTTGAGGAGCAAAAAATGGAGGCACTTATTTCAGAATCAGAAAAAATCAGCGCTAAATCATACAACTCTCTTATTCTTAGCATTCTGGAAAGACAAAAAATTATCGATCCAAAACGTACGATAAACCCAAGCTCAACATTAGCAAAGAATGACCGATATAACGTATTTCTAGAACGAAACAAAAGCGAAACGCTAAAGAATTTCCTACAATACGGTTCAAGCCCACAAGTTGATGAAGAGATAAAAACAAGTTTAGCATTTATTATCTCATTAAGTGCGGGAGTAAACCCATTAACTCAAAGTATGGTACGTAGCGTAGTTCAAGAATTTAATGATTGGTTACCAGCATTGCATAACCCTGAAGCTCTTCTTAGTCGACCTGCAAAATCACCAGCAGTAGTGCAAAAATCTCAGTTAAATCGCAGTCAAACCAATCAAAAAACTGCTAGCCATTAAACCAACTCATCAATCAAAAGCGCCACTCTTTGTGAACGTGATGGCAGGTGTAACCGTAAGGATTTTTCTGTAAGTAATTTTGGTGATATTCTTCTGCCGCGTAAAAAGTTTTTGCTGGCGAAATTTTCGTCACAACTTTTCCTTTAAAAACTCCAGATTTATTGGCAGCTGCAATTACTTTCTGCGCGATGTCTTTTTGCTTGTCGTTAAAATAAAAAATTTCGGAACGATATTGCGTGCCAACATCATTTTCTTGACGATTTAGCGTTGTCGGATCGTGAATTGTAAAAAAGAATTTCAGCAAATTTTCGTAAGAAATTTTTTGCGGATCGAAAGTAATTTCCACCGCTTCCGCGTGACCAGTCAGACCAGTTGAAACCAGCTCGTAAGTTGGATTGATCGCATTTCCTCCTGTGTAGCCAACTTGTGTTTTCACCACACCATCAACACCACGCAACAACTCTTCCATCCCCCAAAAACATCCTCCAGCAAGAATCGCTTTTTCGTAATTTGTGGCAGCAAATGCTGAGGTTGAAAGCAAAGTCAGAAAGGCGATTAGGAATTTTTTCATGAGAAATTTTAATTTGAGGTTCATCTCTTAATTCGCCGCAAAGATGATAATGGTTACAACAACAGAAATTTGTTTGAATAACAGTTTTATTGTCACATATTCAAATTTCCAAACACCAAGAAATCTTACAAACTAATGTTCACCACTTCGCACTTTGTCAAAAATTTTTCTGAGGAAAGATTTAGAACTTATTTAGATTTAACTACAGATTACACTTCCGCCCTCGCTCTCTACGAATACAACATCAAACTCAGCGAATCTTTTTACCCATCACTTCACAATTTAGAAATCGCTCTGCGTAATAATTTTCATCTGGCACTTGCGAAAATTTATGGTGAGGAGTGGTTTTTGAAACGTCACTTAATCAAAGGTTCTAACCGAAAAGAATCGGTCAATTTATCAAAAATCGAAGAGATAATTCGCAAAGAAAAATCCACCGATGCCCATGTCGTAATCTCAAATCTATCTTTTGGATTCTGGGTTTCGCTACTTTATCCAAACTACGAATTAGAACTGTGGCGACCAGCTTTAAGAAATATTTTTCCGCAAGAAATCAAGATCACTCGCAAAGAAATTCATCAAAAAATAGAAGGAATAAAACTGATCAGAAACCGAATTGCACACCACGAATTTATTTTAAAACACGACCTCAAATTACATCACCAAACCATCTACAAAATTTTGAATTACCTATCTACAGAGCTTACAAAGTGGGCTACAACGCTCGACAACTTCCCAAAAGTTTTTTTGGAATACCAAACTTTTCTAACCAAACTTCAGACAATAAAAAACCCAGGCGACTTACAAGTAGAGGTCGACCCTGGGCATACGTAGATTATAAAAGGCTACGTACCTTTTATTTGCAAGATTTTTTTTGAGAGTAGGTTTGTAATGTTAAGTGGGTGAAATCTAACTGAGAGAGTTGGGAATTAGTATACTGTCCCCAGATTTCTCATTGCTGCTGGACGGAGTTTGCAACTCCGTCCAAACGTTCATTCCTAAA
>CAYUHG010000008.1:0-69474 GCA_964444545.1 uncultured Rhizobium sp.
ATATTCAGTCAGTTTTAGATGGCGAAATCGAAGCTTTCATCAAAGCAGCTTTGACAGAAAAAATTACCTAGCCGTCATCCTAGATGTGAAGCATCGAGGATCTGGTTTAAATTAATCTTATACTCACAAGATCCTCGATGCTTCGCATCCAGGATGACGATTACTAATAATTACTTATGCGTTGCCCGTTTTGTGGAAATATTGAAACTCAAGTTAAAGACAGTCGAATTTCTGACGATGGTGAATCGGTAAAACGTCGTCGTTATTGTGCGGCTTGCGATTCTCGTTTTACAACATTTGAGCGTGTACAACTTCGTGAAATTTTGGTGATCAAAAAGAATGGTGAGAAGAAAATTTTTGATCCAGAAAAGTTAAAAAAATCAATTGAGATGGCGGTGCGCAAACGTCCAGTTTCAGAGGTTCAGGTAGAAAAGTTGGTGAATAATATTGTGCGTCAATTGGAAGTTGAAAGTGAAACTGAAATCGCTTCTTCCAAAATTGGTGAGATGGTGATGACTGCCTTAGAAAGGCTCGACAAGGTAGCTTTTGTAAGGTTTGCGTCAGTTTACAAAAATTTTGAAAAAGCTGACGATTTCCAAAAATTTATTAAACAAGTGGTGAAGCAATGACGAAAAAAGATCTCGCCGAAGCTTTACAGTTCTATTTCGACAACGATTTAACCGAAGTAATTTCAGAAAAATCACAGAATCATTTTTTAGAAAAAGATTTAGTAAAAAAACCAGCGGAAATAAAAAAACCGCCAGTAGTTTTAAGTGATGATGAAGAGAGATTTTATGAAATACCGGATCAAGTTCCAACTTTACAAAATCAAGCGTCACATCATTTTATTAAACCACATTTTTCAACTAACGAGGCATTGTCGACTTTGGCAAAAAAATCACAAAATACCGTTGTGACAAATTCGGTTTCGGAAATTTCTGATCAGAAATTTGTTTCTCTAAACGAAATTGTTGCGCAGGCGAAAAAAGCGGCGGATGGCGCAAAAACTCTAGCTGAATTGCGCAAAGCGGTGGAAAATTTCGATGGCTGTAATTTGAAAAAAATGGCCACCAACACAGTTTTTTGTGACGGCAATTCTAATTCAAAAGTGATGGTTATCGGCGAAGCGCCGGGTAATCACGAGGATTTGCAAGGTATTCCATTTTGTGGTGATTCTGGAAAAGTTCTGGATGGGATGTTTCGTGCAATCAATATGACGCGAGCTGAAAATTTTTATATCACCAACGTAATTTTTTGGAGACCACCGGGAAATCGACGTCCAACAGATGAAGAATTAGCGATTTGTCGTCCTTTTGTTGAGCGCCATATTCAACTTTTAAATCCAGAAGTTTTGGTTTTGGTTGGCGCAACTTCAATGGCTGCAATCCTTGGTATTAATGAGCCTATCAGCTCAGTGCGTGGAAAATTCATGGATTATGCACCAAGTTTTTTGTCGCGAACAATTAAAACTTTTGTGATTTTTCACCCTTCTTATTTGATGCGTCAATCAGCTAAAAAGAAGGTCGCATGGCATGACATGCTTACTTTAGAACAATTCTTAAAAGATAAATAATCATGGAAAAACAACTTCTTCCGGTCGGATTTTACGATTTAATTTTTGACGAAGCTGAAAAAAATCACGCCAACATTAACCGCGCTGTCGATACGTTTTTGAAGGCTGGATATCGTTTGGTTAAAATGCCTTTGGTCGAATTTGAAGATAGTTTCAAAGGCGATATGAAAAATTCTTTCAAAACGGTTGATGTAATTTCTGGTAAGAATTTGATTTTCCGAAATGACATTACGCCACAAATCTCAAGGCTTCTGGGCAGTCGTTTACGAGAAGCAGAATTGCCACTAAAACTTTGTTATGTTGGTGATGTGCTTTGTGCTAAAAATAGTGATCTTTATGTTGATCGTCAGCAAACCCAAGTAGGTGTTGAGATTATTGGCTGTGACGAAGAAAAATCTAATTTTGAAATTATCGAAATTTTGCTATCTTCGCTGAAAGAATTGCAGGTAAAAAATTTGTTAATCGAATTTTCGTTGCCAAATTTTATTGAAGTTTTTTTGGAAGAAATTGGTGAAGAAAAAAACCAAGATTTGCGTGATGCGATAAAACAAAAAAATATTTCTTTGATTCGTCAATTTGCTGGCAAAAAGTCTGAAATCATCACGAAAATCGTGCTTTCGAACCATGATTTACAGAATCTTTACAAGGAAATTTTGGCACAAATAAAATCAGAAAAAATTGCTCCCGAGATTAAAAGAGCACAAAAAATTTCTGAATTTTTGCAAAAGAATTTTCCAACAATTGAAGTGTGTTTTGATTTGTTTGGTGACGATAAAACTTCTTATCATCGTGACTTCGCTTTTGATGTTTTCTGCGGTGATTTTTCTTATCCAATCGCTCGTGGTGGACGTTATAAAATCAGAGATCTCGATGCCGTCGGCGCAACAATTTATATGAACTTTCTGCGCAAAGTTTCTTAATTATCCGCAAATACAGCTAAATCGTAATCAGCGATTAGTTCTTTATAATCGCGGAAAATCTCAACCAAAGCTGCTTTTGATGCTGCAGAATCTTGCTCGCGAGAATTTACCATAAACAAATTACTCGCACCTTGTTTGAATTTTTCGCGCTCAGAAATCTCAAGTGTTTCCGCTAATTTAGCTTCTTCTTCGCTGTTATTGTGAACTTCGCAAACTGTAGAAATTTTGTTCTGTAGTTGGTTGATTTGAGCGCTGATTTTTTCTTCAAATAATTGTTGTTCATATTTTATAGCGCTGATTTTTGATTCTGTGGCGGCAATTTTTCCTTTAGCCTCTCTTTGTTGGAGCGGTACAGAAAAATCTACTTTGGCGTAGTTATTAGCTTGTCCGCGACTTTTTGGTCCTTTGCCAACATCATCCGAAACTCCTAAATCAACATCTAGCTGTGGTTTGGCAAGGTTTTTAGCATAATCAAGATTGCTGGATTCTTCTTTTAATTTCAGTTTAGTCATGCTGATTTCTGGTCGATTGCGCAGCGCAATATCTAAATCTCGATTGAGTTTTTCTTTACTGATTAAAGCAGTTTTATTTTCGATCTGCGGCAGTTGCGATGGTTTTGGCACAATTGGTTTACTGTGAGAATCGCGCCAGAATAGCGACAAATAAATCGCGCTATTTTCAAATTCTTGTTTGATTTTCGCCAAAGAGCTTTTGCGTTTGAGAATATTTTTCTGATTTTCTACCAAAGTGATTTGGGCGATATCGCCACTTTTGGCGCGAATTTCTAACTGTTTCTGACGAGTTAAGGCAAGCTGATAAAGATCTTCATAAATTTTGTAAATTGCACCATCGGTAACCCAAGTCCAGTAAGCTTTTCTGGCATCGCGTGCAATTTCTTTTTTGATGTTTTCCATTTCGATTTTGGCTTCATCAACGCTCAAATTAGCTAAAATTACTTTGAGACGATTGCTGTCAATTGTGCTGTCTTTGAGTAATGAAAACTTGGCTCCGGCGCGATATTCACCGCCGCTGTTGGTATAAGATCCGCCTTCGTAATCAGGAAAACTGCCGTAAGATTTGCGATAGCCGCTGTAAACTTTGCTGCCCAAAATTCCTAACTCTTTTTCTAATTCAACGTTGTACGACTTGCCGTCGTAATAACCGCGGCTGCGATCGGAATAGCTTTGTTTTAGTTTGATATCGAAGAAACCTTTGCTGGCCAACAAGTTTGATTCAGCAGCTTTGATTTTGTCGTAATGCGACAAGATTTTTGGATAATTTCGTACTGCTGAAGCGACAACATCTTTTTCGCTGAGATAGGCAGATTGGTTGTGGTTTGAAGCCAAAGCAGCTGAACTGCAAAACAACAAGCCAATCAAAGTTAAAATGCTAAATTTGAAGAAATATTTTCGCATTATTTGCTCTCTTTCTCAATTTCAGTATTGCTAATTTTCTGATCGAAAGTTGGAGGGAATCCGTTAGCTTGTCGCCATAATTCATAACCTAAACTAACTTGATTCAATAAAACCCAGCCATAAGCGCGAGCGCCGTGACGCAAAAATCTTTGATCCGGCCATTGATCTTGTTCGCCTCTTTTAACGATTACGCGGAATTTACCATTTTCAGAAATCGAAGAATCAATTGCGGTTATCACACCGCCAAAAGTTCCGATTGCCAGCGAAGGCCAGCCGCTGAATTGAATTGCTGGCCAGCCTTCAAATTGTAAACGTACACGACGACCTTCATAAATTAGCGGAATATCGTTGCCATTAACATAAATTTCGACGGCAGCATCGGTTAATTCAGGAGCGAAGGTGGCAATTTTGTCACCGCTTTTTACGGTTGTGGCGTTGTCTCCGGCGAGAATTTTTAAAATTACACCGTCTTTTGGTGCGTAAATTATCTGATTTTGTTGGCGTGAAAATTTAGTTTGTGATTCAGCAAATTCAGCTTTAGCGCTGGCGGCAGCTGATACTAATTTTTCATATTCAATTTTCGCACTTTCAAATTCTTTGCGTGAACTCAAACCTTTTTGGTAAAGATCATTTTGGCGATCGTAATTGATTTTAGCCGTTTTCGCGGCACTTTGGGCAACTTCAGATTTTTGTTTTTTGGCGTCTTTTTCTGCTTGCAAACGCTCAAGAATTTGCGGGTCATTGTCGATAATTTCGACTAATTTATCGCCAGTTTTTACTTTTGAGCCGTCGCGTACAAACCATTTGTTAATACGTCCATTAATCGGTGCGTTAATATTTTGAGCGCGATTATTGGGATCGTTGGCAATTACATAACCATTGCCTTTTGAGGTTTGTTGCCAAGGTGTGAAAATCAGAATCAGCAAAATTAACCCAAAGAAAATTGCTAAAATTTTTGGTAAAACTTTCAGCGGTTTTGGTACGTCAATCTGTTTTAAAGTAGTGAATTGATCGAGATCGTGCTGTTCGAATTTATTGCTCATGGTTCTGATATTTTATTTCGAATTGATCCAAATCCTTCATAGAGTTGAATTTGTAAGATTTCGTTTTATCGACGAACAAATACTCATCGAAGTCAGAAGTGTTATCGTTACGATGTGAGAAATATAATACTGTGATGTCGCGATTTTTAGTCAGATATTCCAAAATATTGTGACGAGCTTGCAAAATTAGCATGTCCAATACTTCGGTAATGATGATGATTTGTGGTTTGTGGATTAAAGCGCGCGCTAATTTGATCAGAATTTTTTCTGATTCAGAAAATGGCCAGCCAGAAGGAATGATTCGTGTTTTTAATCCGTCAGGGAATCTCTCAAAAGCTTTTTCTAAACCAACGGTTCTGATTGCCGATTCAACTTCTTTGGCGCTGATGTTTTTGTCATTGAAGCTGAGATATTCTAGCGCTGTTCCTTCAATCAATGGAGTGTTGTCAATTACAGCAATGCGAGAACGCAGCATCGTTTTATCAAGGCTATCAATGTCGTGATTGTTAAAAACTAAATGACCAGTTTCGGGAACTTGGAAACCGTTAATGGCTTCGATCAGAAGTTTACGTGTAGAAAATCCTTTGGTGGCGATGAGGTAATTTTTGCCTTTCTCGAACTTCAGATTGAATTGATATTTATGCTCTAAATAGCTGCAGCAGAATTTATCGAATTCGAACGACTCTATTTCTTTATCGATTTTATTTTTGCCGCTAACTTCGCTGGGAATGTTTTGGAATTGTGAAAGTTTTTCACATGAAGCGATGAGATCGTAAAAATTCTCAAAGTCGCGGCCAAGTTGAGAAGTGTTGTACAATATTGCAGCAACAACCAATTCAGCTGCAACAAGCTGTCCGATAGTTAGCTGATTATTTAAAACCAAATAGCCACCAATTACCAATAAAGATGTAGTGGCGATTGTGTAGAGTGTAAAAAGCAGAATATTTTGTAAGAATAATCCGGCAAAATGACTTTTGCGTTCTTTAATGTACTGGCCAGTAAGAAAATCAACTTTTTGCTGAGCATAAATTCGGCCTTGAGTTGATTTAAAAATTTGTTGGTTGGTTGCGATATCTTCCAGCCAGCCAACCAAATCGTATTTGCGACGGCTTTCATAAAATGCAGTTAATATAGCGTTTTTATAGAAAAAGCGCCAAATCATCGCAATAGTCGCCAACAAGATTAAGCTAAATACCAAAAAGACGGGATGATAAAAACTGATCAAAATCAAACCAAAAAATGACTGCAGAATTACAGTAAAAGTTTTGGTAAGAAATTTGGGAATTTGTTTTTGGATAGTAACTGTTTCGAAGAAGCGATTGACCATTTCATACTGATTGGATTCTTCGAGTTTTTTGTAGTCAGCATTAAGAAGAGACATCGAGCTTTCGCAAGACATGCGAGCAAAGAATCGACGTTGAAAAATCTCGGTAACGTAGATTTGCATGATGTTAATTAGGCCGTAGAAACTAAGTAAGATGGTTATGATTAAACCGATTACTATGACTGGTTGAAGAAGTGCGGTATAAATTATCGAGTTAATCAGTGACTGAACCGAGATTGGAACTACTAAGCTAAGCAAACTTATAATTATGCTGTAGATGGCACTCATCCAGAAAAATGGAGTATCAACTGCTAAGATTATTTTGAGAAAATAAACAATTTGTGGCTTCTCTAAATTGTTGCTGAATGGCTTGTAGAGTTTCTTTTCGCTGAATTCAAACATAAGTCAAAGTTAGAAATTTGTTCCGAAGTTGAAGCGGAAATTTTGGGTTAAGTCGTATTGTTCTTTTTTGGCAACGCGTGAAAAATCAAGGCGAATCGGTCCAAGCGGTGAAGACCAAATAACGCTTAAACCGTAAGAAGAGCGTAAACCGCCATCGTCGGCAACATCTGCCCCTCTTTTGTTAATCGCATCTACACCTTTTACCGTACCGTTGTCGCTAAATAAGGCGCCGCTGATTCCGAGTTCTTTTGGTAAACCAAGTGGGAATTTAAATTCGGCGGTTCCAACATAATACATTTTACCACCAATAATACTGCCACCAACTGCGGAACCATTGCTTACTGTTCTAGGGCCAAGACCAGCGAATTGGAAGCCGCGGAAATTATTGCCGCCTAAGAAAAATGAGTCATTACTACGTACGTCTTGTCCATTGCCATCCACGTAACCACCGCGAGTGAGGAATTTTAAAACGTAATCTTCACTGAAAGTTGGGATGTAATAACCGGCTGAACCTTCATATTTCATATTCCTGATGTAGCCGCCGATGCCGCTATAATCCTGACTAACCGACAAATAATAACCATCAGTAGGATTGATACGATTGTTACGTTTATCGTAAAGCAACGTGTGTCCAAAAACTGAGTGAGTGAAACGTCCTTGTAGATACTGAATGTTGATGGAAGCGCTGCTGTCGATGTTTCCGATGTATTCATCGCGGTAAGAATAACGGATTTGATGTTTCAAGAATTCGGTGATGGAATAATCGCCGCGGAATGTGATGCCACTGGTTCTTTGGTCATAAACCAAAGTATTACGTTTGGAGAGATTGTACTGGAAAATATCAAAGCCGGCATCGATTGGATGACCCATGAAGTAAGGCTTGGTATAGTTTAATTCAGATGTTAGACCGCTGTAAGAATTTTGAATGTTGATGCCGAGTTCTTGACCTGTACCCATCAAATTGCGTTCTTTAATTCCGATATTGGCGGTAACTTTATTCACTGTTGAATAACCGATACCAAGATTCAGCTCCCCGGTCTTTTTTTCTTTAACAACAATTTCCAAATCAACTTTGTCGGTGTTACCGATTCTTTTAGTGTTAAATTCAACTTTTTCGAAGAAGCCGAGATTTTCTAATCTTTGTTTTGAGCGGTTAATTTTTGTTATGTTGTAAGCGTCGCCATCGCGAATTCTAAGCTCTCTGCGAATCACCTCATCAAGAGTGCGAGTATTTCCGGTGATACGAATTTGATTAATATAAATTGGCGGCGTTTCGTCGATAACAAAATCAATATCGATAATTTTTTGATCTTTGTTGCGCTTAAGAACGGGCTCGATGTGAGCGAAGGCGTAAGATTTTTCTGACATCACTTTTATCATGGCATCGACGGTTTTGTCGATTAACTCTGAGTTATACAATTTTCCTTTCTTGATCAGAATTTCTTTGTCCAAAATTGAGGCATCAAATTTCGGGATGTTATTAACAATATTAACGTCGCCGATGTGATATTTTATGCCTTCTTCAAGCAAGAAGGTGATGAAAAACTTATCTTTATTTTGCGTGATTTGAGCGATTGATGAGATGGCGATAAAGTCGGCGTAACCGCGTGATCCGTAGAAACGACGAAGTTTTTCTTTATCAAATTCGATTCGGTCAGAATCGTAAACGTCAGAAGAAGAAAGGAATTTCCACCATTTCGATTTTTTGGTAGAAACTTCGTCCATCAAATCTTGGTCAGAGTAATTAAGATTACCGACAAAATAAATATCAGAAATTTTTGCTTTCGGGCCTTCAAAAATTTCAAAAATAATCTCGATACGATTTTGTTCTTTCTGAATAATTTTCGGATCGATTTTGGTTAAAAAGCGACCAGATTTTAAGTAAAGTTCGTTAATTCTTTTTAAGTCAGATTGCAGTTTCGCTTTGGTAAAAACGCCGCGTTTTTTCAGAGAAATTTCACTTTGCAGAGCATCATCTTCAACTTTTTTATTACCGGAAAATTTCACTTCTGAGATCAGAGGATTTTCTTTTATTTCGATAATTAATTGTCCGTTTGAGTCGGTAATTTTGGCATCAGAAAAAAGATCAGATTCGTAAAGTCTTTTTAGCGTTTCATCGATTTCTGTTTTGGAAAATTTACTATTTTTTTTGCCAGATTTGTGCGGTAAAAATTCGGCGATTGTTTCTTCGCTGATGCGCTCATTTCCTTTAATTACGAAAGTTGGTTTAGCCGCAGTTTCTTTGGCGGAAGCGGGAAAAGTGGGCAGCAAAAATAGCGCAAGCAAAGCACAAGACGCGATTTTTTGGAGTGAAATTTTTGCTGTCAATTTTGAAAAGAGAGATTTGCTTGATGCGAATTTGATTGTGATTCTCAAACGTCATAAATTCTGATACAAGAAAAATTTGACTTTTAGTGACAAAAGCCAATGATCCACATCACTTGTCTAGATGGTGATATAACCGCTTTTTTAAAAATATTAAACAACATCCTGCGGCTATGTTACGAATTTTCTCTCTATCGCTTTTATTGATTTCTGTTTTTTGTCAGCCGTCTTTAGCGTTTGATTTTAGTGCGGCGAGCAGAAATCACATAAGTATTGTTGGTTCTTCAACAGTCTATCCATTTGCTGCCACAATCGCCGAAGAATTCGGTCGTAACAGCAAAGTAAAAAATACTAAATTCAAAACTCCGATCGTTGAATCAACGGGAACTGGAGGTGGCTTTAAACTTTTTTGTTCGGGAATCGGATACAACTATCCAGATTTTTCTGACGCATCACGTCGTATCGAAAAAAGTGAAATCGAAAAATGTGCGCAACACGGCATTACAGGAATCGTCGAAATCAAAATTGGTTACGACGGAATTGTTTTGGCTAACTCAGTTGCGGGCAAAAAATATTCTCTGACCAAACAACAAATTTTCTTGGCGCTTGCTGATAAAATTCCCGATCCAAAAACTGGTAAATTAGTAGAGAATTTTTACCAAAAATGGAGTGACATTGATGCTAAATTGCCAGCACTAAATATCGCAGTTTATGGTCCTCCTTCAACCTCGGGAACTCGCGATGCCTTTGTTGAGTTGGTAATGGACGAAGCTTGTGTGAATATGAAAGAATTTATCGCGGCATTTCCTGATAAAAAAATCCGCCAAAAACAATGTCATATCATTCGTAGCGATGGCAAATTTATTGAAGCAGGCGAGAATGATAACTTGATCGTGCAAAAATTAAGAAACGATCACGATGCTTTGGGAATTTTTGGTTTCAGCTTCTTGGAAGAAAATCACGAATTAATTCAAGCTGCAGTAATAGACGAAGTGCAACCAAGTTTTGAAAATATTGCTTCTTCGAAGTATAAAGTATCGCGTCCACTTTTCATTTATTTCAAAAAAGAGCATCTCGATTTGATCCCAGGGATGCGCGAATTTGTTAAAGAAATCATCAGCACAGATACCATCGGAGTTGATGGCTACTTGCTGCAAAAAGGCCTTATCCCGTTACCGAATTTGGAAACCAAAAAAGTTCGGGATGAGGTGATGAGAAATTTATAACTCATCATAGCTGTGAGGTTTGTCGCTTAGGTCAATTTCATTTGGAAGTTGATTTCTGTGATAAGTTTCTCGTCTTGTGGCTGCTTCAATCTCACATGAGATTAGACAGCCTCTTTTCGAAAGTGAGATTGTTAGTGGTTCTAACTACTAAATATCGTAACCAACATGGTATTCATACCTCTTGCTGTTGTACTTACGTTATCTGTAGTTATGTCAATAACTTAGAGATAGCGAATAGCTCTTTTCACTTTTTTGGAAAGATGAGGGATTTATCCAAGTGATAACTTCTTCAAAATAGGCCCGTCACGGAAAAATTTCCGTGGCGGGTTTTAAATTAGGATGTTAGAAACGAATTTTCCCCTAAACAAAAAACAAAACTACCCAAAGAAATCAGTTAAATATCGCATGGAAGAAAAGTTCATTAAAGTCGTTGGTGCAAAAGAGCATAATTTAAAAAATGTCAGCATTGAAATCCCGAAAAACCAGCTAGTTGTAGTTACGGGACTAAGTGGTTCAGGAAAGTCATCTTTAGTATTTGATACAATTTATGCTGAAGGTCAGCGTCGTTTTATCGAGTCGCTTTCGTCTTACGCACGTCAGTTCCTTGATCTACAAGACAAGCCAGATGTTGAGTCAATTACCGGACTTTCTCCAGCAATTGCGATTGATCAAAAAACCACTTCGCGCAATCCACGCTCAACTGTTGGTACGGTTACTGAAATTTACGATCACTTCCGTCTTTTATTCGCGCGTATTGGCGTGCCTTATTCTCCTGTAACTGGCAAGCCGATTGAAAGCCAATCAGCATCGTTGATGGTGGAAAAAATTCGCGATTTGCCACTCAAATCAAAAATTTATATTTTAGCGCCAATCGTTCGTGGCCAAAAAGGTGAATATCGCAAAGAAATGATGGGAGTTAGAAAACAAGGCTTCCAACGCATCAAAGTTGATGGAAAAGTTCACGATCTAAACGAAATTCTTCCAGTTTTAGATAAAAATAAAAAGCACGACATCGAAATTATCGTCGATCGTATTGTTGTTTCTGATGATCTCGGCAACCGTTTAGCTGACTCGGTTGAAACTGCTTTGAAGCTTTCAAACGGTTTGTTGATGGTTGAGATTGTTGGTCTTCCGCCAGAATATTCTAAGGACAAAAAAGCCAAATTCAAAGAAGGCGAAGTTTTGTTATTCAGTGAGAAATTTTCTTGTCCAGAATCTGGGTTCACAATAACTGAAATTGAACCGCGACTCTTCTCTTTCAACTCTCCGTACGGCGCATGTAAATCTTGTGATGGTTTGGGAACTGAATTTTATTTTAGCGAAGAATTAGTAATTGAAGATGAGAATCTAACTTTGCGTCAAGGCGCAATCGCTGTCTGGCAAGGCACGCAAGCGCGCTTCTATCAACAAATTATCCAAGCTTTAGCGGACAAATATAAATTCAGTTTAGATGTTCCATTCAAAACTTTGTCAGAAGACATTAAGCAAAAAATCTTCTATGGAACTGGTGAAGAAGAAATTGAAGTTAAGCACGAAGATGGTTTGAAAGCCTTCAAAGTTAAGAAGCCATTTGAAGGAATTATCAACAATTTAAAGAGAAAATTTTCCGATTCGGAAAGTGAATGGATGCGCGAAGAGTTGAGCAAATTCCAAACCCTAAAAACTTGTGAAAGCTGCTGTGGTAATCGTTTGAACGAACAAGCTTTGTCGATTAAAATTGACGGATTACACATCGGCGAAGTTAGTCGCATGTCAATTGAACGCGCTGATCAATGGTTTACTGATCTTGAGCCAAAATTAAATGCCACTCATCAAAAAATTTCTGAGCGTTTGCTCAAAGAGATTAAACGTCGTTTGAGTTTCTTGCGTAATGTTGGTTTGGAATATTTGACGGTTAATCGTGAATCTGGAACTTTGTCGGGCGGTGAAGCACAACGTATTCGTTTGGCCTCGCAAATTGGTTCTGGCCTTTCTGGCGTACTTTACGTTTTGGATGAACCTTCAATTGGTTTGCATCAATCCGACAACGATAAATTAATTTCTACGCTGAAAAATCTGCGTGATCTGGGCAATTCTGTAATCGTGGTTGAACATGATGAAGAGATGATGCGCGAAGCTGAATACTTGATTGACGTTGGTCCGGGCGCTGGTATTCACGGTGGAAAAATTATTTCTGCTGGTTTGCCAAAAGATGTAATCAAAGATCCGAAAAGCGTTACTGGTCAATATTTGAGCGGTAAAAAAGAAATCGCCATTCCGAAAACTCGTCGCAAAATTGATCCGAAAAAAATGATCACTTTGAAAGGTGCGACAGCGAATAACTTGAAAAATGTGACGATGAACTTGCCGTTGAAAATTTTCTCGGCGGTATCAGGAATTTCGGGTGGAGGCAAATCAAGTTTGGTGATCAAAACTTTGTATCGCGCTTTGGATAAAATTGTGAACAAAGCGAAAGTTGCTCCGGGGCCATACGAATCAATTGCCGGACATCATTTTATCGATAAAATTATCGAGATCGATCAATCGCCAATCGGCCGTACACCTCGTTCTAACCCTTGTACTTACGTTGGTGCGTTTACTTTCATTCGTGAATTTTACACCGCTTTGCCAGAATCAAAAGCGCGTGGTTACAAAGTTGGACGCTTCTCGTTTAACGTCAAAGGCGGCCGCTGCGAAACCTGTCAGGGCGATGGTTTGATTAAAATCGAAATGCATTTCTTGCCTGACGTTTACGTGAAATGTGAAACTTGTCACGGCAAACGCTACAACCGCGAGACTTTGGAAGTTAAATACAAAGACAAATCAATTTCTGACGTGTTGGAAATGACTGCCGAAGATGCCGCCGATTTCTTCGCCAGCATGCCGCATATTTACGATAAATTTAAAGCTTTGTGCGACGTTGGTTTGGGTTACATCAAGATCGGTCAAAGTGCGACCACGCTTTCGGGTGGTGAGGCGCAGCGTATTAAATTGGCCAAAGAATTAAGTCGTAAAGCTACTGGCGATACACTCTACATTCTGGACGAACCGACAACTGGTCTGCATTTTGAAGACATTAATAAACTTCTAAAAGTTTTGCACAAACTGGTTGATTCTGGTAACTCAATTTTGGTGATTGAGCACAATTTGGACGTTTTGAAAACTGCCGATTGGGTTATTGATATTGGCCCATGCGGCGGTGAAAAAGGTGGTTACATTGTCGCTGAAGGAACGCCGGAAGATGTTGCCAAAAACAAAAAATCTGTAACCGGAAAATATTTAGCCAAAGTTCTCAAATAATATGCTCAGCAATTCACTCAAAGAGGCGTTAATCGCTTGCTCAATTCTAGTGCAAAAAAGGATTGATGATTTATTGCCGACTGAATCTGTTGAGTCGCAATTGGTAGAAGCGATGCGCTATTCATCAATGTCGGGTGGAAAAAGAATCCGTCCATTTCTGACGATTGTTTCAGCACAAATTTTTGGAGTTTTGCCGCTTGCTTCACTTAATGCCGCAACGGCAATGGAATTTGTTCACGTTTATTCCTTGATTCACGATGATTTGCCGGCAATGGACAACGATGATATGCGTCGTGGCCTTCCGACTTGTCATAAACAATTTGATGATGCGACGGCGATTCTTGCTGGAGATGCTTTATTGACTTACGCTTTCGAAGTTTTGTCTTCTCCCCAAACTCACAGCGATGCCAATGTGCGTTGTGAATTGATCAGAACTATTGCTACCGCAGCTGGCCATAAAGGTATGGTGGGCGGTCAGATGATGGATTTGGAAATGGCGGGTAAAAAAATTACTCGTGAAGAACTGGCTCGAGTGCATCGTTTAAAAACTGGTGAACTTTTTATGGCTGCTTGTGAAGCCGGCGCGATTTTGGGTCGTGCTGGAGTGGAAGCTCGCAACTCTTTGCGTTATTTTGCTCACGATCTTGGTTTGGCTTTCCAAATTAAGGACGACATTTTGGATCACGTTGGAGCTTCAGATAGTAAAATCGAAATTGATGAACAAGAGCATAAAAAATCGAAAGAAAATGCCAGCGTAGTTGATTTAATTGGATTAGATCAAGCAACGAAACAACTGGCTTTGTTGAAAGAACAAGCAATCTCACATTTAAAAGTTTTCGGGCCACAAGCATCATTATTGATTGAATTGGCTGAATTTATTATCTCGCGTGAGGAGTAATGAGTCTCTTCGAATCTTATTTTTTCCTTTTCTGCGATAGTTTCTTCTCCGCATTAATCTTGCCACCACGCAGCGAAATGGTAGTCAAGGCGATGAATGCGCTGCATATTTACAATATTTATGTAGTTTTTGTTTTGGCCTTGAGCGCCAGCATGTTAGGATCGATGACGAATTGGTGGATCGGTAAATATTTTACGTTTTTGCGCAATACCGATTTCTTCAAAACCAAAGTACAAGAAATTGCTAAAGCTGAAGTCAAATGGCACAAATTTTTAGTGTGGATTTTATTGGTTTCTTGGCTGGATGTAATTGGTGCGCCTTTTTCAGTGATGGCAGGATTTTTCAAAACAACTTGGCAAAGATTTTTGCTGTTAGTTTTTATTGGCAAAATTTCTTACTATTATTTGCTTATCTTTTGTGATCTTGATCTCAAAACCATTCTTAGCTAACGGCGACTCCCCACTTGCGGCTGAGATATTTTTCGATGCTTTTTCTTTCTTCGGTTTTCAAATTTCTTTCAAAAATAATTACTTCGCCAAGATAGCCATCAATTCCAGCTGCTGGAGAAGTTGATCCTAAATAATTCGATACTCCAGTGCTGGTACGATTATTAGCCGAATCAGACGCGGCTTGAGTTCCATCAATAAAAATTTTGCGTCCGCTGCCGCTGCTGTAACTGAAACTGTAGATATGAACATCTTTAACTGAAGCTGCTGCACTTAAACTTGAAGAATTCCAATCATTTTTAACTGTCGAATTGGTATATTGGAAAGCATTTAGATCGCTCGATGAAGCAGCTCCAGAAGTAAGAATATTACAGCTGGAAGCACAACTATCGAATTTACCAACGATAAAAATTGTGTAGCTGGTGTTGCCTTTAGGAACGGTGTTGTCAGCGATATTGAAATAGCTGTTGCCGCTGTTGAAATAAAGCATCGGCAAACCGCCAGAAACATTGGTTTTATAAATTGGTTTATAGCTGGAGTTGCTCTGTGTCATATTGATGGCAACTAGCGATTTGGAATTGATGTCATTCCAAGCGCTTATTGTCGAATTATTAGAAGTTTCAGTCGCGCTAAAACTTCTCTCAGAAGTGGTTTCCCACCACGCGATAAGATTTTCAGATTCTGGTACTGGAGATTGTGCGGTTTGCAGTTGTGCAGCATGCAGCCTCGATTTATTGATCAGTGATTTTCCCTGTAAAATTCCAACTGCTATAACTGCAATAATCAGTATGACAATTGATAATTCGATCAGGGAAAATGCTGTTCTTCTCATTATTTGCGCAGTCTTTTAAATCCAGCTTCTAGGTCTTCTTTTAAGTCTTCAATATCTTCCAATCCGACATTGATTCTTAAACAAGTTTTGCCGCTATAAGGCCATTTGGTTGCAGTTCTTACGCTTTCGGCATCGAATGGTAGAATCAATGATTCGTAGCCGCCCCAAGAATAACCCATGCCGAAATAATGTAATTTATCAACCATTCTAGCTATGGCTTCGTTGGAATATTTGCGATCTAAAATAATGGAGAATAGTCCGGCAGCACCTGTGAAATCACGTTTCCACAAAGTGTGATTATCATCAGAAGGCAGTGCTGGATATAAAACTTTCGCAACTTCTGGTCTTTTTTCTAGCCAGCTAGCAAGCTCAAGAGCGGTTTTAAAACAATGATCCATTCTTATTTTGACGGTGCGCATGCCTCTTTGTACTAAGTAAGAAGAAAACGGCGCAGCGGTTACAGCCATATATCTGAACGCTTCGTAAATTACGCGAAAATGTTTTTCTTGAACCGTGATTGCACCCATCATCACGTCAGAGTGACCGTTGATATATTTGGTCAAAGCGGTGACGGAAATATCAACACCGTGATCAAGTGGTTTAAAGTAAATTGCGCTGGCCCAAGAGTTATCAAGTATTGTGACCACGTTCATTTTCTTAGCAATTTTGCAAATTGCGGCTACGTCTTGAATCTCGAAACTCAAAGATCCTGGGCTCTCCATGAAGATCACTTTGGTGTTTTTCTTGATCAATTTTTTGATGTCTTCGCCGATTTTTGGATCGTAGTAAGTGGTTTCAACGCCGAATTTTTTAAGGAATTTATTAGCAAACCCGCGGGTTGGCGAATAAACGTGATCAGGAATCAAAAGATGATCACCATCTTTCAAGAATGCGATCAAAGCAGTATTGATTGCAGCGGCACCACCAGAAGTTACGAAAGTGTTATAGCCACCTTCAATATCGGCGATGGCTTTTTCCAAAGCGAAGTTGGTTTGGGTTCCGTAGCGTCCGTATTTTAGTTCATAAGGTTCAACCAAATCGTTGTTGGAATAGCCGCGTTCAGCGTACAACAAGTCTTTCAAAGTTGGAAAAACGATAGTTGAACTTTGATAAATTGGCGGATTTACCATGCCGCCTTGTTCTTTCGGATCACGTCCGGCGTGGATGATACGAGTTGCTTCGCGAATTTTTTTGTCCATTCTTACCTCAATAAATTGTCGTTTGCTAGAAGCGGACCAAGTGCTTTGCCAGCTAAAATATGTATGTGAAAATGCGGCACAGTTTGATGAGCATTTGAGCCGTTATTGGTGATCAAGCGAAAGCCTGATTTGTCAGATCCTAATTCTTTTGCGATTTCGCTAACTTTTCTAAAAAAGTAGGCTACGTCATCAGAACTGGCATTAGAAGTGAAGTCGATAAAATCAACATATTCACCTTTGGGAATAACTAAAACGTGAGTTGGTGCAGCTTTAGAAATATCGTGAAAAGCCAAGACTTTTTCGTCTTCAAAAACTTTGTTAGCGGGAATTTCTCCGCGAATAATTTTAGCGAAAATATTGTCTTGGCTGTAACTCATAATTTTATTTTTTTGCTTCGTCAGCAGCGACGCGAACTTTAATCATTTGGTCTGGATCTTTAACCATACCGTTTGCGCCAGTACCTTTTTTGATTTGGTCAACAAATTCCATGCCGCTAACTACACGACCGAAAACGCTATATTGGCCATCCAAAAATCTAGAATCTTTAGTTACGATGAAAAATTGGCTGTTGCCGCTGTTTGGATTTGCAGCGCGTGCCATTGAAACTGCGCCGCGAATGTGAGGTTCATCAGAAAATTCGGCTCTTAAATCAGGAAGTTTGCTGCCGCCCATGCCTGTTCCTGTAGGATCGCCAGTTTGTGCCATGAAGCCATCGATTACGCGGTGGAAAACTACACCATCGTAAAATTTTTGGCGGGCTAAAGTTTTGATTCTTTCAACGTGCTTTGGTGCAACTTGAGGAAGTAGTTCGATAACTACACGACCAGATTTTAGTTCTATATAAAGAGTATTTTCTAAATCGGTTTTTGGTTTAGCGTTTTGTGCTGAAGCAGGACTCATAGCGGAAAAAATTAAAGTTAAGCAAGTAAGAAAAAGTGACAGTTTTTTCATGATTTTTTTGGGAAGTTAGTTTCTTGAAAAAGAGCGTGATCTTTGGCTTTATGAGGGAGCTGAAATAATTTTGCAACAATCTATCTAACAAATTTTCTCAAAAAAAATTGTCGTTAGTTTTTTTGAATTGATGGCCTGAAATTTCCTTGTTTATTGGCAATGCGATTTATAAGTTTTGTCATGCTTAAATCAAACCAAGCTCGTTTTCAAACCCACTTGAGGACGATAAATTTACCCACATTTTCAATTTTTTAAGGTGCTTTATGTCAATCAATAAAGTGATTCTTGTCGGTAATGTCGGACAAGATCCTGAAGTTAGATCAACTCAAGATGGTCGCGAAATTGCGAATTTTTCACTCGCAACTTCTGAAAGCTGGAAAGATAAAAATTCTGGTGAAAAGAAAGAAAAAACCGAATGGCACCGTGTGGTGATTTTTTCTCCAGGATTGGTTGGAATCGTGAAAAATTACGTAAAAAAAGGCACCAAGCTTTATATAGAAGGATCGCTGCAAACCAGAAAATGGACTGACAGCAGCGGTGTTGAAAAATTTACAACTGAGATTGTTTTGCAAAATTTCAACTCAGTTTTGCAAATTTTGGATAATAGAGAGCGCCAATCTTCAGGTGACTCTTATTCATCTGGCTCATCTTCGTCTAGATCTTCACGTAACAACGATGTTCACGTTGAAGACAGTGACGATGAAATTCCATTCTAGATTTTTTTTGATTTGAAAAAAGTTGTAGTTTAAAAAGTTTTTAGCGCATTTGACGCAAGTTGAGTGCGCTAATTTTTTGCGTCCCGCCCTTTTAGTTTTTTCTCGAAGTTTTTATTTTCAAAAATGCCTACAATCACAATCAACGGTAAGAGTACAACAGTTCCTGAAGGAATTACTATCATCCAAGCTTGCGAAGTTGCAGAGGTTGAGGTTCCTAGATTTTGTTATCACGAAAGATTAGCAATTGCCGGTAACTGTCGTATGTGTCTAGTTGAGGTTGAGGGTATGCCGCCAAAGCCAGTAGCCTCTTGTGCGATGCCGATTACTGAAGGCATGAAGATTCACACTGATACTCCGATGGTGAAAAAGGCGCGTGAAGGTGTGATGGAATTTTTATTAGCAAATCACCCGCTTGATTGTCCAATTTGCGACCAAGGCGGCGAGTGCGATTTGCAAGATCAAGCATATCAATACGGTTCGGGAAAAAGCGAATATCACGAACACAAAAGAGCAGTAAAAGATAAAGATATGGGGCCGTTGGTGAAAACCACCATGACGCGTTGTATTCATTGTACACGTTGTGCGCGCTTTATCGAAGATGTAGCTGGAACCGTTGAAATTGGCGCAGTTAATCGTGGTGAAAAAATGGAAATCACTACTTATTTGGAACAATCTTTAAAGTCAGAATTATCAGGAAATATCATCGATCTTTGTCCGGTTGGTGCTCTCACCTCTAAGCCTTATGCTTTCAAAGTTAGAAGTTGGGAATTGAAAAAAACTGAAACCATCGATGTTATGGATGCTGTCGGAAGCAATATCCGTATTGATTCACGCGGGCTGGAGGTGATGAGAATTTTACCGCGTTTGAACGAAGAAATTAATGAAGAATGGATTTCTGATAAAACCCGTTTCTGCTACGATGGTTTGAAATATCAGCGTCTCGACAAACCTTATGTTAAAAAACACGGTAAGTTAATGGCAGTAAGATTTGATGAGGCTTTGGAAACAGTCGCACAAAAAGTTAAATCTTTGAAAGGTTCAGAAATAGCGGCCTTGAGTGGTCCACTCTCTTCAGCGGAAGAAGTTTTTGCGCTAAAAACTTTAGTGCAAAAATTAGGTTCAAACAATTTTGATTGCCGTTTGAATGGTGAAAAAATCAATTCTAAAGATCGTGCTTCTTACTTATTCAACAGCTCTATTGCCGGAATTGACGAAGCTGATGCCTGTTTGTTGATTGGTGTTAATCCAAGAAAAGATGCGCCAATTCTTAACGCTAGAATCAGAAAAAGATTCCTTTCAAAACAATTAAAAGTTGCCGCAATTGCTTGCGATGCTGACTTAACTTACGATTACGAAAAGTTGGGCGACAGCGCTTCAGCTTTGGAAAATGTCTTTAACGGTGAATCAAAATTTGCTTCGATTTTGCAAAAATCGCAAAGACCGATGTTGATTTTGGGTTCTGATTTATTGACCCGAAAAGATGGTGCGGTGATTTTGGATTACGTCAAAAAAATCGCCGAAAAATATGGCTTGATCAAAGAAGACTGGAACGGCTTTAACTTTTTGTCTAAATCAACTGGTTTAATTAATGGTTTGGAAGTTGGATTTACTTCAGAACGCGATGTAAATGCTATTTTGGAAGGTTGTCAAAAAGGTGAAATTAAAGCGATGTTTTTGCATTCAGCTGATGACCAAATCGACTTCGCTAAATTAGAAAATACTTTTGTAGTTTATATCGGATCGCACGGTGATGAAGGTGCAAGAAATGCCGATGTAATTTTGCCGGCAGCAGCTTACAGCGAAAAAGCAGCGATTTATGTTAACCTTGAAGGTCGTCCGCAGTTAACTTCAAAAGCTGTGTTTGCTCCTGGTGAAGCTAAAGAAGATTGCGAAATTATTTTCGAATTAGCGAAAAAATTAAATCTTGATTTGGGAGCTAAAACTTTGCCGGAATTAAGAAAATCATTGATTGCCGCTTATCCAATTTTCGCCAATTTAGACAAAATTACCAAAGCTTCTTGGATCAAAGCTGACGGAATTTTAAGCGAAATTGATTCTGATAAATTCGTGATCAAAGATTACAATTTCTATCTGACCAATCCAATTGCTCGAGCTTCCCGTACTTTAAATAAGTGTGGTTAAGCTCTCACCGTTATAGATTGGGTGTGAAGGTGCCTGAAGATATTGTTAGGAGGTTTGGAAGTGTGTTTAAAGAGATCCTCGATTTACGTTCGTAAATCAAGTATGACGGTACGAAAAGTGTCCTCAATTAAGCGCTTGCAAACAAAATTGGCGTAAATAAATTGCGCCGCTCCTCTACTGTCGATAGTGACTCTAACCTAATTATCTTAACGGTTGGTTTCGCAAAATAATTCCAAAAAATAATATGTTAAAAATCCGTCTTTCACGCGGTGGAAGAACTAATCTTCCTTTCTATCGCATCTTGGTTACTAACAGCACTTCACCAAGAGACTCTAAGTTCTTGGAAAAAGTTGGTACTTACAATCCACTTCTTGCTGATGACAAAGAAGGTCGTGTTGTAATCAACAAAGAAAGAATTGAACACTGGCTTTCAGTTGGTGCACAACCATCTGAACGTGTTGCTGGCTTCTTGATCGCTCTTGGCGTTAAAGGTGCTGAAAAATACAAACCAGCTTTCACTCCTAAGAAAAAAGGTAGCAACTTGAAAAAGAAAGCTGCTGATAAATTAGCGAAAGAATTAGAAGCAGCTGCTGAAGCTGCCGCTGCCGCAGAAAAATCTGAATAAAAGCAGCGTAAGTTATTTCATTAAGGGCGAGTTAATCTCGCCCTTTTTTTTGTCTAAAATATGACTTTCAAGCTTCCTCAAGAAATATTGATTGCGACCAACAATCGCGGCAAGTTTAGCGAAATTTCTGACTTGCTAAAATCGATTAATATTACAGCGATTCCAACTTTTGATTTTAATATTGCTGAACCCGAAGAAACTGGATTAACTTTCGAAGCAAACTCTCTTCTAAAAGCTAAATATTACGCTAAAGAAACAGGATTATTTTCGCTGGCTGATGATTCGGGATTATGCGTTGCAGCCATGAAAGGTGCTCCTGGAATTTATTCAGCGCGTTTTGCAAAAAATGCTGCGGGTCAAAATGATTTCACTTTCGCCTTTCAAAAAATTGCTGACGAAATTGTTAAAAATGACGCGCAAAATTTTCGCGCTCACTTCATTTGTAATTTGAGTTTATTTGATCCGAAAACTGATTTTGAAATTTCTTTTGAAGGTCGTGCTGATGGCAATTTAATTTTCCCACCACGCGGTAACAAAGGCTTTGGCTATGATCCAATTTTTATTAAAGATGGGATGAATCAAACTTTTGGTGAAATTGATCCTGTACTAAAAGATCAAATTTCTCATCGCGGCGAAGCGTTTAAAAAGTTGGTGGATTGGCTGAAAAATCCTAACTTGTAAAAGTCGTTTCTGAGATTATTTAAAAACAAATATTCCCCCTATATCCTTACAAAAATTTCTTAGAAAAAATGAGCAAAAGAGACTATTACGAAATTCTTGGCGTTTCCCGTGGTTCTTCGCAAGACGAGATTAAGAAAGCCTATCGCAAATTGGCGATGCAATATCACCCAGATCGCAATCCGGGCAATAAAGAAGCTGAAGCTAAATTCAAAGAAGCAACTGAAGCTTACGAAGTTTTGAAAGATGACCAGAAAAAAGCAGCGTATGATCAATATGGTCACGATGCTTTTGGCCAAGGTGGCGGCGGAAGAGGCGGTTTTGGTGGTGGACAAGGTGGTTTTGAAGGTTTTGATTTCAACGATATTTTCAGCAATTTCTCTGATATTTTTGGCGATATGGGAGGAAATCGTTCACAAGGTAAAAAACGCAGTGCAGCGCAACGTGGATCAGATATTCGCTACAATTTAGAAGTCACTTTGGAAGAAGCTTTCAAAGGTGTGACGAAAAATATTTCTTTCTCGATTGCTGCAGTTTGCTCTTCTTGCAGCGGTTCTGGTGCTGAAGGAAATGAAAAACCTTCAGAATGTACTAATTGTAAAGGTTCGGGAAAAATCCGTGCACAACAAGGTTTCTTTATTGTTGAACGCACTTGTGGAACTTGTTCTGGAACTGGCCAAGTAATCAAAAATCCGTGCAAAACTTGTCGTGGTGAAGGTCGCGTTAATAAAGAAAAAACTTTAGCGGTAAAAATTCCTGCTGGTGTTGAAGAAGGCAGCAGAATCAGACTCGCCGGTGAAGGTGAAGCTGGTGCTCGTGGCGGTCAGGCGGGAGATCTTTATGTTTTTATGTCGATTAAAAAACATAAATTCTTTGTGCGTAAAAATGACGATATTCATTTTGAAGTACCGATCAAATTCACAACTGCGGCTCTGGGGGGATCGGTAGATATCCCAACAATTGATGGTGAAAAGGCATCTCTAAAAATTCCTGAAGGCACACAGAATGGTGATCAATTCCGCATGAAATCAAAGGGAATGAGCGTTCTAAATGCTGGCGGTAGAAGAGGCGATATGTTCGTTCGTGTTGCGATTGAAACCCCAGTGAAACTTTCTTCTGAAGAGCGTGAATTGCTGCAAAAATTGGATAAATTGATGCAGGGAAAAGCGAATAATCCGAAGTCGGAAAGTTTCTTTAAAAAAGTTTCAGATTTGTTTTAAGAAGAGGTGAGGAAATTTCGAATTAATCTGTTCTTTCTTAAGTCCTTTTAGACAAAGCTGGTATAAAATATAATTTCTTAAAATTTCTGTTGAAAATTAAAATTGTAGTACCGTCTCCGAAACAAAAAAAAGCCTTCTCGATGATCGAGTTGTCAGTCGTTATTTTGATTATCGGTATTCTGATTTCAGGAATTTTGGCGTCCAACGCGATTATCAAAAAGTTCAGAATTCAGACAGCTCAAACTTTAACAATCTCATCTCCAGTAAATGGAATTTCGGATTCAGTTTTGTGGTTGGAGAGTAGTTTGGATAAAAGTTTTAAATCATCAGAAAGTTCAGATACATCTTCTTTGAGCGCTTGGTACGATGTTCGCGAATCTGTGAATAAAAATAACGCGACACAGAGTAATAGCGGCAATTACCCGACTTATTCAAATAGCATCAATTCAATTCAGGCTGTGAAGTTTGATGGAACTAATGGTTATTTCACTGTTGATGGGACAGTTCTGAACAACACGAATTATACAATTTTTGTTCTTGAGCAAAGAGAAAGTAATAAAAGTGGGAACTACTTTATTGGCGATTCATCTTCAGGAAATGAATCAACGACAAACAAAAACCTAGTTCTTGGTTACAGTGCTGATGGGACGATTAAGCACTCACAATCAAGCGATAATTCTTATACTTCTTCGATTACTTCTTATTCAGCTTCTAATGGCAAGCCACGTGTTTTCACTTTTGTTCACGACAAAACTTCAGGAAAGAAAACATACATTAACGGACTTTTGGCTGCGACTTCTACTGATACGAATCATTTGTCAGGAATGACAACGCTTACAATCGGAAAATCTTATCAAGGTCAGATTGGTGAAGTTGTGATGTTTGCTCGAGCTTTGACGTCTGAAGAGCGTGAATCGGTTGAGGATTATTTGGGCAAGAAGTGGAACAGTAAGATTTTGAGGACTGTTGGATCATCATCTTCATCTGGTGGTATTGGCGGCAGTTGTGTTGGTGGTACGGTGAGTGATTCGGGATGTTTAACTTCTTGTAATGTGACTGCAGCAAATGGTATTACTGCTACAACTGTTGGAGGTGGATCTGGATCTTTGACTTGTAATACTGCTGCAAACTTTACTGGATCATTGCCTTACACTTGTTTGAATGGGGTGTTCCAATATACCGGTGCCACTTCTTGTTCTTGTGCAAGTGATTATTCGTTAAGTGGTTCATCTTGTGTAACTTCAGCTTGTACTGGTGGAACAGAATCAACTGCCACAATTTCCGGGATCACATATAAAATTCATAAGTTTACCACTTCAGGATCTCTTTCTTGTCCTTCATCAAGAACAGGTGATGTATTGATAGTTGGCGGTGGTGGCGGTGGTGGATTAGATATGGGCGGCGGCGGTGGCGGCGGCGGTGTAGTAGTGTTATCTAGCTCCACTATAGGAGTTGGCTCTAGTACAGTTGTCGTAGGATCTGGTGGTGCTGCTGATCAATCTGGTTCAAGTTCAACAATTACTATTTCTGGTTCTACCTATACTGCTCTTGGAGGAGGAGATGGAGGAGGATATTTCGATGGAAGAAATGGTACTTCTGGAGCTTCCGGTGGAGGATCGTGTGCTGATGCTGGTACTGGTGGTACTGGTACTTATAAGACTGATGGCAACAGTACAACTTTTGGGAATAATGGTGGTGGTACAATTGGTTGGCGTCAGGGTGGCGGTGGTGGTGGTGGTGCTGGATCTGATGGTCAGTCATCATCTATTTCTTCTGCAGGTGCCGGTGGCGATGGTTACCAAAGTGATATAAGCGGCACAGCAACTTACTATGGTGGTGGCGGTGGTGGTGGTACAAAAGATACTAACACTTATGGTACTGGCGGATTAGGCGGCGGCGGAAGAGGATCTAGTTCAAATTCTAGCTATTATACTCCTCAGAATGGTACAGCAAATACTGGTGGCGGTGGTGGTGGTTGTGGTTTAAGAAATACAGGATGGGGTGGTTGTACTGCTGGAGGTTCTGGTGGAAGTGGTGTAGTTATAGTCCGTTACTCTATGTAATAATTATTTTACGGGTATTTAGTAAAAGAAGTTACTTAGAGTTATTGGTTGTTCTTATTATGTGATTTTCTTTCGCGCTCTGATGCAGATTTCAATTGTCCGCAAGCAGCCATAACATCGTCGCCTCGGGTTTTGCGTACTGGTGCAACTAGGTTGGCATCTTTGAGAATTTTCTGAAATTTCGAAATAGTTTGCGCTTCGGAGTTGGTATATTCGCAGCCATCCCACGGGTTAAACGGAATCAGATTTATCTTCGCTTCCAAATTATATTTTTTGATCAGCGCAATCAGCTCGCGCGCATGTTCTTCGCGATCATTTTTGTCGCGTAACATCACATATTCAAAAGTGATTTTGTGGCCTTTGTTGAGCTTGTTATAAGTCTGACAAGCGGTGAGTAAATCTTTCAGCGGATAACGTTTGTTGATCGCCATGATGTCGGTGCGCAGCTCGTCATTTGTAGCGTGAAGTGAGATCGCTAAATTGGTTTTTAATTCAGTTGCGCAGCGCAAAATTTCGGGAACTAAGCCAGAAGTTGAGATCGTGGTTTTGCGATTAGAAATATCCAATCCTTCATTGTCGTTCATCACCGCTACAGTTTTAGCGACGTTTTCGTAATTGTAGAAAGGTTCGCCCATGCCCATAAACACAATATTGGTGAGCTTACGATTATTTTTATCCCAATCCGAAATTAAATTTTTAGCGATGACAACTTGTGCGATAATTTCATGAAATTCGAGATTTCTCACCCAAGTTTGCGTACCGGTGTGACAGAATTTACAAGCTAGCGTACAACCAACTTGCGACGAGATGCACAGCGTGCCGCGAGTTTCTTCGGGAATATAAACTGCTTCAACTTCTCGGCCGTCGTGAAATTTTACGAGAAATTTCCGCGTGCCGTCAAATGAAATCAAATCTTTCGAAACTTCGGGCAAAGAAATGACGAAATTATTTTTTAAAATCTCGCGCGTTTCTTTGGAAATATTGGTCATCAAATCGAAATCAAAAACGCCGCGTGCGTAAATCCAATTCCAAATTTGTTTAGCACGAAATGGCTTCTCGTTAAGGGCGACAAGCTCTTGTTCGAGATCTTTTTTTGTGAAGTGAAAAATGTTTTTTTTATTTTCCATCACGAACCTTTTTAGGAGTTAATGGCTTTTTTCTGAATTTCGAAAATTTCCGCCGCCGCTTTTTTGGCGAGTTCATACATTTTTGCAACTTGTTCGAAACTCATTGCGCCAGCTTCAGCGGTGCCTTGGATTTCGATTAGATTGAAATCTTGGTTAAGAACAAAGTTAGAATCAGTTTCGCATTTGCTGTCTTCCACGTAATCTAAATCTGCTACAACTTCACCACCAACAATACCGCAAGAAAGGGCGCAAACTTTGCCAATTAGAGGATTTTCGCGGACTAATCTTTGATTGGTTAATTTATTTACGGCGATTGCTAAAGCGACAAAACCGCCGGTGATTGCGGCGCAACGTGTGCCGCCGTCGGCTTGAATTACATCGCAGTCAATGATGATTTGGCGTTCGCCAAGTAAACGAGTGTCGACAACTGAACGTAAAGCACGGCCGATTAATCTTTGAATTTCGATGCTGCGACCGTTTGGTTTCATTGGATCGCGAGAATTTCTTTGGTGAGTTGAACGTGCCAACATGTTGTATTCAGCGGTGACCCAGCCTGTTCCTTTATTTCTTAAAAATGGCGGAACTTTTTCTTCAATTGATGCGGTGCACAAAACGTGAGTGTCACCGAATTTAATTAAGCACGATCCTTCTGCGTGTTTATTGACGTGAGGAGTGATTGTAACTTCGCGAATTTGGTCAGCTTTTCTTTTTGAAGGGCGCATAAATATTTAAAAAAAGAAACGTCATCCTTGGACATGAAATGTCCGAGGATCTCTTTAGATTGAATTTCAAAATAAAGAGATCCTCGAGCCTTGCGGCTCAAGGATGACGTTGAAATGTGTCAGTAAAAAACTATTCTTCTTGTACGAAGTCAAATCTAGCTTCTTTTGAACGGCTTTCTCTCTTACGATCGTTACTGTCCAAAAGTTTTTTACGTAAGCGAAGTGATTTCGGAGTAACTTCAACAAGCTCATCGTCACCAACGTAAGTGATCATATCTTCCAAAGTTAATTCACGTGGCGGGATCAAACGAATCGCTTCGTCAGCACCAGTTGCACGAACGTTTGAAAGTTGTTTGCCTTTCAACACGTTAATTTCCAAATCACCTTGTTTTGAGTTTTCACCCACAACCATACCAGCGTAAACTTTTTGTTGTGGTTTGATGAACATCACGCCGCGATCTTGTAAGTTCCAGATTGCGTATGCTACAGCTTCACCAGTGTCAGTTGAAATCAACGCACCATTTTTTCTGGTCGCCATTTCGCCTTTGTATGGAGCGTAAGCGTGGAAAATTCTGTTCAAAACGCCTGAACCTTTAGTGTCAGTCAAGAATTCGCTTTGGTAACCAATCAAACCACGTGAAGGAACGTAGAAAACCAAACGAGTTTTGCCGCCAGAAGATGGCTTCATTTCTTGCATCTCGCCTTTACGTTGCGAAAGTTTGTCGACTACAACACCGCTGAACGCGTCATCAACGTCAACCACAACTTCTTCAACTGGTTCTAAAATATTGCCGTCAGCATCTTTTTTGAAAAGTACGCGCGGTCTTGAAACAGAAAGTTCGAAACCTTCACGACGCATGTTTTCAATCAATACACCAAGTTGTAACTCGCCACGACCACCAACTTCGAATGCGTCTTTGCCTTCAGATTCTTTAACTTTGATGGCAACGTTAGTTTCAGCTTCAGCGAACAAACGATCGCGAATCATACGAGAAGTAACTTTTGAACCTTCAGTACCAGCCAATGGAGAATCGTTAACCGCGATTGTGATTGCCATAGTTGGCGGATCGATTGGAGTAGATTTCAACGGTTCAGAAACTGACATGTCGCAAAGTGTGTCAGATACTGAAGCTTTTTCCAAACCAGCAACGATTACGATGTCGCCAGCTTCAGCTTCTTCAACGGCGATTTTTTCAACACCACGGAAAACGTGAAGTTTAGTCAAACGACCAGATTCAACAACTTCGCCTTTCAAGTTTACAGCTTTCAAATTCATCAAAGCTTTAGGGCGACCAGAATAGATACGACCAGTCAACATACGGCCGAAATAAGGGCTGTGGCTTAACAAAGTTGCCAACATTTTGAATGGACCATCTTTGTCAAAATTTGGTGGAGAAACGTGACGCAAAATCAAATTGAAAAGAGGTGACAAATCTTTGCGTTCATCTTTTTCCAAATCTTCAACACACCAGCCATCGCGACCTACGGCGTAAAGAACAGGGAAATCTAATTGTTCTTCAGTGGCATTTAGTGAAACGAATAGATCGAAAATTTCGTTTAAAACTTCATCAGGACGAGCATCGCCACGATCGATTTTGTTAATAATTACGATCGGACGTAAACCAAGAGCCAAAGCTTTTGAAAGTACGAATTTAGTTTGTGGCATTACACCTTCAGCAGAGTCAACCAACAAAAGTGCAGAGTCAGCCATCGACAAAACGCGTTCAACTTCACCACCGAAGTCAGCGTGACCAGGAGTGTCGATAACGTTGATTTTGTGGTCGTTCCAAACGATGGAAGTACATTTCGCAAGAATTGTGATACCGCGTTCTTTTTCCAAATCGTTTGAGTCCATCACACGATTTTCAACTTGTTGGTTAGCACGGAAAGTACCGCTTTGATGCAACATCGCATCGATCAATGTAGTTTTGCCATGGTCAACGTGAGCAATAATGGCAACGTTTCTGAAGTCAGTCATTTTGAGTTTAAAGTTTTTTAAAAGAAAAAAGAGAGGAGAAATTCGAAGAAATAATCATCTGCGAGCTTACAAAAGAGCCGCGCAAAATAGGGGTGAAGAACTAACTGTCAACTTGGTAAATTTCTTTAGGGAAATTTAAGGAGGAGTTTTTCTAAACTAACGTACTAACGCGCGAAGTGGATTCGCAGGTCATGTCGATTTTTTTCATAATATTTTGTGAAAAAAATTTCGGGAACTGTGAAATCGACAATCTCCAGAAACACATTCAGAATAACAAATTTAGAAACCATCAAATTAAATTTGCATTATTAGGACGGTTTTTTCTCAATAAAATGGATTAAACTTACTGTTAAAAAATAATTCAAATAATATGCCAAGACATCCTGCAATTACAATTGAACCACTAGGCAATATTGAAAGTGTCATGAATGAACAAGGAATTCGTGATCATTTACTTTTTTCTGCTGCTGGAGATCCTGAAGGGATTGCAGCTGTAGAGCAAGTTACAATTAGAAGAGAATCTTTTCTTGGTATTTCCTACAACAAAAAGGTTAAAAATACTGTATTATATGGTGTTGAGCAGCTTTTAGAAATGGGAGCTAATCCGAATTACGAAACTCCGGCTAAAGTCACTACAATGATGAAAGCTGCTGAAAATGGCGATCCACGTACTGTTGAAATGTTGCTTAGAAACGGTGCATTGATTAATACTCAAGATTCTTTCGGAACGACTGCTTTGATGGAAGCGGTGAGAAGTGGCAAAATGGATAATGTTAGAGCGATATTAGAATTTGATTATGAAGGAAATCAAATGGATAAAGTTGATGTTAACATATGCTGTAACAATACAGGAACAAAACATATTAGTGCTCTGAGCATTGCCAGAGACAATAATTATCGCGATATTGCTGGATTACTACAAAGCCACGGAGCCAATGAGTACAGGAACGGAGATGTTGTGATAGCAGAAGCTGAGATAGCTCCAACCAGAGTAGTGAATGTCCAAATTTCTAGAGATAGCAGTAACAATCATACTAATATTCCTGTAGCCTCACCGGTTAATCTTCAAACAACAAGGATGCAAGGTGGTAACTCGATAGGTGGCCAAAACTCTAGATAACTATTGGGCTTTTAAATAAACCTTCGCATGAATGGATTTGTAATCTTGTTTTCATGTTCAGTTCCGTTTTACAAAAGGTATTAACGTGTGGACGAAGTTACAAACTAGGTCGAGCCTAGGAGTGGTTTCGAGGTTTTTCATGTTTGTGATTTTTGATATTTTATTGCGGAAGAGAGTTAGTAATTCCTGTCCACCTGTTCATGTCAGTCGTTGCCGACGTAACGTAAAAATTGAGATGGAGTCAGAGGCCACATTTTTGGGAAAGAAGAAAGTAGCACAAACCCTTGATTTTAATGGTCAAAATACAATTAGTGCCCGCGGGCACTAATTCGCTTTTTTACGTTTTTTTTGATTATTTTTAACTCAGATTTACTTTCGATTTTTTGCGTTTTTCTCGTAAATTTCTGCGCTTTTCATTAACGATTTTTGTGTTTTCTGCTTGGATAAATAGTTTTTGGAAAAATACCCTAGATGATCTGCTACCTAGAGCTGGATGGAATTTGCAATCACCTCTTGTTGTGTAGGATATATTAAAGCCAAGACAGTCATTGGGATGTAAAACTACGAAGTTTTCTTAATGTATTCTTTTCGAAATATTGAATTTTTCAGACTCAAGAATTGAAATTAGGGCTTCGGACATGCCTATTTCTATCTGTTAAATTTTACTCCTTCTTAAAATAAACTTGCCCACCCATTTCCTTAAATTTTTCACTCATTTCTTCCATACCTTTTTCCGCCTCTTTTTGTTTGGCGGCATAGTCACGAACATCTTGTGTGATTTTCATTGAGCAGAATTTTGGACCGCACATCGAGCAGAAGTGGGCTACTTTGGCGCCTTGGGCTGGCAAGGTTTCGTCGTGGAAACTTTTGGCTTTTTCTGGATCGAGAGAAAGGTTGAATTGATCTTCCCAACGGAATTCAAATCTGGCTTTTGAAAGTTCATCATCGTGCAGTCTGGCGATTTTTTTACCTTTCGCTAAATCAGCAGCGTGAGCAGCAAGTTTGTAAGTGATTACGCCGTCGCGAACGTCTTCTTTATTTGGTAAACCTAAATGTTCTTTTGGCGTTACGTAGCAAAGCATGGCAGTTCCGAACCAGCCGATCATTGCAGCACCAATTGCTGATGTAATATGGTCGTAACCAGGCGCGATGTCGGTGGTTAATGGCCCTAAAGTGTAGAATGGAGCTTCGTGGCACCACTCAAGTTGTTTGTCCATATTTTCTTTAATCAAATGCATTGGCACGTGTCCTGGGCCTTCGATCATCACTTGGCAATCATGTTCCCAAGCGATTTTGGTAAGTTCACCTAAAGTTTTTAATTCGCCAAGTTGAGCTTCATCATTGGCGTCAGCAATTGATCCTGGACGCAAGCCATCACCCAAAGAAAAGGCTACGTCATATTGTTTTAAGATCTCGCAAATTTCAGCGAAATGTGTGTACAAGAAATTTTCTTTGTGATGCGACAAACACCATTTTGCCATAATTGAACCGCCGCGCGAAACGATGCCAGTCACACGATTGGCAGTTAGCGGAACATATTGCAAACGCACACCAGCGTGAATGGTGAAATAATCCACACCTTGCTCAGCTTGCTCAATCAGAGTATCGCGGAAAATTTCCCAAGTTAAATCTTCAGCAACGCCACCAACTTTTTCGAGTGCTTGGTAAATTGGAACGGTTCCAACTGGAACTGGACAGTTGCGGATAATCCATTCGCGAATGTTGTGGATGTTTTTACCAGTGGATAAATCCATCAAAGTGTCAGCGCCGAAACGCGTGGCCCAAATCATTTTTTCAACTTCATCTTCAACGCCAGAGAAAATTGCTGAGTTGCCGATATTAGCGTTAATTTTTACCAAGAAATTGCGGCCGATAATCATCGGTTCAGATTCAGGGTGATTGATGTTGTTGGGAATGATAGCGCGGCCGCAAGCGATTTCATCGCGGACAAATTCTGGGGTAATAATATCAGGACAAATCGCGCCGAATTTTTCGCCAGCATATTTGGAATTTTTGATCAATTCTTCACGACGCATATTTTCGCGAATCGCCACATATTCCATTTCTTTGGTGATAATTCCGGCGCGAGCATAAGCCAATTGCGTTGGCGCTTTGCCAGATTTGGCGCGTAAAATTTTGAAATCGGAAAGATCAAATTCTGGCGCCGAAGCTTTCGCGCCTTCAGCGGTGATGCCGTTATCTTCTGGTTTAACTTTGCGGCCTTCGATCAATTCAACGTCGCCGCGCTCTTTAATCCAAGCTTCGCGCAGTTTTGGCAAACCTTTGTTGAGATCGATTTTGTCTAAATAATTTTGATCGGTGTAAACACCAGAAGGGTCGTAAACCGTGAAAGACTTAGTGTCAGATTTTTCTGACAAAGCGATTTCACGCATTGCAACTTTAACGTCAGGAAATTTTTCACTAGGAACGTAAACTTTTTTAGAAGCGGGAAGTGGGCCTAAAGTAAGTTTTTTAGTAATTTTTTGAGCAGTCATTTTGGCAGAAAAATGCAGTTAGAAATAGTTGAGTGAATCGCTAGGTTAATCGCTGATTTTTTGAAGTCGAGTAACGTAAAATTTTGTGATTAAGGCTGCGAACAAAAAGGCGACTAGCATTGAAATCAAAGTATCACCAAAAAAATGTACGCCTTTGGCCATTTGATACCAACCCATAATCCAGCCTAAAGCTGTAGCGCCAATTAATCCGGCGATGCGCTGTGATTTTTTGCGTAGGGCAAAAAATAAAATCATGAAAGAAAAGCCAGTCAAACAATGTCCAGCGGGGAAGCATTGGCCTTTTTTTGATGAGTGAAAACCTTCGGGGTAAGAATCGAAAATTTTTACGTAAGGTTTATCACCACCATATATTTCAAGGTTTGCTGGGCAATAGACGTTAGTGAATTTTTTGATATTTCCAGCGGTAAGTGGAATGAAAATAAGGGCTAAAAGGATCAAAATAACGCGAGAGCGAGTAGTTCCGTCATCCTTGACGAGAGCCATTATGCAGCCGGCAATCGTAAGCCCAAAAAGGACTTTAGGGAAAATATAAAAGATAAATTTTTTTACCGGTTCGGTGCGATCAATTAGCCAATGTTGTCCATCAAAATCAAACAGGCGATTTTGCAAAATTAGGTCGATGTCGGTAACTTGCAAAAGCCATAGACTTAGGCAAATCAAGATCAGATCGATTAGGATCAGCAAATTAATTTGCTTTATCGGCAGTGAAATTTTTGAGTTTGTCATTTTTAAATAGATGGCTTGCAACTTGGTAGTAAGCGATCGCGTTATTCATTTCTTTTTCATCGTAATCAGTGATTACAATTTCTTTTGAAGCCTCCCAGCCATAACCATTAATCACAACATCGAAAACTTTTTTCTCTTTTTTGGGCTTTAACAAATAGAGCTTGTCGCCTTTGAAATAGCCGATGTCGGTGTAAGTGCTGACGAAAGAATGTTGGTCGATTGTTTTGGTGTTATTCAAAACGTCCGAGCCAAAAAACTTCGAATTGTACGACAGATTTAAAATTCCCATCAAAGTTGGAGCTAGATCAATTTGGCTGACGTTTTTATCGAAAAGTTGCGGCTTGATAATTTTTGGAGCGTAAACAATCGCTGGAATTTGGTAACGCCACACAGGAACGTCAGTATTGCCTGCAGAACCTGCGCAGTGATCGGCAACAAAGACAAAAATTGTGTTATCGAACCATGGTTTTTTGCGTGCTTCTTCAAGTAATTTTCCAATAGCGTAATCGGTATATTTTACTGCGCCGTTACGACCAGTTTTAGAATCGATGTCGATCTTGCCGTCAGGATAGGTGAAAGGACGGTGATTCGAAGTGGTCATGATGAAATTCAAAAACGGTTTTCCAGCCGCGAAAGATTTATCTGCTTCTTTGATTGCTTTGTTGAATAAGTCTTCGTCAGCTACGCCCCAAGCGTTCGAGAAGGTGATTTCGTCTTTAGCGAAAGTTTGGCGATCAACAATTGCAAAACCATTATTGCCGAAGAAATAATTCATATTGTCGAAGTAACCATCACCGCCGTAGAGGAATTTCGCTTCATAACCGCGCTCAACAAGAGGGCTGGAAATGTTGAACATATTTTCGTTATTCGGACGACGTACGATTGAATTGCCTGGAGTTGGTGGAACTGCTAAAGACAAGGCTTCAAGACCACGAACTGTGCGTGTTCCAGTCGCTTTCAAATTAGTGAAAAATAAACTATTTTTGGCTAAATTATCGAGATTTGGTGTAATATTTTCAGTACTGCCAAAGCTTGCCATAAAGCTGGCGCTCATGCTTTCGATTGAAACAAAAATAATGTTGTATCTTTTTTCGCCGCCAGATTTTGGTGCTGGAACGAAACGAGAAATATCGTCTTCAGTCAGAAATTTTGAGCGTGGTTCTTGTTTAGAAATTAAACTACGAAGATTTGCGGTGGCGACTTTTAAATCTTCGCCAGCGTAAAGAGTATCGTAATCAATTTGATTATTGTGATAGGCTGAGAACAGCTGGTAAATGCCGTTAGCGGTGATTTCGTTGATGTAATTATTCGGTGAAATACGTGTAACTTTTGAGCTATCAATTGCGAAAAATGCTATTGCCAAAGCAGCAGAATAAACCGTGAATTTTTTGATGCGGCAGCGGAAATTTTCTTCTTTTACGACGACGATTTTTTTGTAAGTAAAAAAGAAAATGATCGCGGAAATTATTGCGATAGCGCTAATCAACCAACCCATCGGATAAGATTCCATGATGTTGCCGATTACTTCGGTGGTGTAGATTAAATAATCGACAGCGATGAAGTTGAAGCGAGTTTGGAATTCATCCCAAAAAGTGATTTCGGAAAATACCGAAAAGACGATGACGAAAAGAAAAATAAAATAAAAAACGCGGTTGGCGATTTGATGCTTTGGTGAGTTAAAAAATTTGCTGGGAATGAAGGTGTAGTAGGCCAACGGAAGAAGTGCAATGTAGCCAAGAGCAAGTGTATCGAAGAAAAATCCGACTGCGTAAGTTTCAATTATTGTGACTACAGAGAAGTCAATTTCATGGCGTTGCCAAACTAAAAAAATTGTGCGCAGAACAAAAGAAAGAACGGCAAAAATTGCCAAAATTTTGCCCCATGAGCACGGGCTTTGATCGAAAAATTTTTTCATTTTTTAGATTATTTTTTGAACATCTGAAGCATGCGCCAAGTAACGAAGAAACCGCCGAAAATATTGATCGAGGCGATGATAATGGCGAAGAAACTAAATACTGAAACAAGTGAGAAACTTGAAGTTGAACCAAGAGCGATGATTGCGCCAACTACGATAACGCCAGAAATTGCGTTGGTAACTGCCATTAAAGGTGTGTGTAAAGCGGGAGTAACTTTCCAAACTACGAAATAGCCGACGAAGCAAGCTAAAACGAAAATAGTTAGAGCGAAGATAAACGGATCAACTCCTCCACCGTGAGAGGCGATTGAACTTAGTTCCGCCATTTTTAAAACTAGTTGGTCAGAGCTTTTGGTAATTTGTTCCGATAATTGAATGATTTCTTCGAGCTGTGTCATGTTTGCTTGAGTGCTTGATTTGTAGGGAAATTGAGATCGCGGAATTTAATTTTCACACTCGCGCTGTCAATCTAATATTTGGTTGACTTGAGGAAAAAACGCTTTTAGAAATCCGCGCTCTTTTTTCCCCTCCTGTGGTAAAAAATCATGAATCTTTATATTGGGACGTAGCCAAGTGGTAAGGCAACGGGTTTTGATCCCGTCATGCGTAGGTTCGAATCCTTCCGTCCCAACCAAAAAAAGGGTCAGACTTTTAAAAGTCTGACCCTTTTTTTATGGTTGGGATGGAAGGAGTTTCTTTAGATTAGAGAGGGCTTATTGACGAATTTTAATTTTCCCAATCATCTTAAAAGTTGTAGCGGCAATAATTGCAGCGCCAGCAAGGAACGGAATATTTTCAGCATTTTGTCCAGTAGCTTCATAAATCACGATTGCAGCTGTAATTGGTTCTCCCAGAACTGCGGCTAGGAAAGATGTCATTCCAATTAATAAAAATACTCCCATGTCAATATTGGGAGCAAAATTACTCGCTAAAGAGCCAATTCCAGTTCCAATCGCCATTGCTGGAGCAATCAAACCACCAGCACAACCTGAAGCAAAAGTGATGATAGTATTTAAAATTCGGCCAAAAACTTCTTTGTAAGAAAGTAGCGGAGTTGTGCTAGAAAGAACTTCTTGCGAGGTGTGAATGCCACCGCTGAAAGAATAAATTCCACAATAAAAATTTAAGTAGGCGATGATGATCCCAGCGCAAATTGGTACTAGATGCCACCAGTTCGAACTGATTTCGGAAAATTTTAGATAGAAATAATTATTGGCGGTTTGGAAAACAAAGGCGAGTAAGCCGCAAGTCAGAGCAACTAAAATTAGTGGAACGGATTGTGAGCTAATCTGAAAAATCAGATTGTGAAAATTGAATAGTGGATTCGGTTTGTAGAAAATTATTGTTACAATCGAGATTACTACCAAAGTCCAAGTGATATGTCCTTTCGAATCTTTGAAACGGCTTTTCGATAATTTTTCGATAACAAAAACTGCCCCTGCAATTGGTGCGTTAAAAGCGATTGCTAAACCAGTTGCGGTGCCTGCTGAAACCCAAGTAGATAAGTTGATATGAGGTAAGAATCTCTCATATCTTTTTGCTAAAGATGCGAAAATTCCTGCTGACATGTGAACGGCTGGGCCTTCTTTGCCCAAGGCTCCGCCGCCAAGAGTGGCGATTAGAGAACTTATAGCTTTTATCATCACCACGCGAATATTTAAGAAGGTAGAAACTTTATCAAAATCGTTAGGATCTTTTTTTAATTCGCTTAAAGCGTGACTAAGGTGATTGCCGGAAGCTTTGGGAGAGTAAAGTCGGCATAGATAAGCTGAAACCCAAAAGAAGACTGGGGTAATGAAAAAAGTAAATATTGGGTGATCAATTAATCTTTGTTTTGCGACCATGCCTAAATCATCAAACAAATAGCAGTATTTGATTACGAAAACTGAGGTGAGACTAACAACGAAAATTGTTAGGAGAAGTGCTGAAATATCGATTACGCGCGAGTGATTTTTTGTTTTTGTAATCATTCCTAAATTAGTTCGCCGCTGCGGAGCATTGTCTACCGATTTGTGATCCAACTTTAAAAGCTTTTCCGGCTTTTAATTCTTCGAGAATTTTTAAGAAATTTTCTGAGGTTAAATCTTCGGCAAAATCATCGTTAATTTGGACAACAGGAGCGTTGACACAAGCTCCAAGACACTCAACTTCTTTCAAGGTGAACATGCCGTCAACTGTAGTTTCGTCCATCTCAATTCCTAATTTTTCTTCGCAATCTTTGATGATCTTGTCGATGCCGCGAAGCATGCAGGGTGTGGTTTTGCAGAATTGAAGCAGATATTTTCCGACTGGTTGTAAATTGTACATCGTGTAGAAACTCGCGACTTCGTAAACTTTGATTTCTGGCATTTTTAGAATTGCCGCGATCGTTGCGATGACATCTTTTGAAACCCAATTTTGATTTTGTCTTTGAGCCAAATCAAGCAAAGGCATGACTGCAGATTTAGCACGATCGGCTGGATATTTTGCTAAAATTTCCTGAACTTTTTGTTGGTTTTCAGCGTTAAATTCGAAAGTCATTTTACGATTTATTTTTTGTTTATTCTAATTTCCTTGTCAGCCTGAGCTAATAATAGCAAAGGCTGGGTTTTATTTCAGTTTATTCCAAACCGCTTTTTTAGCCGCCAATAAAATTACAAATAAGAGTGCTAAGAAAATCATGGTGCGAACTCCCATTTTCTTGCGAGCTTCTGTTTCTGGTTCTGCAATAAACTGTAGGAAATTTACTACGTCGATAGTCATTTGCTCTTTTGTAGCAACTGTGCCATCGGTGTAAGTAACTTGACCATCATCCGAAATTGGTGCCGGCATTGAAATTTGACGACCTTCGAAATAAGGGTTGTAATTTTTACCCTCGTTTAAGTGAAAGCCTTCAGGAGCATCGGTAAAGCCGGTGATCAATGAATAAACATAGTTTGCACCATCGTGACGAGCTTTAACAATCAAAGACAAATCAGGTGGAACTGCACCACCGTTTGCTGCGCGCGCCGCTTGTTCGTTAGCATAAGGGCCGACGAAGCGATCAGATGGTAAACCAGGGCGTTCAAACATTTCACCCTCATCATTTGGACCATCAGTAACAGAAGCTTCAGAAGCTATTTGTTTAACTTCAGCTTCCGAGAAACCAATTTCTTCTAAGTTGCGGTATGCTGCAAGGTTTAAGCTATGGCAAGCTGCACAAATTTCTTTGTACACTTGATAACCACGTTGAGCGGAAGCGCGATCGAAACGACCAAAAAATCCGTCAAATTCCCATTTCATTTGTTTTGGGTGCAGCGCCGAAGTTGCAAGCGGGTCAGTAGAATCATTTCCACCTTCATTGGCAAAAGCTAGAGTTGGAATTAACGCTAAAAGTAAAAAAAGTTTTTTCATTTTTTCTAATTTAATTAATGGCTGTGCTTATTTTTGAAGTCTTCTTCGATTGAATCTGGAAGTGGCAAAGTTTTTTCAAACTTTGGCAAATTCGGCATAATCACCAAAAAGTAAGCATAATAGTAAAGAGTAGCTAAGCGTGAAGCCCAAATGTACCAACCTTCGGCTGGAGATTTGCCCAACCATCCTAAAAACACAAAGTTCACCACAAATAAAGCGAAGAATTTTTGGAAAAGTGGACGATAAGCTCCAGAAACAACTTTGCTGCGATCAAGGAAAGGCAAGGCGAAAAGTAAAGCAATCGCGCCAAACATCATGATCACGCCACCAAGTTTATCAGGTACGGCGCGCAAGATTGCGTAGAACGGTAAGAAATACCATTCAGGTACGATGTGTGCTGGAGTTACCATCGGGTTAGCTGGGATGTAGTTATCTGGATGTCCAAGAGCATTTGGATAAAAGAATAAGAAATATCCAAATACTAAGAAGAATGCGACAAAGCCAACCATATCTTTGATGGTAAAATAAGGGTGGAAAGGAATCGAATCTTTTTTGGTTTTGATTTCAACGCCAGCTGGGTTGTTTGAACCGACAGTGTGAAGAGCAACAAGGTGTAAAAGCACGATGCCGACAATCACGAAAGGCAATAAAAAGTGTAAAGAGAAGAAGCGATTCAGTGTTGGGTTGTCAACAGAATAGCCGCCCCACAACCAAGTTACGATTGATTTACCAACGATAGGTAAAGCTGAGAACAAGTTGGTAATAACGGTTGCCCCCCAGAAACTCATTTGTCCCCAAGGTAATACGTAACCCATGAAAGCTGTTGCCATAGTCAACAAGAAAATGACCACGCCAATCCACCACAATAATTCGCGGCGATTTTTGTATGAGCCGTAAAACAAACCACGAGCAATGTGGGCGTAAAGTGCAACGAAAAACATCGAGGCGCCAACGGCATGAATGTAACGAATTAACCAGCCGTAGCGTACGTCGCGCATGATATGCTCAACTGAGTTGAAAGCCAGAGCGGTATTAGCAGCGTAATGCATCGACAAGAATAATCCTGACAAAATTTGCACAACCAAGGCGATACCGGCGATTGAACCAAAGCTCCACCAGTAGCTCAAATTTTTAGGATAAGGATGTTTGAAAAGAGTATTTTCAAGAGAATCAATAATTGGCAAACGATCATTGATCCATTTGGCAACTTGATATTTTTCAGTGAGACTTTTGTCGAAGTCGTTTTGAATGTGATTAGACATATTTTTATTTAGTTAGCGAGCTGATGGAATTAACCAATTTTAATTTTTGTATCCGATACAAATTCGTACGGCGGAATCTCAAGATTTTTTGGAGCTGGACCTTTTCTGATTCGCGCTGAAGTATCATATTGTGAACCATGGCAAGGGCAGAACCAACCTTGATATTCGCCTTGTCCAACAATTGGAATACAACCCAAATGTGTGCAGATTTCAATTGTAACCAACCATTCTTCTTTGCCAGCTTTGACACGTTCTGAGTCGTCTTGCGGATCACGTAATTCAGAAAGATTAACTTTTTTAGCTTCTTCAATTTCAGCTTTGGTGCGTCTTCTGATCGAAACTGGCTTACCGCGCCACATAACTTTTTTAGCATCACCTTCTTTGATATTTGAAATATCAACTTCGACGGAAGCAAGAGCAGCAACGTCTTTTGAAGGATTCATGCTATCAACAAATGGTAAAATTGCGCAAGCCGCACCAATACCAGCTGCTGTGTAAGCAGTTGTTGTAAGCAATTTACGACGGCTTTCATTCTTGAGTTCAGGAGATTTTTCTGACATGTTTTTGGGAAAAGATTTTTGTGACAAAAAAAGAGTCGCGTTTTTTAAGCGCGTAAGCAAATTTATCAACCCTGAAAATCCCCTGAAAATAATTCTCAAATAATTCTCATTCAAAATGACAATTTTAAAAATCAAAAAACTGGAAAACGGTAAAGATTTGCCTTTGCCAAAATATGAAACTTCTGGCAGCGCTGGTATGGATTTGTTGGCTGCAATTGATGAGCCAATCGTGATTAAGCCTGGTGAAATTAAGTTAGTAAAAACAGGAATTTCGATCGCTTTAGAAAAAGGTTATGAAGCACAAGTTCGCCCAAGATCAGGTTTGGCACTTAAAAATGGTATCACAGTTTTGAACTCGCCAGGAACAGTTGACTCAGATTATCGTGGCGAAGTTTGCGCGATTTTAATCAATCATTCGCAAGTTGATTTCACGATCACCCGTGGCATGAGAATTGCCCAAGTCGTAATCGCCAAACACGAACAAGCCGAAATCGTTGAAGTGGAAAATTTAGACGAAACTGCACGTGGTTCTGGTGGTTTCGGTAGCACAGGAACAAAATAATATGACTCTCACCGACAACCAAAAACAACGTTATCTTCGTAACACAATTCTTCCCGAAATCACCGAAGTCGGGCAAGAAAAATTATTACGTGCGAAAGTTTTGGTGATCGGTGCTGGTGGTCTTGGTTCTCCGGTCTTATTTTATTTAGCTGCGGCCGGAGTTGGAAATATTGGCGTGATTGATGATGATGTGGTTGAGCTTTCGAACTTACAGCGTCAAGTGATTCACAATGTAAGAAACTTAAATCAGAAAAAAGTTGAGAGCGCCAAAGAAAAAATTTCGGCGCTAAATCCTGATGTAAATTTAACGATTTTTCCTCAGCGCGCTAATCGTGACCTCTTAAAAAAATTAGTTTCTGATTACGATTTTGTTTTGGACGCCACCGACAATTTTCCGACTCGTTTTATTATTAACGAAATTTGTCACGAACAAAAAAAACCGCTAATTTTTGCTGCCGTAAAAGGTTTTCTCGGACAAGTTTCTGTCTTCAAATCTTTTGAGAATAATAATCCGTGTTACGCCTGTTTTAATCCAAATATTGTTGATGAAACTTTTTCTTTACCGCTTTCTGAGAAAGGAATTCTAGGATCAGTTGCGGGCACAATTGGCGCTCTCCAAGCGACTACAACGATTAAAGAAATTTTAGGAATTGGCCAGGCAGAAAAAGATAGTTTAGTTGGAAAAATTTTAATCTCTGATTTCCTAAAAAACGATTTTCGCAAGGTGAATTTGAAAAAAAATTCATCGTGTAAAGTCTGCTCAAAAAATTAAAAATAGGATTTTTTAATTGGTCTATTTGACTTTCAAATTACCACCCTTTAGAAAGCCGCGCTCTTTTTGTTTTAGTGTAATATTTTTGCGGGTGTAGCTCAACGGTAGAGTTCTAGCCTTCCAAGCTAGCCGTGAGGGTTCGATTCCCTTCACCCGCTCCATTTCTCTCACTTTAATAGTGATGGAATTTGTTCTTATGGACAGGTGGCCGAGTGGTCAATGGCAACAGACTGTAAATCTGTCCGCGCAAGCGTTCGCAGGTTCAAATCCTGCCCTGTCCACCATCCGCTTTCGTTTTTGTTTTATCAAAAATGAAAGCGGATATTTTCATGTGATGTTTCTAGATGCCTCAAAAATTCAAAATTCATTCAAAGTTTAAACCATCGGGCGATCAGCCGCAGGCGATTGAGAAGTTAGTCAAGGGTATTGAAGCGAAGAAAAAAAATCAGGTTTTGCTTGGAATTACTGGTTCGGGAAAAACTTTTACGATGGCAAATATCATCGAGCAAACACAGCGTCCGGCGATGATTATGGCACATAATAAAACTTTGGCCGCGCAGTTGTATGGCGAGATGAAGGAATTCTTTCCCGAAAATGAAGTCGGTTATTTTGTATCGTTCTACGATTATTACCAGCCAGAAGCTTACATTCCTAAGTCCGACACTTATATCGAAAAAGATTCGCAAATTAACGAACAAATTGATCGTTTACGTCACGTCGCAACTCGCGCTTTGTTTGAGCGCCGCGATACTATTGTGATTGCCTCAGTTTCCTGCATTTACGGTATTGGTTCGCCAGAATTTTATTCGACGATGGTTTTGCGTTTGAAAGTTGGTGATGAAATTAATCGTCAAAAACTTTTGCTGCGCTTTGTTGATTTGCAGTACGAGCGCAACGATATTGCTTTTGAGCGTTGTTGTTTCCGCGTTATTGGCGATACTGTTGACATTTTTCCATCGCATGAAGATGAGCGCGCTTGGCGTATTTCAATGTTTGGCGATGAGATTGAAGAAATCACCGAATTTGATCCGCTGACTGGTGAAACTTTTGGCAAGCTTGATTCGATCGCGCTTTATCCGTCTTCGCATTACGTAACCCCAGCGGACACATTGAAGGGCGCGATTTCGCAAATCAAACGTGATTTGGCGATACGTATCGATGACTTAGAAAAACAGGGAAAAATTGTTGAGGCACAACGTCTCAATCAGCGCACCACTTATGATATGGAAATGTTGCTGACGGTTGGAAGTTGTAAGGGTATCGAAAATTATTCGCGTTACTTAACTGGTCGTCCAGCCGGTGCTGCGCCGCCAACTTTATTCGAATATTTACCCAAAGATGCGCTGCTTTTTGTTGATGAAAGTCACGTTTCGGTTCCACAGATTGACGGCATGTATAAAGGTGATTTTGCCCGCAAATCGAACTTGTTGGAATATGGATTTAGATTGCCTTCAGCACTGGATAATCGTCCGCTAAAATTTGCTGAATGGGAAGCTTTCAAGCCGCAAACCATTTACGTTTCAGCGACTCCGGGAAAATACGAAATGGCGCATAATGATGGCGAAATTATCGAGCAAATTATTCGTCCAACTGGACTTTTGGATCCAGTTTGTGAAGTGCGCTCGGCGAAAACGCAAGTTGATGATTTGATTGGTGAAGTCAAAGCTACTAAGGAACGCGGCTTTCGAACTTTGGTAACAACTCTCACCAAAAAAATGGCGGAAGATCTGACTGATTATTTATCTGATTGCGGAATCAATGTGGTTTATATGCATTCAGATGTTGATACGCTTGATCGTATCGAGATCATTCAAAATCTACGTTTAGGAAAACATGATTGTTTAGTTGGTGTAAATCTTTTGCGTGAAGGTTTGGATATTCCTGAATGTGCCTTGGTGGCGATTCTTGACGCGGATAAAGAAGGATTTTTACGTAACGAAACCTCTTTGATTCAAACGATAGGACGGGCTGCGCGTAACGCTGAAAGTAAAGTTATTTTATACGCTGATAAAGAAACGAAGTCGATGAAAGCGGCTCTCGGCGAGACAGAGCGTCGTCGAAAAATTCAAATTGCCTATAACGAGAAACACGGAATTACGCCGAAAACTACTTTTAAAAAAATCGGTTCAGCGTTGGCAAATCTTTATACTAAAAAGAATGACGATGTTGAGATTTCTGGTTTCAGCAAAAAGAATTTGCCAGATCAAAAATATATGGATGCTCTGAAAAAAGAGATGACAGAAGCTGCGGCGAATCTTGATTTTGAGAAGGCAGCTAAGTTGCGCGACGAGGTAAAAAAATTAGAAGGATTATTGCTGATGTAAGCCAACGGTGTGAAGAAATGGTAGCGGGAAAAAATGTGCTTAAACGCACATTTTTGGCCTGAGATTTTGAGTCGTAAACTGGAGGCTGAATGACCAACGGTGTGAAGAAATGGTAGCGGGAGAGGGGATCGAACCCCCGACACGCGGATTATGATCCCGCTGCTCTACCGACTGAGCTACCCCGCCATTTCTAAATTTGATGTGGATTTTTCGTCTGTGGTTTTTGAAGGAGGCGCATTGTTTTTATCCAATTTAATTTTTCAAACTTTTTATTTGGGTATAATTTCCGATGCTTGCAATTAAGTTGGCGGACTTTTAGATTGTCCGACCCCACGCCACTTTAGGTCTTTACAATAATTCCTTTACAACATGTCACAAGAACTAGCGAATAGCTCGCCTTTTTTCAGCGCGAACGTTGTTTTTATCAACGAACTTTACCAAAAATTTTTGCAAAACCCGGCATCAGTTGATGCAACTTGGGCAGAATTTTTCAAGCAAAATGCTGATGAGGTTAAGTCAATTTTAGCCGATTATAACGGTCCAACTTGGGCAAAAAGAACTTTGAAAGTTGTTGGTTCGCAAGATTTTGACATTTCATCAAACGCACCAAAAGAAGTTAAAAAAGATGCAAAAGCTGCTGCAGCTCCAGTTGCTTCTGGTAAAGATTTAAATATCCGCGTTGCTAACTTACTTACAGCCTACAAAAGATTTGCACATTTGGCGGCGAACCTTGATCCAATTGGTTTGAAATCTCCACAATACGTTGCGGAAATTGACCCAAAAAATCATGGAATCAGCGCTGAAGATTTAGAAAAAGAAGTCGAGTTCAATGGCCAAAAAGCTAAAATTTCACAAGCGATTGAATATTTAAATTATGTTTACGCCAACAGTGTTGGTTGTGAATTTGAATATATTAGTGATGCGACACAAAAAGAATGGTTGGCGCGCGAAACAGAAAACACACTGCTTGCGGCGATTTCAAAAGAAGAAAAAATTAAAATCTTAAAAGAAATTATTCGCACTGAAAAGTTCGAACAATTCCTACACAAACGTTTCCCAGGCGCGAAAAGATTCTCGGTTGAAGGTGGTGAAGCTTCAATCAACTCAGTTGAAAAAATTATTGATACCGCTGCCAAAACTGGCGTGAAAAAAATCGTTATCGGTATGGCTCACCGCGGTCGTCTGAATACCCTTACTGGGGTAATGGGAAAACCTTACCACCAAATGATTTCTGAATTTAAAGGAACTCCAGGATTTCCGGAAGGCATCACTAAATCTGGTGACGTAAAATATCACATGGGTTATGCTTCAACTCGTGAAATTGCCGGCAACAAAATTGATTTATCTTTGGCATTTAACCCTTCACATCTTGAAGCGGTTAACGTGGTTGCAGCAGGAAGAATCCGCGCCAAACAATCTCTTCGTGGCGATTCAACTGGCGAATCAGCAATGGCACTTTTAATTCATGGTGATGCCGCTTTCGCTGGTCAAGGTTTGGTTGCGGAAAGTTTGGTGATGAATGGTGTTACTGGCTACAATACTGGTGGCGTGATGCATATCATCGTTAACAACCAAGTTGGTTTTACTGCTAACCCTACAGATTCACGCTCTACAACTTACGCTTCTGATTTAGCAAAAATGATCGATGCACCAATTTTTCACGTAAATGGTGATGACGTTGAAGCTGTTGTGAAAGTTTCTGATATTGCAATGCGCTATCGCCAAGCGTTTAAAAAAGATGTGGTAATTGACGTAATTTGTTACCGTAAATATGGTCACAACGAAGGTGACGAGCCGCTTTACACTCAGCCGGTGATGTACACAAAATTGAAAGATCATCAAACTTTGACGGTGATTTATGCGCAAAAATTGATCTCTGAAAATGTTGTGTCGCAAGCTGATTTTGACAAAATGGTGGCAGATTTCGAAGCTCATTTATCTGAAGAATTTACCAAAGCTGAAACTTTCAAACCAAAAGATGTTGATTGGTTGAAAGCTGATTGGAAGCACATCAAAGATGGTGACGTTTCTGTTGCTAAAACTGCGGTTAATAAAAAATCGCTCAAAGATTTAATCGAAAAAGTTACTAAAGCTCCGGCTGATTTTAACGTGAATCCAAAAATCGCGAAACAGCTTGAAGCCAGAAAACACGTAGTTGAATCTGAAAAAGATATCGATTGGGGAACTGGTGAAGCTCTAGCTTTTGCTTCTCTTTTGAACGAAGGTTATCCAGTAAGAATTACTGGCCAAGATTCTGGTCGCGGAACTTTCTCTCATCGTCATTCTGTTTTGCACGATGCAAAAACTGCACAGCGTTATAGCGTGTTTACGCCACTTGCCGATAAAGCAAAATACGAAGTTTACGATTCAGTTTTGTCTGAATATGGCGTGCTTGGTTTTGAATATGGTTATTCACTTTCAATGCCAAACGGTTTGACCATTTGGGAAGCGCAATTCGGTGATTTCGCTAACGGTGCGCAAATTATTTTCGACCAATTTATCGCATCTTCAGAAGTGAAATGGTTGCGTAAATCTGGTTTAGTGATGTTGTTGCCACACGGTTTTGAAGGCCAAGGTCCAGAGCACTCTTCAGCGCGTTTGGAGCGTTATTTACAAGCTTGCGCTGACAATAATATCCGCGTGGTAAATATCACAAATCCAGCGAATTTCTTCCATGCTTTGCGTCGTCAAATTCACGGAAAAGATCGTAAACCTTTGGTGGTGATGTCGCCAAAATCATTGTTGCGTCACAAGTTGGCGACTTCAACTTTGAGCGAATTTTCTGATTTAGCTTTCCGTCCATTAATTGGTGAAACCACTAAAATCGCTGCTGACGACAAAGTTCGCAAAGTTGTTCTTTGTACTGGTAAAGTTTACTACGAATTGCTTGAAGCTCGCGAAGCAGCTAAAATCAACGATGTAGCATTGGTTCGTTTAGAACAGCTTTATCCATTCCCTGCGGAAGAATTAAAAGCTGAACTAAAAAAATATAAAAATGCCGAAGTGATTTGGTGCCAAGAAGAGCCGAAAAACATGGGCGCGTGGAAATTTGTTGATGATTTGATCGAAAGTGTTTTGGTTGAGATCAAACACAAATCAGCTCGTCCAAAATACGCTGGAAGAATCGCTTGCGCTTCTCCTGCAACTGGTTATGGTTCTTATCATGCTAAAGAGCAGAAGGCCTTGATCGAAGACGCATTAAAATAATTTTACTAACTTTAACAAAAAATTTATGACTATCGAAATTAAAGTTCCCGCATTAGGCGAATCGGTATCTGAAGCCGGCATTGCTAAATTGCACAAAAAAGTCGGTGACGCGGTAAAAGCTGACGAATTGATCGTTGAGCTTGAAACTGACAAAGTAACTTTGGAAGTAAACGCTCCTTCAGCTGGTGTGATTTCTGATCTTAAAGTTAAAGAAGGTGACAACGTTAAAGTTGGTGATTTGATCGCTTTGATGTCTGCTGGTGGTGCTGCTGTTTCAGCTGCTCCAGCGGCTGCTAAGGCTCCAGTTGCTGCAGCTCCTGCACAAAATAATTCTGCTGCTGCTTTCTTGTCTCCAGCTCCAAAAAAATTGGCTGCAGAAAACAATGTTGATACTTCAAAAATCAACGGTTCTGGCAAAGATGGTCGCGTTACTAAAGGCGATGTTTTAGATGCGATTTCTTCTGGTTCAGCTACTTCTGCTGCCGCTCCTGCTGCAGTTGGTGCAAAACCAACTGAACGCGTTAGAATGTCAAAACTTCGCCAAAAAATTGCTGAGCGTTTGAAAGAATCTCAAAATACTGCGGCGATTCTTACTACTTTCAACGAAGTTGACATGACTGAAGTTATGGCTCTTCGCGCTCAATACAAAGATGCTTTCGAGAAAAAACACGGTGCGAAATTGGGCTTCATGTCTTTCTTCGTAAAAGCTTGTGTGACTGCTTTGAAAGAGTTGCCAGCAGTTAACGCTGAAATTGATGGAACTGACATCATCTACAAAAATTTCTACGATATCGGTGTGGCAGTTGGTTCACCTCAAGGCTTGGTAGTTCCAGTTCTTCGTGATGCTGATAAATTAAACTTAGCGCAAATCGAAAAAGGTATTTCTGATCTTGGCGTAAAAGCTCGTGACGGTAAACTTGCGTTGCCTGATTTAGCTGGTGCAACTTTCACTATTTCAAACGGTGGGGTTTACGGTTCATTGATGTCTACTCCAATCATCAACCCGCCACAATCTGGTATTTTGGGCATGCACAAAATCCAAGAACGTCCAATGGTTGTTGGTGGCGAAATCAAAATCCGCCCAATGATGTATTTGGCGCTTTCTTATGACCACAGAATCATCGACGGCAAAGAAGCGGTAACTTTCTTGGTTCGTATTAAAGAACTTTTGGAAGATCCGCGCCGTTTGGTTTTGGATATGTAAGACAGTAAAATTTTTCTGACGAAAAATTTTAGTTTCTAAGTTGCGTTAATTTGGTTAAGAGCGGTCTTAACCAAATTAACAAATTTTATTTAGACCTCGTTTATCGCTGATAAACGAGGTTTTATTTTATGGATTTTTTATGTTCGCACTCTTCTTAAAATCGATAATAATTGGCTTGTCAGTTGCAATGCCGATTGGGCCAATCTCGACTTTGGCGATTAAAAATTGTTTGACTCGCGGTTTTAAAATTGGTTTTGCGACTAGTTTTGGCGCATCTATTACCGAAGGGTTTTATGGATTTGTGGCGACTGGCGGACTTATTTTTATCTCAAAATTTCTCACAACTTACGTCTCGGAAGTAAAGGTTATTAGCGGTGCAGCCTTGATTTTACTGGCAATTTACGAGATTAAAACTGCGCATAATTTTTCATTTTCTGAAATAAAAACCAAGTCACGTGGATTTTTTGCGACAATGTTTTTTACCACTTTTTTAACTCTCGGTAGTCCGATGACAATTGCCTTGTTTATCGGCGTTTTTGCGACGATGACTGGCGTGCAATTAACCGAAACTGAAATGGCTGTTACGGTAGCGGGAATTTTTACTGGTTCAGTAATTTGGGCTTTTGTGATGTGTGGTACGGTTTCTGTAATACGTCACAAGCTATCAGAAAATATGATGGCGTGGGTAAAAATTTTAGCAGCAATGATTATTGGTAGTTTTGGTACTTACGGAATTTTAAGTGTGATTTTGTGATAATATTATTTTTGAAAGCAGCTTTGATTGGGTTGTCGATTGCGATGCCGATTGGTCCAATTGCAACTTTGTTAATCAAAAATGTTTTAGAACGTGGTTTCAAAGCTGGTTTGGCAGTTGGTGTTGGAGCGGCATTGGTTGAGGGTTTGTATAGCTTTATTGCCACCAGTGGTTTTGCAATTGTTGCAAAATTTTTAGATAATTATCTCGATGTCATGAAGCTATTCTTCGGATTTTTGCTGGTATTGCTGGGTGTTATTGAAATTAAAAGTTGTGATCAAATTTCGACAAAAGAAGTAAAACTGAAATATGATGGATTCTGTAAAACAGTTTTTTTTGTGATGCTCCTGACCATGGCGAATCCGATTACGATCATATTTTTTGCCGGAGTAGTGGCGACGATTGCTGGTAATAATTATGATGCATTGAGTATTGCGGTAATTTCGATTGGAGCATTTACCGGTTCTCTAGTTTGGACTTCTTCGATGTCTTACGCTATTGCCAAAATCCGACATAAAATTTCGACCAAAACCATGTTAAGAATTAAGCTGATTTCTGGCCTGATTATTTCCGGATTTGGGTTATACGGAATCTCTTCAATCTAGAAAAGATAATTCGGCTATTTCCTTCATCAGAATCTTACGAGTTGAAGTTTCGCGCCAGTACAAACCAATCTTGCGATGTGGTGCGTTAGTAATTTTTACGTAAGAAATTTTATCTTCTTTTTTTACCGCAATTTCAGGCATTAAAGTTATGCCAGCACCAAAAATTACCATCTGACGTAAAGTTTCTAAACTGCTGGCGCGAAAGTCTTGTTGTTCAAACGCACCCAGCATTGAACAAGCTTCCAGAGCTTGATCACGCAAGCAATGACCATCTTCTAACAACATTAATTCCTGACCCTTTAAATCTTTTTTTTCGACTTTTTTATTTTTGGCGAGCGGATGTTTTTTGGGAACTGCGAGTAAAAAATCTTCTTCGAAAATTTTTTTATGAACCAAGCCTGAATCTTCACAAGGCGTGGCAATAAAGGCTGCGTCGATTTCTCCTCTTTTTAGTTTATGCAAAAGAACTTCGGTTTTTTCTTCGACCAAAAGTAATTTTAGTTGAGGAAACTTTTTTGAAATTTTTCCGACAATTTTAGGAAAAAAATATGAAGCAAGTGTTGGAAACGCGCCAATTCTGATTTCGCCACTGAAAGGATCTTTAGAATTTTTGGCGATATTTTTTATTTCTTCGGCTTCGCGCAAAATTATCTCAGCTTTTTTTAGAATCTCCTCACCAACTTTGGTAATCATAAACTTCTTCTGTGAGCGTTCAAAAATTTGAACTCCCAGCTCGTCTTCCAGCTTTTTAATTTGCATGCTGAGTGTTGGCTGAGATACGAAAGACTTCTCAGCAGCACGGGCAAAATGCTGTTCTTTGGCTACAGCGATTAAATATTTTAGGTCGCGAAGATTCATAGGTAAAAATTATTAAAGTAATCAGATCAATCGATTTTTATAATTAAGATCGGTTAATAATTTACGCAACCAAGATTTTATTTCATGCTGTCATCCTGAGCAAAGCGAAGGATCTCATGATATAATTTCTGAACCAAACTGACGAGATCCTTCGCTTTGCTCAGGATGACAGTAAGGTTTGGTATTAACTTAACCAAAGGAGAAAATATGTTAGGAATAAATGATAAATTCCCGCAATTCGCGGGTAAAGCGGTAGTAACCAATGACGTTCACGATGCCTTCGTCGACATCAGCAACGAAACTTACAAAGGTAAATGGCTAGTAGTGTTTTTCTGGCCAAAAGATTTCACCTTTGTTTGCCCAACTGAAATTGCTGAGTTCGGAAAGCTAAACGAACAATTCAAAGATCGTGATGCGCAAGTGATTGGGGTTAGTACAGATTCAGAATTCGTTCACTTAGCTTGGAGAAGCCAAAAAGACGAGCTGAAAAACTTACCTTTTCCAATGTATTCTGACATCAAACGTGATTTGTCGGAAAGCTTGGGAATTTTGGATAAAAACGCTGGCGTAGCACAACGGGCGACTTTCATCGTCGATCCGGAAGGTGTGATCAGATTTGTCTACGTAACAGATTTGAGCGTCGGCAGAAATCCGGCAGAAGTTTTGCGAGTTTTGGACGCACTACAAACTGACGAGCTTTGCCCATGCAATTGGAAAAAAGGTGATGAGGTAATCAAGGTTTAAAATAACCGTCGCTTTCAATAACACTGTCATCCTGAACGTAGTGAAGGATCTCGTGAGATCCTTCGCGGTGCTCAGGATGACAAACAATATAAAAAAGGAGAGAATATGGAAAATTTAGAAGCATTAAAATCAGCAATTCCTGATTACGCTAAAGATGTAAAAATTAATTTAAGCACGTTACTAAGTCAGGAAAATCAACTGCTTACAGCCAAACAAATTTTTGGCGCAGCATTAACCTCAGCTTATGTGACAAAAGAAAAAACTCTGATTCGAGTTTTGGAAAATGAAGTGCAAAATATTTTATCGGAAGCTGAAGTGAAAGCCGCTAAAACTGCAGTAGTTTTGATGGGCATGAACAATATTTATTATCGTTTCCTGCACATCAGCGCTGATAAAGAATATGCTCAAATGCCGGCTGGACTTCGTATGCAAGGCATTAAAAGTCACGAAATTGACAAAAACGATTTCGAAATTTTTGCTCTTGCAGCTTCAGTTATGAACGGTTGCGGCATGTGTATTGATGCTCATGCAAATCAATTGGTGAAACATGGCATTACAAAATCACAGGTACAAATGGTAGCAAAAATTGCTGCTGTTGTGAACTCTGCAGCACAGCTTTTAGTAATCGAAAATCAGTAATAATTTATGAAAAATTCTCAAACAGTGCAAAATTTAGAAAAAATTTTGGCTAACTCTTACGTCTTTCAACTCAAGTTGCAGAACTATCATTGGAATGTTGTTGGCGAAAATTTTAAATCGTTGCACGAATTATTTGCCGCCCAATATGAAGATGTTTCAACAGCAATCGATGAAATTGCTGAGCGCATGAGAGCTTTGGATTCTAAGGTTGAAGGCACTTTTGAGAATTTTTCAAAATTAAGCCGAGTTAAAAGTGGTGACAAAAATCTTGATAGTGCTGCTATGATTAAAGATTTAATTGTTGGTCATCAAATCTTGGTAGAAGAGTTGAGAAATGGCATCAAAGCAGCGCAAGAAGAAGGTGATGAAGTTACTGCAGACTTATTTATTGGTCGTTCTACCGCTCATGAGAAAGCGATCTGGATGTTGAAATCTAGTTTGTAAGATCAATAGAAAATGGGTAATAAAAAAACCTGACATACCAAAATATGTCAGGTTTTTTTTGTGTCTTTTCTAGGTTAAACTACTTTGGAAGTACTTCGCAGTTACCATTGGCGATGTAGGCATCAAGACCAACTGTGGTAATTTCTTTGTAACGACTATCACCCAAAACTCTGATCAAAGTTCCAACTGGTCCTTCGGTTTGGACGTTAGTGAAAACCCCAGTTTGTCTGAATTGTGCAGGGTAAGATTCGCAAGTATCTTTTTCACAACGTGTGATGGTTTGAGTCTTTTTGTCTAAGATTAAGTGAGTGAAAACTTCTCTTTTTGGGCATTCTCTTTTGGTGCAGATGAAACCACTTTTTGGTTCGCATTTCAATTTTTGCCAGTCGCGCGCAGCTTTAAAATATTTCTCGGCTTCGGCAAAAACTTTAGTTAAATCAGTACCTTGAAGTACAGGAACGTCTTCTTCTAAAGATGATTTTTTCTTATTTTTAAGAGTGGTGGTAACTTTAGGATTAATGATAGTTGCTTTGATCTGTTCTTCTTTTGAGGAAGAAGTTTGGCAACTTGTAAGAGCAAAAATTGCGGCGAACAAAAGTGCGAATTTAATTTTCATATCGACTGGAAATTAGGTTAGTATTTGCTTTGAGACAAATAATCGGTTTTAGAAAAATAAAAGAAAAGGAAGTTACTGCACTTTCTTAAAAATTCTGTTGAAGCGGATCGAATGAGTCCACTTCCAAAACTGTAAAATATTACTTTCAGCTGAGAAGAAGATCAGACGTGCTTTGCCGACTAAATTTTCTTCTGGAACGAAACCAACTTGGGTTAAAAATCTACTATCTTGTGAATTGTCGCGATTGTCTCCCATCATAAAATAATAGCCGTGAGGAACTTCATAAACTCCGGTGTTATCTTGAGGAGCGTTAGGATTTTCATCCAACGTTTCGATCATTTTTCCTTCTGGCAAAGTTTCGAAAAATTGCGGGATTTCTTTGTTATCGCTTAGCGCGTCAGCATCGTAGAAAGTACCATCGGAAATTTTTTCTACTTCAAGTTCGTTGATGTAGAGTACGCCGTCGCGCATTTGAATTTTATCACCGGGCAAACCAATTAAGCGTTTAACGTAGTTGATGCTTGGATTTGAAGGCAGGCGGAAAACGACAACATCGCCGCGTTGCGGTGCGGTTTTGAAAATTCGGCCTGAAAAAATATCAAATCCGAAAGGAAAAGAATAGCGGCTGTAACCGTAAGAATATTTCGAAACGAAAATGTAATCACCAATTAAAAGCCCTGGTTTCATTGAGCTGGAAGGAATGTGAAAAGGTTCGAAAAAAAACGAACGAATAATTCCGGCGCAAACCAAAGCGGTGATTAAGGTTTTAATAAATCCTGATTCTTCCTTCTTTTTTGGTTGTGGTGTTGGGGAAATAGTTTCCGGAGTTTTAGTTTCTTCAGTCATTTTATTTGATTAAATTTTCGCCAGTCATTTCTTGTGGCTGATTGATTTGCATTAGATGCAGCAAGGTTGGAGCGATGTCAGCCAAAGTGCCATTATTTAATTGTACGTTTGAAACTGCATTGCCAATCAAAATTAGTGGCACCGGATTTGTTGTGTGCGCAGTGTGTGGATGATGATGTTCATCTTGCATGCACTCAATATTTCCATGGTCTGCTGAGATTAACATCAAACCATCTTTTTCTAAAATAATTTTTTCTAAAAGACCAAGTTGATTGTCGATTGCTTCCACAGCCTTGATTGACGGATCAAGCATACCGCTGTGTCCGACCATATCAGGATTGGCGTAATTGACGATGATGAAATCGAATTTTTCGGCAGCAATTGCAGCGCGCAATTTTTCGCCAACTTCAGCGCACGACATTTCTGGCTGCAAATCGTAAGTCGCAACTGCGGGCGATTTTACCAAAATTCTTTCTTCGCCTTTCATTTCTTTTTCTTCTCCACAAGAAAAGAAAAATGTTACGTGCGCATATTTTTCAGTTTCGGCGATGCGTAATTGCGTAAGGCCACGAGCTGACAAAATTTCGGGAAGCGAATTTTTTATTTCAACTGGTGGAAATAAAATTTGGTAATGAGCGTTAAGTTTTTCTGAATATTCGGTAAGTGCTAAAGCGTGAGAAAATTTGATATTTTCAAAAAGTTTTTCTGAAATTTGACGAGCGCGATCAGCGCGGAAATTAGCGAAGATCAAAGCATCTCCGTCTTTGATCCCAGAGTAATCACCGATGATGCACGGTTTAATAAATTCATCAGTAATTCCATCGGCGTAAGATTTTTTTACTGCTGAAATTGCATCAGAAAATTTCTCACCAACACTAGAAATCATGGCATCAGTTGCTAGTTTAATGCGATCCCAATTTTTGTCGCGATCCATGGCGTAGTAGCGTCCAGAAACTGTACCGATTTTAATATTTTTGCATTGTTCTAGATAAGTTAGCGCACTTTTTTGTGCCACATCACGACCATCAAGAAAAGCGTGTAGCACAACTTCTACGCCATTTTTTTTCAAAAAATCGGCGAGAAAAATAATGTGATTAACATGGCTGTGAACGCCGCCATCAGAGAGCAATCCCATCAAATGACAGGTTTTTTTGGCAGCGATTAATTTTTGCAAAAGTGGATGTTGTGCCAAGCTGCCATCTTTAATTGCATTTTTGATGCGCGGAAGATCTTGAAAAATTACGCGACCAGCGCCAATCGTCATGTGGCCAACTTCAGAATTTCCCATTTGGCCTTCTGGCAAACCAACTGCCAAGCCAGAAGTTTCAAGCTGTGAGTTGGGATAAGTTTCTAAAAATCTTTGATAATTTGGTGCTTTGGCACGGGCAATTGAATTGAAAGAATCGTGTTCATCACCAATTCCCCAGCCATCTAAAACACAGAGCAAAATTGGTTTCTTAATTTGTTTTGTCATGAAACTTTAGTTAAATAATTTTCCTAATTTTGTACACAGGAAGTAGTTAAAACAAGATTTTCGCCCGTGGCAAAAATCTCATCTTGATCAGTAAAATCAAGCTTTAAGGGTCTATAAAATTTTTTTACAGATTGGTAATTTCGATTTCTTTTTTCTCGCCAGTTTTACGATCTTTTACTTCCACTTTTCCTGCTGCTGCAGATTTCGGACCGACAATAATTTGAGTTGGAATGCCAATCAAATCAGCGATGGAGAATTTTTGGCCTAAACTTGCTTTGGTGTCGTCATAAATTACTTCAACTCCTTGTGCGGAAAGTTTTTGGTAAATTTCTTCGCACGTTTTGTCACAAAGCTCGTCACCAGCGCGTACGTTGATTAGAGCAACTTGGAATGGTGCGATTTCTTTTGGCCAAATTATGCCGTTAGCATCGTGATTTGCTTCAATCGCTGCCGCAACAACACGAGATACTCCAATGCCGTATGAACCCATATTCGGATAAATCTTACTGCCATCAGCTCCCATAACTCCTGCTTCCATGGCTTTAGAATATTTTAGTCCGAAGTTGAAAATATGACCAACTTCAATGCCGCGACGTGAATTTAATTGGCTTTCTGGAATTGGGCATTTTTCAGCAACGTGCATTTCATCAGCCATGGCGTAGAGTGATTGCATTTCGGCAACATCGAAATTTTTGAGATCGTCAAATTTTTTGTCGTAGTAAATTGCGCTCTCTCCGGTGTCGGCTAAAATGTGAAATTCGTGAGAAAGATCACCGCCAATCGCGCCGGTATCAGCGCGAACAGCCATTGGTTTTAAACCCATGCGGCGGAAAATTTTGAAGTAAGTTTCATACATCAAATTGTAAGTTTTTTTTGCTGAAACTTCGTCGATATCAAACGAATAAGAATCTTTCATCAAAAACTCGCGGCCACGCATCAATCCAAAGCGCGGGCGAATTTCATCGCGAAATTTCCAATGAATTTGGTACAAATTTTTCGGCAAATCTTTGTAAGAAGTAACGTTTTTACGGAAGATGTCGGTGATAACTTCTTCGTGAGTTGGGCCGTACAAAATGTCGCGATCGTGGCGATCTTTGATGCGTAACATTTCTTTGCCGTAAGCATCGTAACGACCAGATTCTTGCCACAATTCAGCAGGTTGAATCGTTGGCATTAAAACTTCCAACGCTCCAGATTTGTCCATTTCTTCTTTGACGATTTTTTCAACTTTGCGAAGCACTTTTAGACCCAAAGGCAACCAAGTGTAGATGCCTGATGCAGTTTGGCGAATCATGCCAGCACGAACCATTAATTGATGCGACACAACGGTGGCATCAATAGGATTTTCTTTGAGGGTCGGTAAAAAATATTGCGAGAGTTTCATTGACAGTTACTTTTCTTTAAAGATTATTTTTTCATGGACTGAGAATGCTCGGTCGGGAGGCGGTTTTTGAAGGTTACTTCAGAAATCGCCTCTTTTATTTTGCGATAAAATCATGCACATAAATATGCGGATAAATTATATCAAAAGCATGATTTATTTTATCTGGGTTTAGTATTTTTCGTGCAACAGGATAAGCGCAGAGATCGGCAATTTGAATGCCTGCTATGTTATCATGCTTGCGGCGAAATGTGATGGGAAAATTAGGCCAGCAAAAATTTGAATTTACACTAAAAAGTTTAACAAAATCTTTATTGGAACTGATTAATTGGTGAAAAGAGTTGATCAGTTGCGTATCTTCGTTTTTTCCCCGCGATTCTGCAACTATTGGAATATTCTGTTCGTTGTTATCCTCAAGAAAACTTTGTAGGTTTTTGAAAATGTGACCAAGAGCTAAATCGTAGGGATTTGTCGCTTCATTGCCATAGCTGGTTTTGTGCTTATTCTTGTCGATCGCAGAAATGAACAAAGTAAATTCTGAGCTTTTTATTAGTGAATTCAATCTTTCAACGAAGGCATTTCTGCGGGTTGAATTTTGTAAAAAAGAAAAATCTCCTTGCGACATCCTAATATCGCGACTATGCAGATTTACTCCTTCATGATTCCAGAAGGTTAGTTTCAGCTTGGCAATTTCAGGAACAATTTTTTCTACGTAATAATTCCTTTCGACCACAACGGCAGATAAAACAAAAAGCGGAAAATCTTTGTCGATTTTTTCAAGTGAGTGATCCCCGCATTCATCAAGAAAAGCAATGAAGCGAGAAGGGATTTGTGGTGTGTTCATGGTTTAATTTCTAATTATCTCAATCTGATGTTGTCGATATTTGTTTTCTAGATAGTTCTTAATTTGTAAGAAATAATCTTCTGGCATCGGTTCTAAATCGCTCTTGAGCAAGTCAAAAATTTCTCCACCTTCCTTCGTAAGAATAGCGAAAGCCTCTATCTCGATTGAAATTTTGTCATTAACATCGTTAGGCAATTTAGATGTTTCAATTTTGAAGGCATTATTCTGAAGGAGAAGTGTTTTGTAACCTTGTCTAAAAAGATTCATCTGGTTTTTATTTTCTTCAGTTTCAAGCCATGATTCTAAGGTAGTTTCATTAAACGGAACAGAATTTAGATTTAGGTTAGAAATTCTCTCTTTCCAAAAGAATAAATCTGTAATTTTAACAGAGGTTAAATCTTGTTTGAATGATTTGTCAGCGAAAACACCACGCTGATTTGAAAATATTTTTCCTAAGTAATCGATATTATCTGTCTTGGGTTGGCACAATCCTTTTCCTTCTAAAAATTGATTGATTCCCTCGAAGTAAACTACGCAGTTCGACCACATGTATCGTAGTAGTTCTGAGATTTTTTCGACATCTTTATCAGAAAAACTATCGATTAGTTTTATTGTTGAGAGAGAGATAGAATTTTTATCATTGTTAAGAGATTCAACGGCTTTTCTGAGTAGAAATTTGGTTCGAGGCCCACACTCCATTAATTTTTTTGCGGTTTGAACTAGAGTTTCGTAATCATCAAACTCAAGCTGAGAATCAACACCCGTTTCAGCTGAAATAATAATTTTAGATTGTTCATATTTTCTCATTAGGGTTTCTGCTTTATAAGATTCGTATGCTTCAGTAGTTAGCTCTCCCTTAGCTTTGCTGAAAGCTGCATTTCTTAGATCTTTATCAACATCATTTTTTGTTGCGAGTTCGTAGCGATGTTCTTCCTCCCTTATTTTGTACTCATGATTGATTTTAAGTATCTCTTTTTCTTTTTCATGCTTTAGCTCTTCAAGTTTTCTGAAGTCGCAAACTTCTTCTTTTATTTCATCTACTCGTTTTGTGATCTCTTGGTTTGCGATTGTGATTATTTTTTCTTCGAATTTATTTTTGATCGGCTTTAGCACCTTGTTGCAAAGCCAGTTCTTTAAATAACCCAAAAAACTCTTCAAAACATCTTTTTTAATCCAGCCAAAAAGGCCGGCGGGAAGCAAGGGAACAATTCTTTGAATAGCGGTTGGAAGTTTATCAAAAAGTGAGATAAAAAACTTTTCCATTTTATCGAAGTTGTTTTTTAATAAAATTTTGAGCAACGCGCACGCCGTGAATGTCGATGGTGTGATCAAGGTTTGGAAAAGCGTGTGCTTCATGATCGATGCCTTTTTTAGTCAAAACATCTTTGGCTTCGATGAAACATTGAAAAGGTAAAACGGAATCTTGTTCACCGTGAATCAAGCAAATTTCTGGTTTGGAAATAGTCGTGTCTCCGATTGCTTCTGGTGGAACAATTCTTCCGGAAAATGAAATAATTCCAGCAGGTTTTTGTGTCATGATCATGCCTTGATACATCGCCATCATGCCGCCTTGGGAAAAGCCGGCGATGAAAAGTTTGTCGGTTGTAAGATTGAAGCGAGAAAGTTGGAAATCGATAAAATTAGTCAAAATTTGATTGGCATTTTTGATGTCGTCGGCGATTTCAGCTAAAGGTCGTCGATCAATTCCGCGATAAAGTGAAAACCATTGATAAGAATCAGGAAATCCGCCTTCCCATTCTTGAATAGCATTCGGAGAAATGTAGTGCGCGTCAGGCAAAACTTTTTCAAATTCGTGCGACAAGTTCAGAAGATTTTCTCCGTTAGAACCGTAACCGTGTAAGAAAATAACTAGATATTTGGGATTTTTTGTCTTGGAATATTCGTGAAAATTTGTTCTCCACATAGGCTAAATAATCAATAAAATCAGGGGTTTTGAGGCGAATGCTCACCGTAGATAATCTTTCATTGTACAAAGATCACAAGAAAATTTTTGGACCCCTAGGATTTTCTGTCAGCACCTCTTCAGCTTTGATAATAAGTGGTCGCAATGGTTGTGGTAAAAGTAGTCTGCTAAAAATTTTGGCGGGAATTTCTAAACCAACGGAAGGAAAAGTTTTGTGGAGTGGTGAAGATGTTGAAGATTTTCGCGATGTTTTTAACGGCGATTCACAATTTCTAGGTCACAAAAATTTCTTAAAATCAGAGCTGACAGTTAAAGAAAATCTCGAATTTTACGCATGTCTTAACGGCACGATAGAAGCTCTCCCAGCGGCTTTGGGATTTTTTAATTTAACTGATTTTTCGGATAAAAAAGTCAAAACACTTTCAGCCGGTTGGCAAAAAAGAGTGATGTTGGCGAAGTTATTAGCATGTCCAGCAAGCGTGTGGTTTCTAGACGAGCCATCGAGTAATTTAGATCGCGCCGGCAAAGAAAAATTACACGGTCTGATAAAAACCAGAATTAAAGAAGAAGGTTTGGTGATTTTGACTACACACGATGAAGAGTTCTTCGATTTAGGCCCGCGAATCAATCTAGAAGATTTCAGTTGTTAAAAACTATCGGGAGATTTTAGGTTTAAACTCAGTTATTAATTTTTTTTGGTTCAACATATGACAATAACTTCGTCAATTCTATTCGTAGTTTTAGTAATTTTAGCGGTTCTTTACACTTGGTATGCCTCGATCATAGAAAAGAAAAATAAAGCTTTAGAGGCTCTTGCTGGCGTTGATGTTCATTTGAAAAAAAGATCAGATTTAATTCCTAACATTTTGACAATTGCGAAGAAATTTATGGAGCACGAGGAACAGATTTTCGCAGAAGTTACTAAGTTGCGCGAACAACTTAACCAAGGATATAGCCCTAAAAATGGCGATGATATTGAACACTACTTAAAACTTTCTTCAGAGTTATCGCAAAAGATGAATAATTTTGTATTGCGTGCGGAAAGTTATCCAGAGTTGAAATCAAATCAAAACATGTTGCAGGCACAACAAAGTTATAACGATGTTGAAGAGCAAATTGCTGCAGCCCGCCGTTTCTACAACGCGGCAGTTAATGATTTACGCAATGCCATTCAAATTTTTCCAGGCAACGTGGTTGCCGGAATCATTGGCGTAAAAGAAATGCCATTTTTTACCGCAACTGAAGCAGAAAAAGCGTCAGTTGATGCTACTAAATTTTTATAAATTAGGCTGTGTCTTATTCATTTTTTGAGCTACTTTTTGGAGCGCCAATCCAACCTAGTGTTAAGAAAGTTTTTTTTGATGAAAGTAAGGATTCCCGCTACGCCGGATTTGCGGCTTTTTACGATCAGTATATAAAGCCGAAAGTATTCGAAGTAGAGTTAGTACGCATTGAATGTGTAAAGGAATATATATTCAGAATCAGAATTTGCGCTGCTGCTATAATATTGTTTTTTGCTGCCTTTGTTTTTTTCTTTTGTAGCAGCTCGGAAGATTATGAATATGCGTTTAAAGCGTCTGCTTTAGTTTTATCAGTTATGGTGATCTGGGTGAATATGGCCAGCCGCGCCTATGAATATGAAATTAAATCTAAAGTTTTTAGCGAAGTTTTTAAGTTTTTTGGCGATTTTGTTTATACACCAGAAGGTAGTGAAGGATTGGAGGGATATTCAAAATTCCAGATTATACCAGATTATGATAGATGTAAAACTGAAGACATGATTCAGGGTAAATATAACGGAGTTGATTTGTGTTTTCAGGAGTTACAGCTGCTGCAACGAAATAATAAAAGGGAAGGAACAGTCTTTAAGGGCACAACTTTTATTTTTGAATTTAACAAAAAATTTGTTGGCCAAACTATTATAAGAAAGGCCAATAGTAAGAGTGGCAGTATTGTGCATGGTGGCTTTAGCGGCTTAGAACGAGTTAAGCTTGAAGATCCAGAATTCGAAAGAATGTTTGAAGTTTATGCCGGCGATCAAATCGAAGCGCGTTATCTGTTGAGCGTAACTTTCATGGAAAGTTTGAAAGATCTTGGTGAATTTTTTGGTAGTGACAAAATTGAAGCGAGCTTTTGCGATAATCAGCTGTTTATCATGATGGATGGCACTAAAGATTTATTTGAACCTGGTTCGATTTTTGAAGAGATCAACATGGTGAAGGAATGCGAGATGGTGATTCAGCAAATGTATTCGATTTTTGATGTGGTGGAGGTTTTGAAAATAGATCGAAATCGTCCGATAATTTCTTAAGAATGTTTGGGTAACTATCTTGTACAACAAATGGACCCCTTCATTCGACGGGGTGACAAGTTAGATGATCATAAATTTTTAATCCAATCTTGTCGAAAAAATCCGTTTTGATGTTTTTGTAGAGTCGCTAAAATTTGTGGCATAATGGCATCGAGTTTCTCATCTAACTGCCACGGAGCGTTGATAATAAACATTCCACAAGCTGTCATTTTGTTTTCATTTTCGGGAGATCCGATGTCAAAAGTTGCGTGTAAAATTTTCTCGAATTTCAGTTCTGACATTTCGCGGTGAAATTTTTTTAAGACCGCTTCATCAGTTTTAATAATTGGATACCAAATTAAATAAACGCCGTGAGCAAAGCGTTTGTGGGCATCTTTCATGCCTTCAATAATTTTAGCGTAATCGGCGGAAACTTTGCTTTGATCTTTTTCAAAAGCGGGATCAATGATGATAAGGCCGCGCTTCTCAAGCGGTGGCAGTTTTGATTTTAAAAGGTGAAAGCCATCTTGATTTAACAAAGTGAATTTCGGATTTCCGGCAAAATGGCGACGTAATTGTACAAAATCATCACGATTTAATTCGGCAAAAATGGCGCGATCTTGTGAGCGTAAATAGTCTTTAATTATCAGCGGCGAACCAGCGTAAAGCATCATTTTTTCTGGCAATTCTTCAATCTCGCAGCGATTAACTTTGGCAAAAATTGTCAGCAATCTTGGTGGTAAAATTTCGTAAAAATTTTTCTGCTGTAAAATTTTGCCAATTCCTTCCAAAGCTTCAGAAGTCTTCAACGATTTCTCATCAGTGAGATCATATTTTCCGATGCCGCCATGCGTATCTAAAACAAAAAATGGCGCAGGTTTTTCATGAAATTTTTCTAAACAAAGTGTCAGAATAACATGTTTAAAAATATCGGCAAAATTGCCGGCGTGATAGATGTGGTGGTAGTTCATTTTTGTATTTGCTTATCAGAATCTTCTAATCCCAAGGAGGCGAGATTTGTAACTGATTTTGAAGATTTTCGTAAAGTTAGAGTAGCATCTGTTCTTGCCTGTATTGCTGCTTCTTCGGCGCGAGATTTACGTTCTTCAGAATTTATTTCTTCTAAACTTATTGTTGCAGAGGTGCTATTTTCCTGAATATTATTGATTCTACGCCATTCTTTACCATCAGATTTATCTGATTCTGGCGCTCCTAGTGTTGGGTCGAATTTTACAGATTTGCTCATAATTTTATCCAAAAAATATTCCGGTTATTATGTAATTTAGCAGAAGAATAACGATCGATGCTGCTACAACTGCATTGGTTGTGGCGACTCCTACACCTTCTGCACCACCTTTAGAATTATAGCCGAAATAACAACCCATAATCGCAATTACGAAACCAAAAAATGCTGATTTGGTAAGGCCAGAAACTACGTCGATTGTTTCTAAAAATTTGATAGTGTTGGCGATGTAGGGGCCGGGAGAAAAACCTAAGGCGTGAACGCTGACTAAATATCCGCCCATCACTCCGATAATGTCGGCGATTAAAACCAAAAGTGGTAACATCAAAACGCCAGCGATTACTCGCGGTGCCACCAAATATTTGAAAGGATTGGTTGAAAGTGTGCGAAGTGCGTCAAGCTGTTCGGTAACTTTCATTGTGCCAATTTCAGCAGCCATTGAAGCGCCAACGCGACCAGCAACCATCAACCCTGCTAATACGGGACCAAGTTCGCGAGTGATTGATAAAACCACTACAGTTGCGATGGTGCTTTCAGCGTTGAATCGCGAAAAACCCGAATAGCTTTGTAGTGCCAAAACTGCGCCAGAAAAAATCGCGGTAAGTCCAACTACTGGAAGGGAATAAAATCCGATTTGCAAAAATTGGCGTAAAATTAAACGCGGGTAAAATGGTGGTGAAAAACAATGGCTTACTGCATTGCCCATAAAAATAACTATTTCTCCAAGCTTGGCCAAATTAAGTAAAGTGAAGTGGCCGACTTTTTCTAAGAGCGTTAAAATTTTTGTAGTCATTTTTTAGTTGAAATTTTTTGATAGCTGGAAACTCTGACTGAAATGATGAAGATAAAAATCCAATCCAATTTTACCAAGTTTTTTATTGCGGTGCTACTTGTATTATTCGTTACAAGTCGTGCTGTTTCGATGTTGCACGCTTTTTCGCATCAAGAAAAAGAAACTACTTTCGCGTTGGATAGTGTTTTTGCTAAATTAATTTTCTCTCACGAAAAAACCGCTGAGAAAAAATCGGAGCATTGTTCGATTTGTTCAGTGTTTAATGCGCAGAATCAAATTTTATCGGCAACATCTTTATCTTTCTGTTCGGCGTTTTTTCTCTTTGTTTTTGCTCTTCGTAAGTTTGATCGAGTAAAATTTTCTTATCTTCTCTCTTCCCACGCGCCACGTGCGCCTCCTGTGATTTCTTAAATACATCTGCTTACGAGATCCTTCGCTATGCTCAGGATGACAATTGTTGCTGTCATCCTGAAGCGAAGCTGAAGGATCTCGTGAGTTATTTTGCAATATTTTTAAGAAATTACATTTTACTCATGAAAAAATTTTCACTTTTACTTGTTACTGCGCTTTCTTTTAGCGCTCCTCAATCCTTTGCAGCGGATGCTTGGGAATATGAAGTTACGGCTTCAAAGCTTGATAAATCGCGCAACAATCTTTCACCGAAAACTGGTAGCAGTTCATTCTCATTTGATGAAAAAGACATCGACAACTTGCCGCAAGGTCAAGCAACTCCTCTGAATCAAGTATTGCTACGTGCACCGGGTGCGGTAGCCAATTCCCAAAACCAAGTTCACATTCGTGGTGACCACGGCAATCTGCAATATCGCATTAACGGTGTGATGTTGCCAGAAGGTGTTAACGGTTTTGGTCAAAGTTTGGATACGCATTTTGCACAATCTGTTGAACTTTTGACTGGCGCGATGCCAGCGCAATACGGGCTTCGTACTGCTGGTGTGGTTGATATTAAAACCAAAAGCGGTGCGGTGCTAAAGGGTGGTCGTTCAGAAATTACTATTGGTGGTAACGATATGTTTCGCTACAACCAGCAGCAAGGTGGAACTAAAGGTAATTTAGATTATTACGTTAGTGCGACTTACATGCAAAATTCACGCGGTATTGAATCAACCACAGCCGCACGAAATTCGAATCACAACGACACTTCGCAAGATAACGTTTTTGGTTATTTTTCGTACATTTTGGATCATTCAAAACGTTTGAGTTTTATAGTTTCAAACTACACCAATCGTTTCCAAATTCCCAACAATCCTAATCAGGAAGCGGCTTACACTCTTAACGGAAAAACTGCGAACTCGAATTTTTTAAACGAGAAGCAAGTTGATTCTGGACGTTTTGCGGTTGCGTCATTGCAAGGTGTCTCTGATAACGAAACTGATTACCAAGTTTCACTGTTTACTCGCTACAGCAATCTGAAATTTAAACCAGATTTTGATGGTGATTTGATTTTCAACGGAATTGCCTCAAGCCTTGATCGCAGCAGTTTTGCTAACGGTGTACAAGGTGATTTTAGTAAAGCTCTGAACGACAAAAACACTCTGCGTTATGGTTTTTACGTCAGTAATGATCAGGTAAAAAGCTCGACAGAAAACTGGGTGTTTGAAGATGATGGCTCGGGAGGATATTTGACTGATCCGACCAGAATTGATGAAGGTAGCACCAAAAATTCTCAGCTTTACTCGACCTATTTGCAAAATGAATGGAAAGCCACAGAGAAGTTAACTCTAAACTATGGTGGACGTTTCGATATGTCGCGTGCTTACGTCAATGAATGGCAATTAAGTCCGCGATTTGGTGCGGTTTATGATTTAAGCAAAGCGACAAAAATTCATGCTGGTTATTCGCGTTATTTCACGCCACCACCAACTTCAGCAATTTCTGAAACTACGCGCGCTAAATTTGCCAATACTAGTAACGCTTCAGAAAGTGAAAATAACAGCAAAGTTAAAGCCGAAAGAACGCATTATTTTGATTTGGGAATTTCGCACAAAGCCAATCAGAATCTGACTTTGTCGCTTGATGGTTACTATAAGCAAATCAAGAATTTGCTTGATGAACATCAATTTGGCAATTCGTTGATTTACACGCCTTTCAACTATCAATACGGCAAAGCTTACGGTGCTGAATTTAAAGCTGATTATCACAAAGATAATTTCGAAGCTTACTTAAATTTGGCGGCGCAGAAAGCTTACGGAAAAAACATTATTTCTGGTCAATATATTCACAATGCAGAAGAGTTGGGGTATATTGCTAATAATTATGTGACGTTGGATCACGTGCAAACTTACACCGCTGCTTTCGGTTCTTCGTATAATTTGTACGGAACTAAAATAAGTGGTGATGCACTTTATGGATCAGGACTTCGTACTGGTAACAACAATAAAAATACCATGCCGGCTTACATAATTTTTAATGCCAGCGTGGCACGTGATTTTTCATTGCCGGTAATTGAAAAAATCAATTTACGAGTAGCAGCGGTGAATTTGACCGACAAAGTTTACCAATATTCCAACGGTTCAGGAATTGGTATTTCAGCGTCGCAATACGCCCAGCGTCGTACTTTTTATTTAATCGTTTCGAAGAATTTCTAGGAACGCTTAATGTCAAAAAACTTTGCAAAAAAGAGATCTGATCAATCAACATTTTCAAGAATGGTTTCAACTTTGGTTGGCCAGCTCCCAAGTCTAACGAAATGATTAATAAAATCAGAAAAACCATTCCTAAAAAATATGACCAGATAGGCGCGATTTTCTTCGCCTGTCTGGTCCATTTAAGCTTGCTGATTTTATTGATGTGGCCGGACTTTGGGAGTGAGCCTAAGCCAAATTTTACGGTGCTTGAGATTTCAATGATCAGTTCTCCAAAAAACTCTGATTCGGAAGGAAAATCTAAGAAGACCACTCTGCATCATCACGAAATACAATCACAAAAAACGTCGGTGAATATTCACACACATGAAGACGAGAAACATTCGGAAGCTGGAGTAAAATCTATCGAATTAGTTCACAATCCTTTGCCGAAAATTCCTGATGATTTAAGAGAAGAAGCATTCCAAAGCGAAGCAATCGCGCGCTTTTATGTTGATGCGGCCGGAAATGTTGAGAAAGTTGATTTGATTAAGCCTTGTCATAATCCGAGGCTTAATAACCTATTGTTGAAAGCCTTGCGACAGTGGAAATTCTCACCAAATAAAACTGCTTCAACGCAAGATGTGAAAGTTAGATTTAGAGTTGAGTGATGATTGTTTAAAGTTTGCCGCGTCTTTGCAGGCGTACAAAAGCGATGTAGGAAATTAGTATGAAGCAATAAATCGCATTCCAATTTGCCATAGTTAGATTAAGAACGAAGAAGCTTGGTTCATCACAGCGCACTGCTTTGGTTGCAAGTAAAACGTCTTTCAACTCTTCTAAGTTAGTAGCATTGTTCAAGTTCTCTGATGAAGAGCAGGTCGTAGGGAGAGAGAAGATTTTTTTCTCAACGCCACTGTGATAAAGTGCGATAGATAAATTGATGACCAACAAAATTGTCGAGAAATAAAGCGCAATTCTTTTCGATTTTTCCGATCTGAAATAAGTGAGAGTAAGTGCAGTTATGGCAACGATCGCTAGAAATGGTTTGCGCTGATAAAAGCACAGATTGCAAGGTTCAATCCCGAAAAAATATTGGCTGATGTAAGCCAAAGCGAGCGCCAAAATTGAAGCGCTCATGAGTAAAATTAACAAATTTTTATTGGTAATTTTTTTAAGATTTAGCTGCATCTTTTTTTAGAATTTTTTTGGCCAGATCTTTACGGAGTTCGACGGCTGGCTGATCGAAAGGATTAATTTTTTTAGTGTAAGAAATTAAAATAGTTTCCAAGAAACATTGCATCATCAATCCACCCAAAACTTCTTCGTCAAGTTTTTCGATCTCAAAAATTCTGATTGGTAATTTTTTCTTATTTAAAACTTCGACGGTGGTTTCTTGTTCAACTTTTACAATATCGCTCAATTTCTTGCCGCCAAACAGCGTAGGGCAGGACTTCAGATCTTTTACTAAAAAATCATTTTCGTGATTTTCTAAAGTTACGAAAGTGAAAAATTTATCTTTCGGACCTTCGAGATAAAGTTGTAATTGGCTGTGTTGATCGACAGTTCCCATTGAATTAATTGGCGTTGAGCCAAAGCCAGATTTACCCAAAGATTCTGCCCAAAGTTGGCGATACCAATCAGTGAAATTCTTTAAGATATCGATATACGGCATCACGACATTATTGGTGAAGCCTTGTTCGTAAAGGCTAAGTTGAACAGCACATGATTTTTCAATAGAATCGTTATTTAAAAAATCGTTGATTACTTTTTGTGCACCGTGACGAACTTTTTTGATGTCAATACCACAAAGTAGTGCTGGCAACATCCCAACGATTGAGAAACAAGAATATCTACCGCCGATTTTTTCTGGATGATGCGCAATTTCTGCACCAATTTTTTGAGCAATTTTAGCAATCGAATTGTTTTCCGATTGAGTGATAAATAAAAACTGTGAAGCAATATTTTTTATTTTTGCCTCACTCATTTTATCTAATACTATCAAGGTTTGGCATATTGTTTCAATGGTTTCGCCTGATTTGCTGATAACGACAAAAAATGTGTTTTTGAAATCAATTTTTTCTAAACAATTTTGAATTGTGGTTGGGTCAATTGATTCAAGAAATTCTAATTTAGTTTGATTGCGAAGTGCAGTTAGAGTTTTGCCACCAAGGCTTGATCCACCGACTCCTAGCACAATGATTTTTTTATAGTTAGAAATTTTCTTAGCTAAAATTTCAAAATTCTTTAGGTCATCTTTTTCGAAGACAACATCAATAGGAGAGAGTTTTTTGGTAAAAATTTCGCTACGTAGTTTAAGAGTCGCTCTATTGCAACTCTTGCGCAATTTTTCAGAGATTTTTGCGGCGGAAATGTTTTTAAATTTTTGTGCGTAAATATTTTTGACGGACATTGCTGTTTTTTATCGAATGTTTTGAGAGTCTATTTATGAAATTTTCTATAAAATTAAAAACAAAGCTGAATTGTACAAATTATTTTAAGAGGAGAGCACCTCGGAAAAGAGATTTGTAAAAATTACAGCATAATTAAAACTACTAAAATAAATAGTGACGAAAAATACTTTTCATAATCATTACATCAAAAATTTTTCGCAGAAAAATAATATGAAGACGGCAAATCCAAATAAAAGAAAAGCCTTCTCGATGATCGAGTTGTCGATCGTTATTTTGATTATTGGTATTTTGATTTCGGGAATTTTGGCTTCGAACGCGATTATCAAGAAGTTTCGTATTCAGACGGCGCAGACTCTGACGATGTCGTCACCGGTGCAGG
>CAYUHG010000009.1:0-66858 GCA_964444545.1 uncultured Rhizobium sp.
CCTTGACAGGGGGGCTAAATTCGGCAAAAGCCCCCCTGTCAAGGGGGGTGGCCCCGCAGGGGTCGGGGGGTTGTATTATCACATATTCTTCAAACCAACACGGAAGTAAGCATATCCGGTAATCACAGTTAGAACAGCAGCAACGCAGAAAAGAATTTTTGCCAAGAAAACTGTCAAAATTATCAGAGAAAATTTAACGCCAATTTCCATCCAATTTCCGATCAAATAATAGAAAGTATAATCAGTTCCATTTTCACCAAGTAACAAACCAGTAATTGCAACCATCTGCACCATAGTTTTGTATTTCGCCAATTTGCTTACCGGAACGCTGACATGAAGCTCTGCCAAAAATTCGCGCAAGCCAGAAACTAAAACTTCACGACAAATAATAATAAGACCAGGAACCAATATCCAAAAGCTACGGTTGCTAAAATTTATCAGCATTACAATTGCAACAATCACCAATAATTTATCAGCGATTGGATCGAGACAACGACCAAAATTTGATTGAACTTTCATCACTCTGGCAAAATAGCCGTCGAAGTAATCAGTAATTGCAGCAATGGCAAAAAGCGTTGCGGCAACGACGTTTGACACCATTCCCGGAATATAAAAGGACAGGATCAAAACAGGAATGATCACAATACGAAATGTTGTGAGAAAATTAGGAATTTGCTTGAACGACATTGAAAAGAAAATTTTAGATTTACGATTTCAGACTCTTAAAATCTGAAATCGTAAATCTAAAATTATTTCTTTGCGATCGTTTCAATTTTCATCTTGGCTTCTTCTAATCTTTTTGAGCAATGTTCTTTTAAGGCCATTCCTTCTTCGTATAAATCAATCATCGAATCGAGGTTAATTTTTTCTGAAGATAAGATTTCGACAATTTCTTCAAGCCTTGCTGCAGCTGACTCGAAATCCATCTTAGAAACTTTTTCCGCGAAATTTTTTGGAGATTTTTTGGTCATATTATTTCATGAAATCAAATAGCGGAATTGAACCGCCTTCTTTATCAGAAAGACGAATTGGATATTGGTCAGTGAAACAAGCATCGCAATATTGAGGATTCTCTTGGTCACGTTTGGCATTTTCAATCGCACGATAAAGACCATCAATCGAGATGTAAGCAAGTTTATCAACTCCGATCATTTTAGCGATTTCGTCAATTGAATGATTAGCAGCGATCAAATCTTTTTTGTCTGGAGTATCAACGCCATAGAAGCACGGAGCAACTGTCGGAGGACAAGCAATCAACATATAAACTTCTTTCGCACCAGCATCGCGCATCATTTGGACAATTTTTTTCGAAGTAGTTCCGCGCACCAAACTATCATCGACCAGAATTACTTTTTTACCCTTCACTACTTCCAAGTTAGCGTTATGTTTCAACTTCACACCAAAGTGACGAATTTTGTCGGTTGGCTCAATAAAAGTTCTACCAACGTAGTGGTTGCGGATAATTCCAAGTTCGAAAGGAATTTTTGATTGCGCGGCATAACCAATAGCTGCCGGAACCCCTGAATCTGGAACTGGAACTACAACATCAGCATCGATTTGAATTTCTTTGGCTAATTCCATGCCAATATTTTTGCGCATGGCATAAACGTTCTTGCCTTCAATGGTACTGTCAGGACGAGCGAAATAGATATATTCAAAAATACAAAACTTCGAAGGTTTTACTTCAAAAGGTTGCAATGATTTAACTCCTTCTTTGTCGATGATGACCATTTCTCCATGCTCAACATCACGCATAAATTTTGCGCCAATAATATCGAAAGCGCAGGTTTCAGAAGCTACAACGACTGAATCACCCAAAGTTGCGATTGAAAGTGGACGTACACCATTTGGATCACGAATTGCGATGATGCCATCTTTATGGATAATCACTAAAGAAAATGCGCCTTCGATTTGTGAAACTGCATCAATAATTTTTTCGTTCAAAGTGGCCTTTTGGCTAAGAGCAATCAAATGGATAATGACTTCGGTATCCATTGTTGATTGGAAAATCGCACCACGTTTGATTAAGCGGTTACGCAAAAGATTAGCGTTAGTCAGGTTACCATTATGAGCTATCGCTAAAAAACCGAAACTAAGTTGAGCATAGATTGGCTGGCAATTTCTCGCTGATTTTTTACCGGCAGTTGAGTAGCGCACATGCCCAATTGCTGAAGTACCTTCAAGTTTCTTAGCAATTTCCGGAGAGTTAAAATTATCAGCAACTAAACCTTCAGCAAAATGTGCCGAGAAGCATTCTCCTGACATTGTAACAATACCTGCAGATTCTTGACCGCGATGTTGTAAAGCGTGAAGCCCGAGTGCTGTATTTACAGCAGCATCAGCGCTGTTATGGATGGCAAAAACTCCGCACTCTTCGTGTAATTCGTCGAACATAAATTATTGATTATTGAACAGTATCGTAATTGGCGCGTGACATGATGTATTTGTAAACGATCAAATTTTCCATGATTCGTTGTACATAATTTCTGGTCTCAGAGTAGCTGATAAGCTCAATCCAATCAACCACTTTATCGAGATCTTTTTCTTTGCGTGGATCATAATATTCGTTAATCCAACGTTGAGCAGCATTTGGACCAGCGTTGTAAGATGCAATCGCCAACATTTCTGAGCCATCAAAACGATCGATCAATTTTTTGATGTAGAAAGTACCAAGTTTAACGTTGTACGGAATATTAGTCGCAAGCTTGTGCTGATCGTAAGGAATCCCCATATCCTTAGCGACTAGTTTTGCCGTTGCAGGCATTAGCTGCATAAAACCAAGAGCACCAACATGACTTACGGCCAAAGGAGCAAAACCACTTTCTTGTTTTACGATTGCATGAACCAAAGGAGCAAATTCATCATTTGGAACTTCTTTAACAATTTGGAACTTATCTTTAATGAAGAAAACATTTTTCCTCGCTGCAGTACGAGAAATTTTCACATCCATTTGACGATCACCAAGTTCGTTAACCACTTTCATGATTACGGCAATTTGTCCGTCAGTTTTGGCATTTTCAACTGCATAATCAAAGATCTTGGTAGCGTTTTTCTTATCGCCAGTTAGAGCAAGTAAATAAGCGGTTTTTACAACTTTTGACGCTGAAATGTTTTTCATATCGCTGACCATAATATCAGGATCTTTAGGCAAAACGATATCATATTGAGCGTTCAAACTATCAAGAGCGCGATGTTTGTTAATTCCGAGCTGGCCGTAGAAGAATAAAGGATATTTTGCTGCGACCTTATACCATTCGGTCGCTTTTTTCTTATCACCATTTGCTTGAGATGCCATACCAAGCCAATAAGCAGCACGAGACAAGGTAACTGGTTGAGAAACATTTTTGTAAAGATTGTCAAAATGTTGATAAGCATCTTTTGGTTTATCAAGGAAGCGTAGTGCAATCCAACCAGACATCCACTCAGCTTCCCAAAAGTCAGAAGCAGTTACTGGAAGTCCGTGTTTTGCAACTAAAACGTAAGCCGCTTTGTAATTCTTTTTCTTAATCATTTCACGAGCGTAAAGACGACGTAAACTCCACCATTTTTCTGGATATTTTGGCTTAGCTGGAAGGTCGATCATCACTTCCAAAAGATCGTCGATCTTATCTTTACTTTTGTACCAAATGATACGGCGATAAGAAAGATTTTCATTCCCACGTAACTTTCTTGGGACTGAAAGAACTATGTTATCAATATATTTTGGAGAATCTTGCATCTCGATAATTGCATCGAATAGCTTCTGATAGTCTTCATCGACAAAAGGCATAATTCTTTTAGCATCAGCAATTTTGTTATCCCAAAGCAAGCGATCAATACGATTGATGTAATCATTAGCCGTAATCTGATTTTGATATTTGCTGATAAAGTTTTTCTCTTCTTCAGCGTTAAAATTTTCCTTAACCCAGATTGATGAAATTAGCTCGTTGATTTCTTTTTCGAGTAAAAACTTTTTCTCCTCTGAACCTTTGAAACGAGCTAAATAAGCGATACGAGATTGCAAAAGATAGAGTTTTGATTCTGTAGTTCCTGCTGGATTTGATTTGAAATATTGTTCGCTCGATTGGTAAGGAATTTTGTTAGCAACAGCGACTTTTTCAGCATTGCGCTTGATATCGTTAATGTTCGGAAAATATGGATTGTCACTTACGAAGCGCGAGATGTCACTGAAGGAAATGTTTTTCGAATTGATAGATCCGCTGAATTTATTCCACAAAATGATGTCGGTTACTGCATCGGCAAAGCCAGGTTTCAATTTAATAACGTCTTCTGATTCCTCTTTGGTTTCTGCAGCTTCTCTGATTCTGAGATCATCAGCATATTTTAAGGCTTCTGAATAGTTATCGTTTTGCAAAGAAACGCTAATTTTTTTCAAATAGTCTAAATCTTCTTCGGTAATTCCTTTCCACAGTTTCTGAGTAATAGTTTTATTGGCGCCCCTTACTTTTAAAGCCCCTGATTGAATTGAAACTGACTTTTCGGGTTGCGGCGCTTTCTCAACTTTTGGTTCATCGGCAACAATTTCAATTTTAGTTTTTTTAGATTTTTCGGAAGAGGATTTTGTAGCTGATTTTTTTGGCTTAGCTTTTATATGACGCGGGGTTGTTTTGTTTTTTACAGCCTTGTTTTGAGTTTTGGTTTGAGGCGTTTTTGAAGAGGTTTTTTTGGTATTACTAGATTCTGCAGCAACGCAAATGGAAGTCGCCAGAAATAATACTGCTAGTGATTTGAGAAATAATTTAAAGGCAGCGTCTAATCTTGGCACTTTTCTAAGGAGTTTTTGTAATTTTAATTTCGGGAAGTTTTCTAAAAAAGAAGAGCAGTAATTACTTAAAGTTTTTTTTAAAAAAACAAACCAAAAAATAATCGAAAAAACCGTAAAAATGATCTGATCAAATTTTACTTTTCATTTTTAAAATCACCTCATAGTTTTGGCGAAATAAATTCCCTCCTGTTTTTACAAAAATTCAAAATCAGAAATGCGCTTCTTAGTAGAATTACAAATCAAATTTTCCTGTGAAAAAATCGGCACTGACGAGTTCGGAAACGAATATTTTCAACACAAAAAAAACGGTAAAAGATTCGTAATCTACAAAGGAATTGTGGAGCCTTCAAAAATTCCTGCTGAATGGCATGGCTGGATTCATCACAACATTAAACATCCACCAACTCACAGCAAAACTCACAAATATCATTGGCAAAAAATTCATTTACCTAATCTGACTGGAACTAAAAATTCTTATGCTCCCAAAGGACATCTTGCTTCTGGCGGGATTAGAGAAGAAGTAAGCTCAGATTATGAAGCTTGGAATCCTAACGAACAAAACCCCAACCATTAAATTATGAAGAGAAATAACTATTTCGAAATAATCGTCGGAACCTTCGTTCTTCTTTCCGCTGTATTTTTCTTCTTTAGCTCTTTCAAGAATTCGAAAGTTAGCACCAATCAAGGTTATAGCCTAATCGCTAAATTCGATAATATTGATGGCATCAACGCGGGCAGCGATATCAAAATTTCTGGTGTAAAAATTGGCACTGTTGCTGAGCAATTTCTTGATGAAAAAACCTATCGTGCCACTTTGAAGTTAGTAATTGATAATGAAGTAAAACTATCTTCCGACTCTTCGGCAAAAATTTCTTCCGAAGGACTTCTGGGATCAAAATATTTATCAATTGAACCTGGCGCAGACGAAGAATTTTTGAAAGATGGAGAAGAGATAAAATTCACTCAATCTTCCGTAAATTTTGAAGAGCTTCTGGGTAAATTTATTTTCAGCGCAAATTCCGATAAACAAGATGAGAAGAAATAAGAAAAACCTTCTGGCAATTACTTTTGCTGCATTTTTTTTGTTGATAAACTCACAAAACCTTGCTGCCCAAAGTAATAACGCTTCTGCAACAGAAATGGATGGCGATGCTGATGCCGAAGGAACTGTCGAGGTTTCCAAAGGAAAAGATCAAATAGGTTACACAATAAACAAAGCTGACCCTTCTAGATTTAATACTGTCGCAATCATTCAAGGTCTAAATAAAATTACCGCTAAAACTTCAATTCTTGAAATTAAAGTTGGAGACACCATCAAGTTCGGTAAGCTAACTGTCACGGTCCATAAATGCTGGCAAGCACCGCTTGATCAAAAACCTGATAGTAAAGTATTGATGGATATTTACGAAAACGATAACGAGGAAACTAAAAAAAGAATTTTTTACGGTTGGATGTTTGCTTCCAGCCCTTCAATTTCAGCTCTAGAACACCCAATTTACGATATCACTGTTGTTGGTTGTAAAAATAAATAAGCGTTTTCCTCAGCCTAGCGATGGATAACCAATCATTCAAATAATTAACCGTATGATTAAAATCTCTCCTTCAATTCTTTCTGCTGATTTTTCTAAACTCGGTGAAGAAATTACCGCAATTGAAAAGGCTGGAGCTGATTATATTCACATTGATGTGATGGATGGCAGTTTCGTTCCAAATATCACAATCGGCAATGAAGTTGTAAGATCTTTACGTTCTGTAACTCCTCTGCCCTTCGACGTTCATTTGATGATTAACAATCCTGATCATCATGTTGAAGCTTTTGCCAAAGCTGGGGCAGATATTATCACAATTCACGCTGAAGCTTCAATTCATCTCGATCGCAGCCTTTCTTTAATTAAATCGTTTGGCAAGAAAGCTGGGGTTTCGTTGGTACCATCAACTCATGAAAATACTTTGGATTATATTTTAGACAAACTTGATTTGATCTTGGTGATGACTGTAAATCCCGGATTTGGTGGACAAAAGTTTTTGGATTCTCAGCTGCAAAAAATCGAAAATATCCGTAAAAAAATTGAAAAATCTGGCAGAAAAATTGAGTTAGAAGTTGATGGCGGAATTAATCCCCAAACTTCTAAATTAGTAACTCAAGCCGGCGCTGATGTTTTGGTTGCTGGTTCATACATTTTCGGATCAGGAAATTATTCTGACGCAATCTCAAAAATTCGTTCTTAGATGAAATATATCGTTTACGGTCTTGGAATATCTGGTACTGCAACTGCAAAATTTCTTACTCAAATTGGTGAAAACGTAATAGCAACTGACGATAATGAAAAAGCAATTGAAGATGGAGCTAAAAAGTTCACTGACCTCAATTTTCAGAAAGCTGACGAAATAAAATACGATAAAGAAACAGTAATAAGCTTCTCTCCCGGCATTCCACTTCATCATCCAAAACCACATAAAATTTTAGAAATTATCAAAAATTCTGGCGCTGATTTAGCTTGCGACATTGAGATTTTTTACCGCAAAAATCGTGCAAATAATTTTATCGCGATCACCGGAACTAATGGTAAATCTACAACTACAGCTCTGAGCGGATTTATTTTTAAAGAATTAGGATTGCCTTCGGAAATTGGCGGAAATATTGGCGTTCCTTGTTTTAACTTACCGCAAAATCAGAAAGATTTTACTTATATTTTTGAAACTTCGTCTTTCCAACTTGATTTACTTTCACAAAGCCATTTTGGAATTGCGGCTCTTTTAAATATTACGCCAGATCACATAGATCGCCATGGCTCGATGAAAGAATATATTGAGGCCAAAAAAAGAATTTTCAGAAATCAAACCGAAAATGATTTCGCCTTGATTGACGTTGATAACGAAAATTCACGTATCGTTTTTGAAGAGCTAAGAAATGATAAAAATTTTAGCGCTACTCTGATCCCGATCTCGACCAAAAAAATTCATGATGGTGGCGTTACTCTTTCTGGCGGAAAATTAATTAACAAAATCAAAGACGCTGACTCGAATTTAGAATTGAAATCAGATTTTTTACGCGGTGATCATAATGATCAAAATATGGCTTTTGCTTTCGCTGTTGCCTACTGCCATCTAATAAAAAACAAAATCAACAAATCCGAAAACGATATAATTTCAGCAATCAAAAAATTCACGGGATTGCGTCATCGCATGCAATTACTTGGAGAAATTGACGGTATCAAATTTGTTAACGACAGCAAAGCAACTAACGCCGAATCAACTGAAAATGCTCTTAAGGCTTACGATAATATTTTTTGGATTTTAGGTGGAAAACCAAAAGATGGCGGAATCAAAATTTTGCAACCTTACTTTTACAAAGTTGTTAAAGCATTTTTGATTGGTGAAGCGACAGAAGAATTTGCAACAGTTTTAGAAAAAAATTCGGTAGAATTTATAAAATGCGGCGATTTAAAAAATGCCATTGCACAATCTTTCAGCGAAGCAAAAAAGCATGGCTTAAAAGAAAAGAACATTTTACTTTCGCCCGCCTGTGCTTCATTTGATCAATGGAAAAATTTCGAAGAAAGAGGCGACTTTTTCTGCAAAACTTTTGATGAATTACAAAATTCCTAAACCAAACAAACAGCAAATTAAAAAAACAGCCTCTTGCTTAACCGTTCTTGCTGCATTGTTTTTAGGACTTTCCTACTTTTTCCATTCTGAAAAAACTGTCAGCGCACTTCCTTCTTGTGTCGGTTACACGGGAGTAAAAAGTCCTGGAATAAACTGCGTTTACCCTTCTTGCGCTACCGTATCTTCACCATCTCCCGGCAGTAACTGTCTTCCGAGCTGTGCTTCTTTGACCGCCGCCACTTCGACTAATGGTTCGGCAACTCCATCACCTGGTGTTAACTGCTATTATCTTAACCTTCCACTTTGCACTGCAACCAGCTATTCGGTCTCGATTACTGATACTGGAGCAATTCCAAGCCCGCGTTCAAATTGTGCTGATGCAATTGATTTACCTTTATGTTGGCAAATGACTCCTGCTACAGGTGGTAGCAATCCGCCAACAAGTTGTATTAATGAGTGTGATAAAAACACAGTTCTAACCGATACTGCAACATCAGGACATAACGTAAGCTGCGTTAGATTTTGCGATAATCTTCCAGCTGGAATGACAGCAAATCCAAGAACCAACTCTTCAGCTGGAAATTGCGTCTATAGAAAATGTCACCAATTAGCTACTGGTACTTTACCAACTTCTTCCAACTGTTCTAAATCAGCTTGTAATCTCTTAACACCTGATGAGCTAGATGATACTAGAATGCAAGATGAATCCGATGCTAATTTTGCTGAATATTGTGACGGCAGTTCAGTTAAATGTTACAACTTCACCGCTGCCCAACTTCCATACACCAGATTCCGTTATACTAATACAATGTGTCAAATTCACTCTTGTAAGCCTGACACAACTTCTTGTGGCAGAAAAGATACTTGTACTGGATTTACTTTAGGAAGCATGACGACAGATGACACCCAGAATGTTTCTTGCAATACTACCTCTCTTACTTTTTCCGATGGTTCAGTAATGCAATATCCGGATCTTTATTCGAAATATATCAACATCGGACTTCCAATAACTGATACCTCACTTTGTACTCCCGTTGTCTGCAAACCAACAGTTTATGTTCCTTATCCTTGTAGTGGAACTCCTGCAACTACAAGGCATGCAAGCTGTGATTCTACCGGTGACGGTTCCGTTTGCGGCACTACTGCCTGCGCTGAAGGAACTTACTGTAGAAAAGATTTAGGATATTGTTATCAAACGATTGATTGTAACCTTGCAGCTAATTCATCTAATGCTTCATGTCTAACAAACACTGCAAGTGATCCTAGTGGTCAAGTTAACTTGGCCGATGATACTAATTCTTGGTTCTATCGACCAGTTCCTCCTAATAAAGCTTACAAAAATAACGATCCATCTCAGGGTTATAGAAACGCTGGGTTTTGCTATTCTAAAACTGACATGAAAACTCAACCAGATAGCCGTCCCGCAAATGGATGTGATGATGGTAGTAAATGGGGTTGCGAAACTAGAGTAGATCTTGGACTTTTCACCATCTATCTCGGTTATTTTCATATGCAATGGGGTCCAGATGACATTACCAGATCACCAAAAATGTGTGATGTTCCAAAGAATGGTTTCCGCGGTACCGGATATCTTTATCTTTGCGGAAACTCACAAAATCTTTACGCTAAAATTAGCGAAAAAACTGCCTATTATGAAGGTTACGTACAAACACAATTTATGGACGATTCCGATACTTTATCGACCGTTCGAGTTTGTTTAAGATTCAAGAATACCATTCGTCCAGACGACGTTACTATGAGCGACTCAGAAACATGTGGCAGCAGAGAATGTGCTGTTTCTTGTGCGTTTGGACTTTGTAAAGGACAAATTTGCGGCGAGGAAACTTGTAGAAGCTTACAGGTTCAATATTCTAATTCCAAAGAATGTGTTCTAGATAATGACATGTTCCTTAACAATGATGATAACAGAAAATGCGCTGCAGTTATTGATAATTTCCTTCGTGTCAGAGCTGTACAATACGGACACAGAATTTGCTCCTTTATCGATGTTAAAGGTACATTTGCCTACAATAAAATTTACTATGATGGTAGTGAGAAGCTCGATAACGGTGTAACTTGCGTTTCTGGAAGCTATGACCCGAACACTGGAAATTGCAGCGGAGGTAAAAATACCAATGATGATTATACCTTAGCAGATAGATGGCGTACTGCTCTTAAAATTAGATATACTGGCGGCAACGTTTCAAATAATGGCGTTTGGGGATTTTATCAGAAAGATGGTAAATTCATTAAAGCTCAAGAATGTGTCCAAGTACCACTTACAACCGCACCACCTGATTTATATAACCTTGGAACTGTTAAAAATTCACTCAAACTCTTTGCCCCTCCTTTATTTATAAGATCGGTGCATACAACAAGAGGTGGAGGAAATGCAACTGATGCCACTTCTTCTTATCTAGGTACAACTGATTTTCTAACTCCTGAAATTGTAGTTCAATTTGGCACTACACTAAAAACTCTAAGCTTAGGAACTGGATTCAGCGGATATGAAGTTGTTAAAGATCCTCAAAGCTACGCCCTTGACTCTACTGCCATGAAAACTGTAGTTAATGGTATTACTTACTCTGCTGGCGTACTTATTAAAAAAGAAATCGATTCTACCACAAATCAGCCAACAGTTTGTTTGTATCAAAGAGTCTCTGATACCGCTGGATTTGCCGATATTAAAATCTCTTGCACCAACAGAACCTCACCAGACATAAACAATACTGGAAGTTCTTATGCTACTACGGTTGCCCTCAGAAAAATATTGATTTCTAGTTCAACCTCTAACGCCAACGTTCTTAATAACGGAGTTTATGGTGATTCAAGCATCTCCTTAAAGTACTGCCCTGATGCTTCTTGTACCAATACTAATACTTTAACATTCATTAATACCGACCCTACAACTCCAACATGTATTGGTGCTAATGAAAATAATTTTGAGAAATACAAAATCTGTGCTCAGCGCGACATTTGTACTAAGCTCTGGAAAGAATGTATGGAGAATGAAATTGCCATTCAAAATAACGGTTTAACCAGCGCCACAAATGCGATTCGTACAGACTGCAAAGCGATAGCAACTAATTGTAATGCAAGAAAGGGTATTACCACCATATCAGATTCATTGATTGACCAAGCTGGAACAGCTGCTGGAGATCCTGACGCTTATGGATGGTTTAACGAATTATGTATAGTTTCAGGTTTCGAAAAGAAGCTTGGTAAGGTTTACGGCAAAAATTCTTCAACTGGTATGGGTAAATGTCTTCTAGTCGCTGGCTCTCCAGCGTCTTGTAATAGCGGTGGAAATGCGGCGGCTGGATGTTATTGCCAAGATGCAAGTTCAGGAACCACAGTCAATGGATATACAATCCGTACACAAACACCGCGTGAAGCAGGTCTTTGTGTTGATCTACCAACTCCACAAGTTTGCAGCTCTGTAAATTATGGAGGAGATAGCTTCAACTCATCTTCCATCGATGGTACTGCTTATGTCAACGATACACCGCCAGGCACAGTTAATAATCACCATAACAGAAGAAAACTATCAGACGTTTCTTCGTCGACAGGTATTGATGGTGGTCATGGTGAATATCCATCAGCAGTTGTTGGCATGAATGGAGTGGTCGGAACTTGTAACGGATTCTGGCAGATGAATGGAAATATCCCTCCGAAAATGAATTGCACCCTTTCTGGATCTACAGCAAAATGGAGTGGCGTTACTTCATCATCAACCTCAGCTTCTTGTGTACGTTATTATTGTTCAGCAATTAGCACAGGTGGTTCATCTTCCGAGTCTGATGCAAATGGTAATTACCCTAACCCTAACTATACTGCTGCAGGTGAAACTTCGGATTCAATTAACGAATCTAGCAATTATTATAGCGCTGTAACTCTAGGAACAAAAGGAGCTTCAAATGGCTATGCAGTATGGCCACAGAGTACCCCGGATAATGACTTTTTGAGAAATGTATCTTCAACTGCTTGTATTACTGGTTATAGTGGAACACCACCAAGAAGAGGATGCAACCAACTTGGAATTTGGAAACCAGTAAACTCGGTCTGTAACAGAATTATGTGCCCAGCCATTGCCCCTCCGTTTAACCCTACATCCACAAATGGTAGCGGCGGTGGAAGCGGTTGGACTGATTGGAATTTATCTAGAGGTGCTACTTTTGGTGTAGCTGTATATCCAAACGATGTTTATAGCGGAACTACCTTAATTCACTATGCTGGGGAACCTATTTTAACTAGCGGTAGATATACAACTTACAGTACTCCAGCATCACGAAGCACATCTGCCGCAACTCCAGGATCTGTCAGAAAGGGTTATTGTAACACTCGCCTAGGTTACTTCCAACTTGGACCTAATCCACCTCAAGCGACCTGTCAATCCAATGGAACCTGGAGTGCAATCCAAAATCCATGTGTAACTTCATGTGACGCAGTGGATACTGCTACTGGTTTATCAGGCAACCATGGTAATGCTACCTGGACAAGAATGACCAATGTTCCTGTCGATGGCAGAACCACTTGCCAAGCTGGAGATTGCAATGGAGGTACTTGTGTTAATGGTACTGGTGGTAATCCAGCAGTTTGTGTGTCTACAGGAAGCTGTATCTCACCTTACGTAAAATATCCTTACACACGTTTAAAAGATGATTCAGGAACTGCTATCACCCCTGTTCCAACAGCTTCATCTTCTGGTACAGAATCAGCACCTCGTAGATCATGTAAGCTTACTGCAACTGCCACCGGTAGTTTCGCAAGTGTTTGGACTGACACTTCTTCAACCTGTGTCAACCAATGCCCTGGTTATAATATAGATCCACGAGAAGGAGTTGGAGCATCAAGTTATAGAATCCGTGGTAATATTCCTGTTACTATTAGATGGAATACAGTTAACGGTGGAGAAACCGATATCCAAACTATCGCTTATAAAGCAGATGGCTCTATAGTACCTAGCGACGGCGATAGTAATCCAGATAACAATCCATTTAACAAAGAAAAACAAACTGCTGCTGATTATTCTTCATCAACTAGAACTAATGGTTACTTCATTGTTACAAGATACTGTAATCCATCAACTTATGTTTGGAATAACCCGGTGGTACAATGTGCTAGAAATGGTGGCGCTATAAATAATGCTGTACTTGGCTCAGCAATTGGCAGTCCTTATACTACAACTTCTCTGTTATCATCTTATGTTGCTGCTGGTAGCAGCACTACAGCAGGATCATGCTCTACTGGTTATGGTAGTTCTTCATTCCCTACATTCCAATGCAACTCCAGCACTTATCTTGATCAATATTACTACAGCAAAACATCAGGTACTGATTGCGCAGTTTTGACCTGTAGCGCCGCCGCAAATAGTGCAACGGTTACAAGCGGCAACTCTTATTATCAATATAGCGGAACTGCACCAACTTTATCTGGTAATGTTGGTGACACATATTCTCTAAAATGTAATGCAGGATATGAATATTCTAGCGAAACATCTGGAGATGGCACTTGCAATCAAGACTCCGGAGCTGCACCAGCTCCCTCAATAGTTTGCGTTGCCAGTGGCAATTCTGCATCTTGGACTAAATATAATGACTGTGATGCCTGCCAATCATGTACTAGTGCGACTAGCATTCTAGCTAATAGCTCTGGCGTTGGTAATGGAGATGCTTCTCCATCACAGAGTTGGGTTGGAGCAAATTCTACAACCGTTAGATTCTACAGCTCTGGTCAACAAAATTGTGGTAGTAATCAGTTTGACAGAGAGCTAAATTCTTTCATGGATAAATGCACCCCAAGCATCTTTAATAATAGCAGTGGATCCTGCGTTAGGATGGGCTTTACAGACACAGAGTCTTGTAAAAATAGTAGTGGTAACACTCGCCATACTGATACTAGTGCTTATGTAGATATTAAGTGTGTTGACGGTAAATATATTCCAAATACTGGAAACTGTGGTAGCCCGACTAATAACAATTGCGAATAAAACTTATTAAAATGATTTCGATAATCATGGGTAGCAAATCAGATTTTGCCACTATGGAGCATGCTTGTAAAATTCTTGATGACTTTGGAGTTTCTTATGAAACCAAAGTCGTTTCAGCACATCGCACTCCAAAACGACTTTACGACTTTTGCGAATCAGCAAAGAAAAATGGCACCAAGGTTATTATTGCCGGTGCTGGTGGTGCAGCTCATTTACCAGGGATGGCGGCAGCAATTACCGATCTTCCAGTTCTTGGAGTTCCTGTTGAAAGCCGCGCTTTAAAAGGATTAGACTCTCTTTTATCAATCGCACAAATGCCGGCAGGTATTCCAGTTGGGTGTTTAGCAATTGGCGAAGCTGGAGCAAAAAACTCAGCACTTTTAGCAATCGCAATTCTGGCTTTATCTGACGAAAAATTAGCAAAGAAATTGGCTATATTTCGTAAGAAGCAAACTGAATCTGTCGCCATAAATCCGAAGGGTTAGTCTTGCCAAAAAACACCACAACACTGCAATCAACTTTAAAAATTTCTTTGTTTTTAATTCTTCAAAACTAGAAAGCTCGCACCTCATCTTAGAGTTCACCACTCACCAAATTCTAATCTTCCAAAACAATTCAAATGTCGTTCAACCAGATCCGCATCGTTACAAGATACGTTCGTAAATTTTTTGCCGGATTTACTTCGGTAATTCCTTTTACTAATACCAGAGTCAGTGGCTATCCATTCTCTCGTCCAGTAACTGCGCTTGATAAAGATTGGCTAGACATTGGAAGCGACATCGAAAATATCAAAAATAAAAATAAAAATGCGTAACAACAGAAATAAAAAACCATCAAGAAGAGATAACTTTTCACGCCAACCAGAAACTATTGAGAATATTCTTCCTTCATCAGAAATTTTAGAAAAATTTGAAGATGCAGTTCCGGGATCAGTTGCTGACTTGATCGAAATGGCAAGAACAGAACAAAAACACCGCCATAACTGGCAAGAGAGATATCTCAAATCACATAACTTGAGCACCAGAATTGGCCAAATTTGTGGATTAGTTTACAATGTGATCTTGCTTGGAGTGGTTTATAAATTGATCAACTCCGGCGAAAAAGAATTGGCAATGAATTTGTTTACAATCAACGCAATTGTAATTGCTTTTGTAGTTGTTGTTACAACTTTTGAACGCAGAGTTTTCTCAAGAAGACCTCGCGTTAGAGGCCGTGAAGATAGAAGAAATTCAAATTTCAATCAGCCAAGAAATAATTCTCCAAGATCTGCTTAAGAATTATTGCAAACACGGATTAATCACCACATTCCAAACCCCATAGGCACCACATCTTTTAGTAGGCTCAGCTGGACCAGCGCTATATCCTAAACTCGCACAAGTTGGAGAAGTTGCCACCGCAATTTGATCGTACCAAGCTAACGGCCAATTTATTGTACCACCGTAAAGACTTTCCGTTGTTGCCAAGCAAGGAATCAAAGACAATGCATTAAAATCTGCCACTAAACTATTTCTACTTTTGTACAGAACTACGTCATCAAACACATCACTATTTCCCGAAGAAGCATATAAACTGTTAGTATAAAGGGTGTCGTCACTCAATGAAGTTGGAGTATTAGTTGCCTCTTCAGCATCAGAAGACAAAGCATTTCTTGACGTAGAATCAAATCCGTAAGCACCAGATTTATTTCCACCCAAGCTTATCAAGGCAAAAACTGCAGAATTACTGTTGTTAGAAGCATCAGTTCCTGAAGTGGTAGTCAGCTGTACAGCTGAAGATCCAGCCTTATCATAAATGATAATATTCGCAGTTGAAGAAGTTCCAAAATCACCAACGCCACTAGAAGGACTAGTTCCAGTACTTGCGACCGTATAATTTTTATCGACAATATATTCAAACTTACTGCCAAAACCATCTTCTGCCATATCTAGCGGAATGCCGAGAGTTTTCACGGGAACCATTCCACGTACTAAATTAGTTGAAGTTGAAGATTGCGAAACTCCTGCGGTACTAGCACATAAAGCTGTGCTGGCAGCAGTTCCATAAGTTGATGTAACAGATTTAGTATCAATAATCGGAGCGGGACAAGGTAACCTTTTATTCGCCAACATATAATTACCTAAAGCCTTGTAAATCTCGGCCATACGATCTTTGGTAATCTTTTTCTTAGAATTATTAATTGAATTTATCGAAACTGACATAGCACCAGTTATAAGAATCGAAACAATAATAATAACGATTGACAGCTCAATTAAGCTAAATGCATTTTTACGATTTTTTTTCAGAAGCTTTTTCAAAATTATTTTTTAAAAAATTATTAAAACATTGTTTGACAAATTGTTTCGTCACTTTAAGTTGCGCGACCTTCTTGATTTGGCATCCATTGCCGCTTGAATAACATCACATCAAAATCGATTCGAATCAATCGAAAAGATTAGATTCTAGATTCACATCTAAAAGGGGATATAGCTCAGTTGGTAGAGCACCTGCTTTGCAAGCAGGGGGTCATCGGTTCGAACCCGTTTATCTCCACCATTCCTTCAGAATCTTCCAAAAGAACAAAATAAAAAACCGCCAGTTGAGACAAATCTTAACATGCGGCTTTCTTTTCTCATAATACAAGAGCTCTTGCTGCCACTATTCTTTTTATAAAACAGTGACAGCCAAAACCACAGAATCCTAATTTACAGGAGTAACGTTTTCGGCTTGTAGACCTTTTTTACCGTCTACAACTTCCATGGTCACTTTTTGACCTTGTTGCAATGTTTTACGACCATTGCCATTGATAGAATTGTAGTGCACAAAAACGTCTTTGCCACCTTCTTGCTCAATAAATCCGAAACCCTTTTCATCATTGAACCACTTTACTTTACCGTTTACTAAATTTGACATTTAAAAAAAAATTAAAATTAAAACTTTACCGCAGAAAAACAAAAGGCTTAGCGCCCTTTTCTATCCAGGAATAAAAGGAAACAAAACATAACTTTTTATTTCCTGAATGTCATTTCGCCAAGCATCTTCAAAAAAGCAAGATGTGCTTGGCGAAAAAGTCCAAATTGAATCAGATTAATTAAGAAACGAAGGTTTTTAAATCTTCAGAATTCTGAATTGATCTTGATTTAACGTTAGAACAAGTTCTACCAACTAAACCGGCTAGAACTTTTCCTGAACCAATTTCAATAATCTCTTCAACTCCTTGAGAAGCAAGGAATATCATAGTTTCACGCCATCTAACTGAACCAGTAATTTGTTGTGCTAATAGATCACGGATTTGATTTGGATCAGTTACAATATTGGCTGTAACGTTAGCAACAATAGGCACGATCGGTGATTTAACATCAGCCGCAGCAAGAGCAATTTTCATTTTATTTTGCGCTTCCAACATCAAAGCCGAGTGAAAAGCACCACTAACTGGAAGAGCGATTGCACGCTTTGCACCTTTAGCTTTTGCAATTTCTAAAGCACGTTCGATTGCTGTTTTTGATCCTGAAATTACTACCTGACCAACTGAATTATCGTTAGCAACTTGACATATTTCACCTTGTGCAGCCTCGCTGGCAATGCTTTCAGCGACATCAATTTCAACTCCTAAAATCGCGGCCATTGCACCTTGAGTTTTCTCGCCACACTTGGCCATTTCTGATCCGCGAACCTGTAGAAGTTTTGCAGTTTCTTCGAGTGAAATTGATTTTGCTGCACAAAGGGCGGAATATTCTCCCAAAGAATGTCCAGCAACAAAAGAACAAAGATCAGTAATTTTTTTACCAAATTCTTTTTCCAAAACTTCGATTAGAGCTACTGAAACCGCCATCAAAGCTGGTTGAGTATTTTCAGTTTTAGTTAGCTCTTCACTTGGACCTTCAAAGATAATTTTTGAAAGATTCACACTCAAAATATCATCAACTTTTTTGAACACTTCACGAGCTGAAGCAAAATTTTCTGCCAAGTCTTTACCCATTCCAACCACTTGAGAACCTTGACCTGGAAATACAATAGCTGTTTTCATAATTTTAATTTGAATATTTTTTTAAGATTTTTTTCACATCACTTTCGATCGCACCGTTAGCGAGCGCGAAGGCAATATTAGCTTCAAGATATCCCAAAACGTTCCCACAATCAAAACGAACTTCATCAATTTTTTTGCAGTAGAACGGATGAGTTTTACACATTGATTTCATTGCATCAGTAAGCTGAATCTCGCCGCCAGAACCAATTTCAAATTTCTCTAAATATTCGAAAATTTCTGGCTGTAAAATGTAACGACCAGTGATTGCCAAATTGCTTGGTGCAACTTCTGTTTTAGGTTTTTCTACCATGTCAGTAATTTTTTCCGAACCTTCAACTTTAATAATACCATATTTGTTGGTGTCTTTCATATCGATTTCATCAACAGCGACAATGCTTGAGGTATCTTCTTTCTTTTGGTAAAGATCAATCATTTCACCAAGAAAATTTCTCTTACGGTTCGGGCTTTGCATCATCATTTCATCAGCTAAGATCACGACGAAAGCTTCATCTTTAGCAATAAAATTTCGTGCACACCAAATTGCATGACCAAGTCCAAGTGGTTTTTGTTGACGCACGAAAGCGATTTGGCCGGCATCTGGAAGCCAGCCCATAACCTGCCCTAATTCTTGTGATTTGTTTTTTTCATCGAGTTTTGATTCCAACTCGTAAGCATGATCGAAGTGATTGTTTATAGCATTTTTGTTGCGACCTGTGACGAAAACGAACTTCTCAATTCCAGCATCCCTAGCTTCTTCATAAGCATATTGAATGATCGGTTTGTTAGCGATCGGCAACATTTCTTTCGGCATTGATTTAGTCGCCGGCAAAAATCTAGTTCCTAGTCCACCAACTGGAAAAACTGCGGTTTTAACTTTTCTCATTATTGTTCGATTATTTTTAATTTACGGTAGATTGTTGAACGGCCAACATCGAGCTGCTTAGCAACTTCAGAAAGATTGCCGTTATAAATATCGACTAATCTTTTGATGATTTCCTCTTCGATGACATCAAGAGTTTTACATTTTCCTTCATCATCAAAAATATCAATCAACTCGCTGTTGATGTCAGAGTTATCTTTGATCGCAGCTTTAGATTTAGTTAAGCTGTTATTTTCTTTGTTAAGAAGTTGCGGGAAATGTTCTGGCTTCAAGAAATCTTCATCACACAAAACAACGGCGCGGAAAATTGAGTTTTTAAGCTGACGAACGTTGTCTTCCCACTCGTAATTAGCGAGCAAATAAAGCGCATCGTTGCTGATGCCTTTGATCTTTTTATTTTCGTTAATACTGAAGTTACGACAGAAATTTTCTGCCAATAGTTTAATGTCATCTTCTCCTCTTTCGCGCAAAGACGGCATCACAATAGGCAAAGATGCCACGCGGTAACGTAAATCTTCACGGAATTTTTTACCTTCAACCATTTTTGACAAATCACGATTGGTTGAAGAAATAACACGCGCGTTGACGCGAACTAATTGATTAGATCCGACTGGTTCAAACTCACCTTCTTGCAGGAAACGCAAAATTTTTACCTGCAAATCCATTTTCAAAGCATCAATTTTTTCGAAGAAAATAGTACCATTATTAGCCTCACGAATCTTACCAATATTCTTCGTAACGCCATCTAGGCCAACTTTATCAGAACCGAATAATTCTTCTTCAGCAGTTGTACTTTTTAAAAGATCGCATTCAACAACGACAAAAGGCTTTCCTGATCTTAGACTTGAACCGTGAATTGCACGAGCGAGTAGTTCTTTTCCTGATCCGCGCGGTCCTTCGATCAAAATTGGGATTGAAGAGTTGATGGCTTTTTTCGCCAACTTCACCACATTTGAAACTGATGGGCTTTGTCCAATAATATCTGAAAAGGCTACTTGGTCTTTGCCTTTTCTAGCCAAGTGCGACACCTGATATTTGAGATTTTTCTTTTCAATCGCGTTATTGATCGAAGCAGTAACGCGAGCAAAAATATCTTTTTCACCTTTCACGATATAATCAATCGCACCAAGGTTAATCGCGCTAATTGCGCGCGAAATATCTTTGTTCGCTGTTAATACGATAACTTGTAAATCACCTTTAAGCGGATTTATTTCTTTTAGAACCGTTAGACCATCTAAATCTGGCATCGATAAATCGAGAAGCATCACATCAATATCATGGCATGATATTCCGTCGATTACTTTCTTGTTCATAAAAAAATCAACAACTTGCATTCCGCTATTCATAATCAAATAGGAATGGCCCATATTGCCAATAAATTTACTCAGAACCTTACACATTGTAGGTTCGTCATCCACAATCAAAATGTTTCTTTTTACCATCTTCTTGATGAAAAATTGTTAGTACTTTTCGGATTTGTCTTAGGAGTTAATTCGCGACTTATTTTTCTTTTCCTGAGCTAGCTGAATGATCTTGGCAGCGGTTTCCTCAACCGATCTTTTTGTAACGTCAATTACTACACAACCAAGTTTTGAGAATAATTTTCTCGATTCAGCAACTTCACCTTTTACAGCTTCAATGTCAATGTAATCGCTCACTGTTTCTTGACCCAATGACGCCATACGACTTTGCCTGATTTGCACCAACTTTTCAGGATTGATTGTCAAACCAACAACCAAAGGCTTTTTCAAGTCATAAATAGTTTGCGGCATAGTCTCAATCGAAACGAAAGGAACGTTGGCAGTTTTATAACCACGACAAGAAAGATAAACAGAAGTCGGAGATTTAGAGGTGCGTGACACGCCAACAATCACGATATCAGCATCGAACAAATCCCAAGTTGATTGTCCATCATCGTGATCAAGAGTGTAGTTAATTGCTTCTACACGAGAAAAATATTCTTCATCCAAAAGATGTTGGCGACCAATCGCATGAGAAATATTCATACCTAAATAGTTTGAAAACTCCGTGATGATGCGAGACAGAACCGGAATACAAGGAATTTGCAATTCGTAGCAATGGTTCTTCAAAGTTTCGGTCAGATCATCTTGCAAAATTGTGTAAAGAACGATTCCGGGATTTTTAGAAATCGCTTCCATCACCTTATCCATCTGCGATTTGTTACGCACGAGCGGCCAGATAAAATCGTTGGATTCAACTCCCTCAAATTGTGATAGCACAGCACGAGCTACCGAACTTAAGGTTTCACCAGTAGAATCAGATATTAGGTGTAGATTTATTTTCTTATTTTTTTCAGTCATTAACGAACAGCAATAGAAGGAAGATTCATATCAGCATTAACGATAACTGTAATTTTAGTACCTTGAGGAACTGTGATTACTGGGTTAGTGTTAATAGAATTATTCACAATTTGTCCTGCCGTATCAATGATCGTTTTAGTTACATCAGCAACTGCCTGATTTGCCGCACTTCCAGTTGTAGTTGTTGCACCGTTACTAGTAGTGGTTGAAACGTTGGAATTGCTTCCCAAAAGTTTGTTAGCAGCAGCTGCACTTCCAACCGCAAGAACGCTGGTCAAAAGAGATCCAGCAATAATCGAACTATATTTATTATCGACCGCACCAGGAATACCTGATCTACCAAATTGATCAGATGCATTAAACGAAATTCCCAAATCAACCCCATCTGGCCTGATTAAACGCGTCCAAGATATATCAACACGTCCCTGACCTTTGGCGATTTGGCTAGAATAAGATCCGTATAACCTTGAGCCTTTTGGAATTAAGACTTCATTTCCTGCCTCACCATAAACATCGCGGCTGACAATACCGCGAACTGAACCCGGAATTTCAGTATTGATTGCTGTTTCAAGAACTGCCGTGATCAACTTACCTTGAGTAATTGAGTGCACACGATCACCAACATAAGTAGTTTTTACGCCAACCTTACTTTTCTCTAGTTTGTTGATTGGATCTTCATTCAAATTAATGATGTTTTTGTCGTAACCCACACCAAGATCAGGTCCAGTGCCACCACCAGAAAAAACTACGATCGGCGAATAACGTGGATCAATATCTTTTTTCTTATCAGCTTTTTTATCAGAGCTTTCACTATCGCTATCAGATTTATTAGAACTTAAATCAGGTTTTTTTGCGATTGGAACAACTGCCTGATCTGGAGAATTAACTGGAACAGGAGCGGCAGTAGCTTGAGGAGTGGCAGGAACAACAGGAGCTTGAGGTATAGCGACCTCAGCTTCTGGTATAGCACTTTCTGGCAAAGATGGAATTTGTGGAACTGCCGGTTTGTCTAAAAGCTCAACTTCAGTTTTGGTCTTTTCTTTTGGAATCTCAATTTCGAATGGAGATTTTCCTTCTTCACTTGCGGCAACATTTTTAGTTGGAGGAATCACAACTTCTTGCAATTTTTCCGGAACTTTTTGCGGCTCACCTTCTTTGAAAAAGATGAAGTAAACTACAACAGCTACCAAAATTGAAGCAAAGGCAATAATTATAATGCGGTTTTTCTTAGCAGAAGCTATCGCGGGACCACCAGCTTCTACTTCCGAACTCTCTTCATTTTCGGTAGGATCGTTCTCTTCCGGTTCTTTCGTTGTCGATAGAACTTTAGTAAATTTGCTTTTCATTAAAAGAAATTTTGGATGTGATTAAAGAGGCAAGAGTAAGTTAGCGGCGGTAAACTATTTTTGCTCATCGAAAGTTACAACAAGTTTAGCTTGTAAAGAAACGTTTTGATTACGTCAAAAGTTTCTTCCTTAGTCACACCATTAACGATGCAATGATTAGAAAAATCTGGTTCGAACAAAAATTTATTTTCTGACTTAATTTTTCCGAAAATTATTTTACCACTTTCCGGATTCACAACCGGATCTTTCTTCGCTTGTATTACCAACGTCGGAGTTGAAATTTTTTCTAAATTTTCCGCACATTCTTCCATTAATTTTCCAAGCTGTTCAACTGCTTTTAGATAATTTCTGCTGTAATTAATTTGAGGATTTTCTGGCTTGTCATCAACATATTCCATTTTGCTTTTGCTGATGTGAAGACGATCCAACATTTCATTCCAAATGTTAATTCCGGGAACAAAACGAGTACGAATATCAAGCAGTTTCAAAGCCGAATTAATTGACACAATTCCGCCAACTTCTTTTTTTCTAGCACACGACAACAAAGACAAAAGTCCACCAGTTGAAAATCCGATGATTACAACTTTTGAACAAGAGTTACGCAACGCCGCATAACCACGCTGAACTGAATCATACCATTCTTGCCAAGTCACATCTTTCATGTTTATTGGCGAAGTTCCGTGCCCTTTTAGTCGTACACCATAAACTCGGAATCCGAAACCATTAATAAATTTTGCCAATTCATTAACTTCACGTGGTGCAGATTTGTAACCGTGGCAAACCAACACACCAACTTTTTTTATTTTTGCCGATGCAATCTTACTTCCTTCAAGGAAAAAAGGCGCACCTACAGATTTGTCTTTGGAAAAATTTTCATCAAAAAAGTTTTCGTAATCATTTTCAAAAATGTTCAGATCTTTTTCATAAATTTCTTCGAACACTTTTTGGCGTAATTCACGATCAGGAATTTTGCAGATTTTTTTGACGATATTATTGAGATCTTCTAACAAGAAAAATTCGTTAGCGATAACGTGCAAAGTGTTCTCGCGTCTAATTTCGTGAAAGTCATATTTTTTATCGAGATTTTCTTTACTGATTCTGATTTTTCCGCCGCCACTTTCGATAATCAGATTTTGTTTTTTCGCTAATTCAAAAACACTGTCGAATTCTTTATGAGGTTCATCGATGAAAATTTTAAACAGATTTTCTTCAAAAATACTGTGATTTAAACGATATTTTCTTTTATCGATTCTAACAGCTGAGAGATAAATAATACGCTTCAAACGATCGATTTCAATCTCGCCGCCACCTATTCCATAAAGCGCCGCACTAAAAATATGATCAAGATTGATCTGCAAATCAGAATAAATTTGATCCATGAAATCGTTAGTCAGACGATATTTAAAATATTTCAGGATAAAATTATCTTTGGTTTCGCTTTTAATCAGCGGAACTTGATGAATTAGAGAACGTACTGGCCTTACATAATCAGCAAGATTCATCGGTTTGCCAAAATGCAAATTGATGTCAGCATCAAGCAAAAGATTTCCTTCAATTTCAAGTTCTTCGGCAATTTGTGCAGGAATTTTTTTGATTACTCGCGCAGCTAATTTTTTGATTTTATTATCCCCCGGACGAATGGGATAATAGCTGATGTTTACTGGAACGATGTAGGTATTTACCTTCTTCAAAGATCCAACATATTTTACACCAATTTCTGCCTCTAATTTGGCCAATTCTTCCATTTTATTTTGCACGAACGCTTCGTTCATGTCATCGCGATAGAGTTGCGATTTTAAAGCCATTACTGCTGAACCGGTGCGTACCGGCCCTACTCTGCTTGGTGTGTAATTAATGAAGCCACTTTCTTTTTTGGTCTCTTTACTTTTGATCATGCTGCCTTCGGGATAAATCATCCAGTCGTAGTTGGCCTGCATTAAATCTTTTAAGATGATGCTATCACGATTGGGATTGCGAGTTGAGATGGTTCCAACTGAGTTCAAAAATTTTCCCAATACTCCGTGATAAAGGCCAGAATCAGCTAAACATCTGACTTGGCGGCCAGTATGCTTATAAATTATGTAGGGAACAACGAAAGTTTCGAAGCGAGTGAAGTGATTGCTAACAAAAAGAATGGGTTGGTCTGGCAAATTGTGGATTCCTTCAACGGTAAATTTTGAACCGAGAATTTTTTCCAAAACTTTTAGTGCAAGAGCTGTGTGCTTAAAAGCCTTTGATGCCATGAGTTTTTAAGAAAAATATTTTGGCAAAACAGACTCGTTAAGATTCTTCAAATCTTTTACTTCAACTTCTTCATCACCAATTCTTATTTTTTCTTTAATGACCTTACCAATTGCAAAAACTGCGATTCCTTTTTTCTCAGCCTTTTTCTTAAAATCAGGAACTAAAGCCGGATCAAGTGTAACAATATAACGCGATTGATCTTCGCCAAAAAACACATGATTTAAATCAGTGTTTTCATCAGCTTTCAAAGCAGCTGGTTCGATTTCACAACCGAATTCATTGCCACACATTTCAAACAAAGATACCAATAAACCACCGTCAGAAATATCGTGACAAGCATTGATTTCAGCGTTTTCAATTAATTCACGAACAAATTCACCGTGTTTTTTCTCTTCTTCTAAGTTGACTTTTGGTGGATTTTTTTTGCTCTCAATTTTCAAAATTTCTTGTTCAAAAAGCGAGGTATTGATGTGTCCCTCAGTTTTACCAATAACAAAAATTCTATCGCTAACTCTTTTGAAACCAGCATCGCATCTTTTGTCCATATTTTTAAGCAGTCCAACGCCGCCGATTGCTGGAGTTGGTTGGATTGCTTTACCATCTGTCTCGTTGTAAAGCGATACGTTTCCTGAAACAACTGGATAATCTAAAGCTTTGCAAGCTTCTGTAATTCCGTTAATCGCGCGCACAATTTGACCCATAATTTCTGGTTTTTGCGGATTGCCGAAATTCAAACAGTTTGTAATCGCCAAAGGTTTTCCGCCAACTGCTGAAATATTTCGGTAAGTTTCTGCAACTGCTTGTTTTGCACCTTCAAATGGATCAGCTTCAACATAACGTGGAGTACAATCTGCAGTCATCGCCAAAGCTTTGTTAGTTCCGTGAACACGAACAATCGCCGCATCGCCGCGAGTGTAAATTGTGTCATTCATCACTTGCGAATCGTATTGCTCATAAATCCATTTTTTGGAAGCAAGATTAGGAGACTGAAGAAGAGTTTTAAGATTTTGAAGAAGCATAGATAAAAGAAGTGAGAAATGAGAATTTTGCTTTATTTACCGCAAGTTCCGAGAATGTGCTCAACGCGCCCTTCCCAAAATTCCTGCATTACAACGTTTGGATGATATTTTTTTACGGTCTCAATTTCAATGTCGCAAGGATATTGATTGGTATATAACGCGTAAGAAAAATGCTGAGAAACGAAACGGAATAAATCACCGAAATAAGAATCTTGGTAAACAAAAAGTCGTGGCAGATTTTTATTATCGTTAGAAAAAATTGTCACGTTGTGAAATTTCTTTTTTTCCTCTGCGCTTGGATCAACTGGGTTGATCGTTTCTTTGAATTTTGGTTCAAGTTCATAATTCAAGTTTGACGCGTCATTGCCCATAATATCGGAAATATCGCCTTTAATCCATTCCTGCGCGACATCTTTAAATTTAGAGCGTGGATTTGGTGTGATACCAAGTTTCTGCATCATAACCACGTAAGTTGCATGAGCGCCACGGCGATTCCAATGTGTATCAGTTTCTTGGTAAACTTTTTCTTTCAACTTGGCTTTTAGCAAAATTGGGCGGGCATCAATCACTGGAAAATCAGGATATTTCTTCGTTAAAGCTGCCAAAAATTTATCGATGCGATGATCACCGACTGTTGGTTTTATGTAGTCAGGAAGAAACTCGGGATAGACTGAAGTTTTATCTGCTGCAATTATCAAAAGATATTTCATGCCAGCATCTTCAACTTGTTTGCGATTTTTGGCGTAATGCTCCACACCAGTTGCAATCAATTCATCAGTAATTGTCGCTTGACCCTGAGCATCCAAAATTGAGTTGTAATTGTTAAAATAATACCAGCCTTCTTTACCAATAACGACGCGTGAACTTGGCGATTCATCGAAAACTTTATCCATCATTTTGCTGTGCCAAGTGATCAAAGTTTTACGCATACCGTAATGATCATTAAAAAAAGCATCGAAAGCTTTTGGAAAAGCCAAGACTTCGGCAAAAGATTGTGGTTTTTCTGGCATTGGTGATTCTTTTCTCTTTTCAAAAATCTGTTTGATTGGAGAAAAATCAAAAATGCTGTCCAAGGTTGGAACCGCAAGAATCAGGGCAAAAGCAGCGATTAGAATTTTGTTTTGTTTCATCACTAAAACTGGAAATAAATAAATGGATTATGTGTTGAAGCAGAAATGCGAATAATCGCAACCAGTAGCACGACAATTAAAAATATGTCAGATGCGACAAAGAACATTTTGTTTTTACGAATCAACTTAATGGCAGTATTTTTTACCAAAGGAGAGAAACCAAGAATCGCAAGAGCAAATGACATATAAACGAAATGCGAATGTAGCAATCTTGAAACATCCAGGCTTTTAGAAACTGCCTCAACATTACTGAACATGGTTTGTAAATAATGCATTGATGAGGCTAAATCGGCGCTGCGGAAGAAAACCCAACCGATCATAACAACAACAATGGCATAAGAATGTTGGATAATTTTTGGCACACAAAAACTCTGCGGAACAATACGTTCTGCAACTAAAAAGAAACCGTGAAATGCGCCCCAGATTATATAATTCCAGCTGGCGCCGTGCCATAATCCACAAAGGAAAAATACCAAAACTAAGTTAAAATATTGGCGCGCGGTTGAAACACGATTTCCACCAAGAGGAATATAAACATAATCGCGGAACCAAGCCGAAAGCGACATATGCCATCTTCTCCAAAATTCTTTAATTGAACGTGAGATATAAGGATAGTTGAAATTTTCAGGGAATTTAAAACCAAAAATACGCGCCAAACCAACCGCCATATCGGAATAACCTGAGAAATCGAAATAGATTTGCAGCGTATAACAAATGATTCCGATCCAAGCAAGTGAAGTGCTTAAGCCATCAGCTGGCAAAGCAAAAATCGCATCAGCCATCTCTCCCAAAGGATTGGCAATGATAACTTTTTTTCCCATACCAATCAAAAAACGACGCACACCATAAGCGGCAAAGAACCAACTGTGACGACGGCTATGCAGATATTTCTCGATAAAATTGTAGCGCACAATCGGCCCTGCAATCAACTGCGGAAAGAACGCGATATAGAGTGTCAACTCAGCAAAACTTCTCTGTGCTTTGCATTTACCGCGATAAATATCGATTAAATATGAGATGGCGTGGAAAGTGAAAAACGAAATTCCAATCGGTAAATGAACATGCGCTAGTTCGATTTTAAATGGTAAAATCTGGTTCAGATTTTCAACGATAAAGTTGGCATATTTGAAATAGCCTAATAGCAGCAAATTGAAGGTAACAGCAACAGCAATGATCCAGGACTTTTTATCTTTTTTCTCCAGCGCAATACCAAAAAAATAGTTGCCGATAATCGACAACATCAACAGCCAAAGGTAATGCGCCTCTCCCCACGAATAAAAAAGCAAACTCGCCGCTAAAAGCAGATAATTTTTGTATTTTTTGCCGACTAATCTTTCTGGCAAAACGAAATACAAAAACAGAGTTAAAGGTAAAAAAAGAAACAGGAAAATATTAGAGCTAAAAACCATTGATCCTTTACGTAATTATTTGGGAGAAAATTGAGGAGAAAATAATCTTTCTAAGGCAATAAATGCAAGAAGGTTAAACTTGATTTACGTTCTCTTTTTCTAATTTAGAAATCACTACACAAGCTGTAGCATTTCCAATTAAATTTGTGATTGCACGCGCTTCCGACATAAAACGATCAACACCAAGAATAAGCGCCAATCCAGCAATTGGAACAGTTTGAATTACTGAAAGAGTTGCCGCCAAAGTTACAAAACCGCTTCCCGTAACGCCGGCAGCACCTTTAGAAGTTAGCAACAAAACAAAAATTATACTGACAATTTGCGTTGCAGATAAATCAACACCAAAAGCCTGAGCAATGAAGATGATTGCCATCGTAAAGTAAATACAAGTGCCATCAAGATTGAAGGAATATCCTGAAGGAATCACCAAACCAACAATTGATTTTGAGCAACCAAAATTCTCCATTTTTTTCATCAAGGTTGGTAAGGCTGATTCTGAGGATGAAGTTCCAAGCACCAAAAATATTTCTTCTTTGATGTGGCTCAAAAGCTTGAAAATGCTAGATCCACAAAACTTTAGAATCAGACCTAAGATCACAATCACAAAAACTGCACAAGTTAGATAGAAAGAACACATCAACTTCAAAAGTGGTGCAAGCGCTTCAATTCCGTATCTCCCAATCGTAAAACTCATCGCACCAAAAGCGCCAAGAGGAGCTAATTTCATCAAGTAAGAAATTATTTTGAAAAGAATACGAGAAAGATCATCAATGCCTTTGATTACATTATTCATACTTTCACGCATTGATGCCAAAGCAAAACCAAAAAGAAGTGCGACTAATAAAATCGGTAAAATTTCGCCAGAAACAAAAGCTTCAAAAATTGTGTTAGGAATAATGTGAAGAATAAATTCAACAAAACTCATGTCCGGTCTTACGTAAGATGCAATTTCAGAGGCATCAACTTCGGTCAGATCAATATCAAGGCCCGTTCCTGGTTTTAAAAAATGCGCTACAGCTAAACCAATAAGCAAGGCTACACTAGTCATAATCTCAAAATAAATCAGCGTTTTAACGCCAATTTTCCCAACTTTTTTTAAATCACTTCCGCCAACAATTCCCGAAACAATCGTGCAAAATATTACCGGCGGAATACACATTTTTACCAACGCGATAAAACCATCACCCAAAGGCTTCATTTCCTGAGCTAAATCAGGATCGATTATTCCAAAAATTATTGCCAAAATAACAGCACACAAAACTTGAAGATAAAGCGACGAACGGATTTTTTGGATCATTGTTTTTACTGACATTATTTGTCTTGGTTGGTTGATAAGTTTCAAAAAATTAAACCTTTCTTTCTAGTAGCGCAGATTTCAAAATCGCGCAAAAATTTTCATCTTATTTTACAAAATAATGCCAAAAACGGAATCACAACAAAACGCTGCTTTGCTAGAAATTTTAAGAAATACTCCACGCGGTTTTCTGCCATTTTTCAGAAAAAAATTGGATTCTTTTCAACTAGCCACTGAAGTTTCAAAGCTTTTATATCCTGATAATAAAGATATGCCAGCTAACGTTAATTTTGAAGGTAAAGACAAAAAATCTTTTTTGATGATCGCCTCTTCTTTTAGCGAAAAAGAATATGGTGAAGTGATCAAAATTTTGTTAAAACATAACATGATTAATCCAGATCTTTCAAGAGACCCAACCGATCACCGCACCGCTTTTATGATTAATGTTGAAAATGGCAATTTAGAGAATGTCAAAAATTTTCTTGATGCCGACATAATTCCACAAAACAAAATCAACATTAACTTAGTTGATGCCAATCGTAAATCGGCCTTGATGATTGCTGCAGAAAAAGGTGATTTGGAAATGGTAAAGATTTTAATCGAGCGTCGTCTTTCTGATCTTAATTTTATGCTGACTGACAAAAACGGCAAAACTGCTTTGGAACTTTGTAAATTAGATTTAAACGTTCCCGAAAAAATCCGCCAAGAAATCGGCTCTTTGATTGTTGATGGAATCCAGAAACAGATTACAAACACTTAGAAGATTGTTTGCTATCGCTTGTTACCTCAGCAATTCTGCGAGCATTAGGAGTTAGTTCGGGAGAACTTTGATTATCATTTATCTGCTCAGGATCTTTTAGGTGAAGAGATGGACTAGGAGTACGTTCATCGTTATGTTTTGGTGGAGCCGCAAAATCTTCGACAGCTTTTTTAACAAATTGACGAACGGAAGTAATAGCCGAATTGTAATCACGATGTTTGATTCCCGTAACTTCTTCGATTACATCTATCACTTCTCTTTCGACTATTTCTCGCTCTACTTCACCTCTTCTTTGTATTTTTATATCATTAAGGGCTTTTGAATTTTCAATGAAGCTTTCCAATCCTTCTAAATTATGTTTTCTAACTGCTGAAATGAGACCTTTTTTGAGCATTTCCCTATAACGCAACAAATCAGATTCGCTAGCATTGCTATAGAATAATTCCGACAATCTTCCCGCCTTAGAACCTTTTTCCTCAAAACCTTTCATGATTTATGAATCCTAAATCCAAGGACGATCATATTCTGGAGCCTCTTCTGACAAAGGAGAAGAAGGAATGTCGGCATAAACTTCGCCATTCATTTTAATGACAACGCGACCGGTATCAGTAACTACACCAATTACGGCAAAGTCTAAACCCCATTTATCAAAAATCGCTTTGGCTAATTCTTCTTTTTCTGGTTTTAGAATCATCAACATACGTTCTTGAGATTCTGAAAGCATAATTTCGTAAGGATTCATACCAGTTTCGCGTTGTGGAACTTTTTCTAAATTAAGTTCAATTCCTGTACCGCCCTTGCCTGACATTTCGAAAGAAGAAGAAGTCAAACCAGCCGCACCCATATCTTGGATTGAAAGGATTGCATCTTGTTGCATTAATTCTTGGCAAGCTTCGAGCAAAAGTTTTTCCGCAAATGGATCACCGACTTGAACTGTCGGACGTTTATCTTCATCACCTTCTTTAAATTCGTCAGAAGCCATAACTGCACCGTTAATTCCATCGCGACCAGTTTTTGAACCAACATAAACTACTGAAGCGCCAACTTGTGAAGCCGCAGAGTAGAAAATTTTGTTAGTATCAGCCAAACCAACAGTCATGGCGTTAACGATAATATTGCCGTTATAGCTTTTATCGAAAGTAACTTCGCCTGCAACAGTTGGAACACCAACACAATTTCCATAACCGCCAATTCCGTGAACTACGCCATTAACCAATTGTTTGGTTTTTGGATGGTTGATATCGCCAAAACGAAGTGCGTTTAAGTTGGCAATTGGTCTTGCACCCATCGTGAACACGTCACGTAAAATTCCGCCAACACCAGTTGCAGCACCTTGATAAGGCTCGATAAATGAAGGGTGGTTGTGACTTTCCATTTTGAAGATAACTGCCTGGCCATCACCAATATCAATTACACCAGCATTTTCACCAGGTCCGCAAATAACCCACGGAGCTTTGGTGTGCATAGTTTTCAAATGCTTCTTGGTTGATTTGTAAGAACAATGTTCTGACCACATTGCCGAGAAAATTCCCAGTTCAGTAATAGTTGGCGTACGACCCAAAATTTCTAAGATTTTTTGATATTCATCTGGCGTAAGATTGTGATCTTTTACTAATTGCGGAGTAATTTCGATATTTTTCATTTTGTTAGTTTTTTAGTTATAATTTTTCTGCTACTTCGTCAGTAAATACATAGTTTCCTGTAACCATCTGAACGTCGTCACAATCTTCCAAAGCATCGATCATTTTCATTAATTTCTGTGCTTGCTCAAGATCAGAAACTTCCATGGTGTTTTTAGCTTTCCAGTCAAATTTCGCTGAAATTGGATCACCAAATTTTGCAATCAAAGCATCACGAACTGCGCCGAAATTTTCGATCGAAGTAATTACGACATGAAGATCAGCTGAAGATTCGACTTCCTCTGCTCCAGCTTCTAAAGCAGCTTCAAACATTGCTTCTTCGCCAGCAACTTTGGCTTCAAATTGAATTACACCAACATGATCGAACATAAAATTCACCGACCCAGTTTCTCCTAAAGCACCTCCGGCTTTGGTAAAAGTACTGCGAACTTCACTAGCAGTACGATTACGGTTGTCGGTCAAAGCTTCTACAATAATCGCAATTCCGTTAGGGCCATAGCCTTCGTAACGAATTTGTTCAAAATTTTCAGTATCAGTTCCAACCGAAGCTTTTTTGATTGCCGCGTCAATGCGATCTTTCGGCATATTGTTAGTTCGCGCTTCAATAATGGCGTTTCTCAATCGTGGATTGAATTCCGGATCAGGTTGACCAGTTTTCGCTGCGACAGAAATTTCACGTAAAATTTTAGTAAATCTCTTCGCTTTTTTAGCGTCTTGTGCACCTTTACGATGCTTAATATTTGCAAACTGTGAATGGCCTGCCATTTAGAGAAGTAATATAAATATTTTTAGGGGGGAATTTTTTTTCAAATTAACTAGCGAGATTTTTTTGGCAAGCTGTACGAAATTTACCAACAACATTTTTTTTCTTTTCAAAGAAAATCTTATCTAGTTAGCTCCAAAACAAATATTCAAACAAAGATCAAATATAATGAGCAAAATCATATCAGTGCTGTTTTTCATACTGAGCTTACAAATCGACAATGCCTTCAGCGCATCTTATCCCAAAATAGTCGATCTTTATTTCGAAAATAGTGCAATTGATCCCAATGAAATCGGCGCTCCCCCAGCAGCTGATAGCGAAGAGAAACAAAAGGAAATTCTGCAAATTATCGAAATGCAAAAAGGTGTTAAACCGGAAGATATCGATATGGCAAATTTTGAATATGGCATTGCCTCAGAAAAATTTATCAAAGCTGTTGAACCAGAATTGACCCGCGAAAAATATCCCGCTTTGTACAACCTTTTAACGCGCTCAAGAGTAACCGCTCACGAAACTAAGGATCGCATTAAAGATTATTGGATGTCTAAACACCCTTATCAAGTTAGCGATAAAATCAAAATTTTGGTTAAAGAGGATAAATTCAGTTCTTACCCTAGCGGCCATGCTACAAAATGTTATACTTTAGCACGTATCATGGGAATTTTGCTTCCGGAACAAAAAGATGAATTCTACGCCAAAGCTGATTCAATGTCACAATTACGAGTCTTGGTCGGAGAACATTTTCCCAGTGACATTGAAGCTGGCCGCAGATTATCTGAGATCATTGTTGATAAAATGTTGACTATCCCACAATTTAAAAAAGATCTAGAAAAAGCTAAAATTGAATTGAAGAAATATCACCCTTCAAAGTAATTGCAAAAAATAAAATCCCCGCGAATCTTAGAATCAAACATCTCCCCCTAAAATTTTAAAAAAAGCAAAATGACTCAATCTAACACAAATTCTGCTGCGCCAAAAACTCTTTACGACAAGATATGGGATCATCATTTGGTAAGCGATGACGGTTCTTCACAAATCATTTATGTTGATCGTCAATTAATCCATGAAGTTACTTCACCTCAAGCTTTTGAAGGTTTGAGAATGGCAAAAAGAAAACCAAGAAGAGCTGAAGCTCACTTGGCAGTTGCTGATCACAATGTCCCTACAACCACTGCTGATCGCGGCCATGGAACATCTGGTATCAAAGATCAAACTTCACGAATCCAAGTTGAAACTTTGGAAAAAAACTGTCGTGAATTCGGCATTAAATATTTCGATTTAGACGACAAAAAACAAGGCATCGTTCACATCGTTGGCCCTGAACAAGGCTTGACTCAGCCAGGAATGGTAATTGTTTGCGGCGACTCACACACTTCAACTCATGGCGCTTTCGGCGCTTTGGCTTTTGGTATTGGAACTTCTGAAGTTGAACACGTTTTAGCAACTCAAACTTTAATCCAAAAACCAGCGAAAAATTTCTTGGTAAAAGTAGAAGGTAAACTTGGCAAAGGCGTTACCGCAAAAGATATCACTTTAGCTGTAATCGGAAAAATCGGCACGGCGGGCGCAACTGGTTGCGTTATCGAATATGCCGGCTCAGCAATTCGCGACCTTTCAATGGAAGGTCGTATGACAGTTTGTAACATGTCAATCGAAGCCGGTGCTCGTGCTGGTTTGATTGCTCCCGACGAAAAAACTTATGAATATTTAAAAGGTCGTCCACTAGCTCCACAAGGCGCTGATTTTGACAAGGCAGTTAAATATTGGAGTTCTCTAACTTCAGATGCTGGTGCTAAATACGACAAAGAACTTCACCTAAAAGCTGAAGATATCGCGCCACAAGTTACTTGGGGAACTAGCCCAGAAGACGTTTTGGCAATCACCGATAAAGTTCCAGCTCCAGAATCTTTTGCTGATAAAGGTAAACAAGAAGCAGTTGCTCGATCATTGGAATATATGGGATTAAAGGCTGGAACTCCTTTGTCAGAAATTCAAATTGATAAAGTATTTATCGGATCATGCACCAACGGTCGTATCGAAGATTTCCGCGCTGCAGCTGAAATTTTAAAAGGCCGTCATATCGCCAAAAATATCAAACTAGCCATGGTTGTTCCCGGATCTGGTTTAGTAAAAGAACAAGCCGAAAAGGAAGGATTACACGAAATTTTCAAAGCTGCTGGTTTTGAATGGCGTGAACCTGGATGTTCAATGTGTTTAGCGATGAATGCTGATAAATTAGATTTCGGCGAACGTTGCGCTTCAACATCAAATCGTAACTTCGAAGGTCGTCAAGGCCGCGGCGGTAGAACTCACCTACTAAGCCCAGCAATGGCAGCTGCTGCAGCGATTACTGGTCACTTAACCGACGTTAGAAAAATATAACAACTAGTGGTAAGTCATTTTCGTCTTACCACTTATCACAAAAATTATGTTTTTTTTCCATCCCAAGCGCGAAGTTACAACCAGAAATTATGATACTGCAGGAAGTGGCTTTGCTCCACTTCCTATCCAAAATCAATCCACAGAAAAAAAAGATCGAGTTGAATGGACACCATCTTTAGTTCGTGATTTTTCAGCGATTTTTTCGTCGATTTTTTTATCGGCAATCGGCTACGGAATCTTGATGGTGATGATTGCGCTGCGAATGGACACTCACATCAAGAACGAAATTTTAATGTCAGTTTCAACCGCCACTCAAATTGGTGCCGGCGTTATTTTTTCACGCTTTTTACCAACAATGGGACGCAAGACTGGATTAGTTCAAAGCATTTATATTGGCACTTCAATCTCAGCAGTTTTCGCAATCTTTGCTTATTTCTACATCAATTATGCTTTCTGGCTCATCACAATTTTTGCGCTTGGCACTTCATTTTTTATCTGCGGTGTCACTCGCAACACCATCATGATTGACATGGCTCCTCCTCACATGCGAGCTTTGATTATCTCAATTGGCACCATGTTAGTTGCAATCGGAAATAGCTTCGGTCCAATCTTTTTAAACTTCTTACAAACTTCCGACACTTTCATTTCTTTTGCTCTTGCTAGCGGATTTTATTTATTATCAATGCTTCCTTTATCTCGTCTTAAAAGAGTTGATGTTGGTGTTCGTGAGGAGAAAAAAATTGGCATTTGGCGCTACATAAAAAACTCACCCAAAATTATGTTCGCCGGCTTTTCTGTAAGTTATGCGATGTCTTCTTCTAGCGCATTTTTGATTATTTACGGTATCCAAATCGGAATGCCAAAAGATGATGCTTCTTTACTGCTCTCTGTACTTTTATTTGGTACAATTTTTTCAATTCCGATTGGCTATTTGGCCGACATTTTCAACCGTCGAATGATGATGATTTCTTCAACTGTTTTGGCCCTGATCTTTTCGCTTTCAATTTACTTCAACCACGATCATCAAAAAATTCACGTTCTATTATTTTTGATGTTTGGCTGTTTGGCGGGGATCAAATTACCAGCAGTAGTTTTGATTAATGAAAAATACAAACCAACTCAACGACTTGCTGTAAATAGCGCTTTTTCACGCTTTAGTTTGATCGGAAATATCTGTGGATTATTCACCACTGGCGCAATTATGAAATGTTGCGGTCCACAAGGATTATGGCTTTCGGTTTCAGTAATATTATTCACCTTTTTAGTTTTCTGCTGCCATAATTATGCAATAAAAATCATGCGCAAAGAGTTCAATTTCAAAGACTTGTCAATTTTCAACAAAAACCAAAATGAGCAATTGCCCGAAGAAGTTTAGCTGCTGCGGCGTTAAATTAGTTAAAAAAATTTTAGGAAAAGAAGCTAAGCCAATCGTCGCCTGCGTTAATTTAAGCGGCGTAATCGGTAAAGATTCAAAATTAGAATCCGGTTTAAATTTTCAAAATGTTGAGGGACTTTTGAAACGTGCATTTGAGATGAAAAATACCAAAGCTGTTGCCATTACTATCAACTCTCCCGGCGGTTCACCAGTTCAATCAGAATTAATTTATAATTATATTCGCGAACTTTCTGCTGATAAAAAAGTTCCGGTTTACACTTTCGCCCAAGACGTTGCTGCTTCTGGCGGATATTGGTTATTGCTTTCTGGTGATGAAATTTACGCTCACAATTCTTCAATCATCGGCTCAATTGGCGTAATTTTTTCTGGCTTTGGTTTTGTTGAAGCAATCAAGAAGCTTGGTGTTGAACGTCGCGTTTACACTGAAGGAAAAAACAAAGCGATTATGGATCCATTCGTTCCGGAAGTCGCTGAAAATGTTGAAATCTTAAAAGACTGCCAACGCGATATTTTTGAAGGATTTAAAGATTTAGTAAAATCACGCCGCGGCGAAAAACTGAAAGGCGATGACGAATTTTTGGCTGATAAAATTTTTACCGGCGCTTTTTGGTCAGGCAAAAAATCTGCTGAACTTGGTTTAATTGATGCTGTAGCTGACATGCGTAGCAAGATGAAAGAAAAATTCGGTGATAAAATTGAAATTGTTCAAATCACAACCAAAAAAAGCTTTATTAAATCTTTGCTTAGCGAAAAACTTTCACTAACGGAAAACATCATTTCAAAAATCGAAGAACGTCTGATCTTCAATAAATTCGGCCTTTAATCTTAACTTCAAAAAACATGACTTTCTTTTCCTCTTCTCTCGAAAATTCTGATCCAGCAATCGCTAAATCAATTAAACACGAACTTGATCGCCAAAAATATCAGATCGAATTAATCGCTTCTGAAAATATCGTTAGCCGCGCAGTTCTTGAGGCACAAGGTTCAGTATTCACTAACAAATACGCTGAAGGTTATCCAGCAAAAAGATATTACGGCGGTTGCGAATTTTCCGATGAAGTTGAACAAGCTGCGATTGATCGTCTTTGCCAACTTTTCGGTGCTAATTTTGCTAACGTACAACCACACTCTGGCGCCTCTGCTAACATGTCAGTTTACTTGGCGTTGCTTCAACCAGGTGACACAATTTTAGGAATGTCTTTGGCCGCAGGCGGACATTTAACTCACGGCGCGCAACGCACAATTTCTGGCATGTGGTTGAAATCAGTTCAATACGGAATCCGCGCTGAAGATGGTTTGATTGACTACGATCAAGCTCGCGAATTAGCTCTGCAACACAAACCAAAGTTGATCGTTGCCGGAATTTCTTCTTACCCACGCATCGTTGATTGGAGCAAATTCCGTGCTATCGCTGACGAAGTTGGCGCTTTGTTGATGGTTGATATGGCACACGTTGCAGGCTTGGTTGCTGCTGGAATTTATCCATCACCAATTGGCGTTGCTGATATCGTAACTTCTACAACTCACAAAACTTTACGCGGCCCACGTGGCGGGGTGATTTTGACTAACAACGAAGAATTAGCGAAAAAAATTAACTCTGCCGTTTTCCCTGGTCTTCAAGGTGGTCCTTTAATGCACGTAATCGCGGCTAAAGCTGTGGCTTTCGCAGAAGCACTTCGTCCAGAATTTAAAACTTATGCTAAACAAGTTGTAGCTAACGCCAAAGTTTTGGCTGAAATTTTGGTTAAACGCGGACTTAAAATCACCACCGGTGGAACTGATTGCCACTTGATGGTTGTTGATTTGACCCCACTTGAAACTTTAACTGGAAAAGAAGCTGAGAAGGTTTTGGAACGCGCTGGTTTGACTTGCAATAAAAACGCTATTCCAAACGATCCACGTTCTCCTTTTGTAACTTCGGGACTTCGTTTCGGCACTTCTGCTGGAACCACTCGCGGCTTTAAAGAAAAAGAATTTGAAACCATCGGAAACATGATTTGCGACGTTTTAGAAGGATTTGTCAAAAATGGTGAAGAAGGTAATGCAGCGCTTGAACAAAAAATCAAAGCCGAAGTTCGTAAGCTTTGTGAGCAGTTCCCGATTTATTAAATTTAGTACGTAGCTGGATAAACCCCCCGACCCCTGCGGGGCCACCCCTCTTGACAGGGGGGCTAAGTTAGGCGAAATCCCCCCTGTCAAGAGGGGTGGCCCCGCAGGGGTCGGGGGGTTTTTCTCTAGCCAACCAACCTCATATCCCCTCCTCATGACCCTCCCAAGAATAATCATCAAACCCCGCAGCGAAATTCGTATTGTTCTTGGAAGTCCATGGATTTTTTCTAACGAGATCGAAAATTTTTCCGAAGTTAAAAAACTCGAAAAAGGTTCTTTAGTTGAAGTTGTAATTAAAAAAGATCAAAGCTTCGGAATAGCTTATTTCAACCCACACAGCTTAATTTCAGCACGAATTTTATCTCACAATTTATCACAAAAAATTGATGAGAATTTCTTTGTCGAAAAAATTTCTGCGGCACTTGCACTTCGTGAAAAGTTTTTTGACAAACCATTTTATCGCTTAATTCACTCTGAAGGTGATTTTCTTCCCGGTCTTGTAATTGATCGCTTTGGCGATGTTTTTTCCTGCCAAATTTCAACTGCCGGCATGGAAAATTTTATTCCAGTTTTAACTTCCGCTTTAACAAAAATTTTTCCGCAAGCCAAAATAATTTTGCGTAATGATGTTGAGGCAAGAAAGTTCGAAGGCTTGGAACTCTATGTTAAAACCATTCACGGTGAAGTTAGTGATGAAGTTGAGATCGAAGAAAACGGAGTGAAATTTTTAGTCGATGTCAAACAAGGTCAAAAAACTGGTTGGTTTTTTGATCAACGAAAAAACCGCGAATTTATTGGATCAATTTCTAAAAATTGCGATGTGCTTGATGCCTTTTGTTATTTGGGAGGATTTGGTTTAAATGCGCTGAAGAATGGCGCGAAATCTGTAACATTTGTTGATGCTTCGGATGATGCATTAAAGAAGTTGCAGGAATCACAAGAGATCCTTCGCTACGCTCAGGATGACAGAAAAGAGGCTCAGGATGACAAAATAAAAATTATTCACGCTAAAGTTTTTGAAACTTTAGAAAAATTGTCAGAACAGCAACGCAGTTTTGACATTGTTTTGCTTGATCCACCAGCATTTATTAAATCGAAGAAAGATTTATTTTCTGGCCTGAAAGGTTACGAAAAACTGATCAGACTTTCTTGCGGATTAGTTAAGAAAGGCGGCATTTTAATGTTAACTTCTTGTTCGCATCACGCCTCAATCAACGATTTGGTCGTAGCTGCTAACGATGGATTTCGCAAATCAAATCGCCCTTCCCGCTTAATTCGTACTTTTGGAGCTGACGTTGACCATCCAGTTCATCCGGCTTTGAAAGAAAATGAATATTTAAAATCACTTACATTTTTAGTAGACTAATATGACCAAAATCCTTGTCACTGGCGCTTTAGGCCAAATTGGTTCTGAACTTACCGCTGCTTTAAAAAAAATTTACGGCGATAAAAACGTCGTAACTTCTGATGTACGAACCGATAATATTTCGGCAGAATTTTTGCCTTACGAAACTCTCAATGTTTTAGACAAACCACGACTTGCCGAAATTGTAAAAAAGCACGACATTAAAGTTATTTATCATCTCGCCGCAATTCTTTCCGCAGCTGGCGAAAAAAATCCACAGCTATGTTGGGATGTTAATATGACAGGACTTCACAATGTTTTGGAAGTTGCTCGCGAACTATCAGTCAAACAAATTATCTGTCCAAGTTCAATCGCCGTTTTTGGCCCTGAAACGCCACGCAACAACACTCCACAACAAACGGTAATTTTACCGAAAACGATGTATGGCTTAACTAAAGCTGCCGGCGAATTGTTGTGTGATTATTACGTTGCCAAATTTGGTGTTGATGTCCGCGGTATTCGTTATCCTGGATTAATCAGCTATAAAACTTTACCTGGTGGTGGAACAACTGATTACGCTGTAGAAATTTTTTACGAAGCAATAAAAAACAAATCATATAAATGCTTCTTAAAAGCTGATACAACCTTGCCGATGATGTACATGCCAGACGCAATTCGTGGCACAATTCAACTTGCTGAAACTGATTTTTCTAAACTTAAAAATCACAGTAATTTTAACTTCTCTGGCATCAGTTTTTCTTGCGAAGAGCTTGCCGCTGAAATCAAAAAACATATTCCTGACTTTACGATTTCTTACGAACCAGACTTCCGCCAAAAAATTGCCGACTCTTGGCCAGCTTCAATTGATGACTCTGAAGCGCGCAATCAGTGGGGTTGGAAAGTGGAATATGATTTGGCAAAAATGACCGCAGATATGATTAAAAACCTGCGCCCAAAATTGAGTTAGCGAACTCTGGTTGGTTTCATCGAAGAATGATAGCCTTCCATGAAAGTCTTCATATCGGCTAACGCAGATTTACCTTTAGGTTTACATATAGAACTTGGTTTTGCATCTTTGCCTTGGTAATAAGTCATTGCGGCTTTTTCAAATTCAGATTTAACATTCTTTTTATTTTCTTTATTTGAAGTTCTGGAAGATTCTTTTTCTTCATCATAACCACGAACTGCCATTATTTTTATTTCATTAGAAGGTCGAGATGCAGTTTGTTGACGACTACTTCCTTTTGATAACGAACTACTCTGATTAACTCGTTTATTTCCGCTAATTTCTTGTTTAAGTTTCAAAACTTGGTCTTCGAGTTCTCTGTTCCTTTGTGACAATTCTCTAAAACTCTCGCTTTCTGATTGCTGTGTAGTTTCTGCTGCCGCTGCCGCACTTGCCGCAGCTCTAATAGGATTTGATGTACCAGCTTCTTGCTCTTCAATTTTAGCACGAATAGCTAACTGCATTTTTTCTAATTCTTTCGCTAAAGTAATCTCCTGTGAGGCAATTTTCTCCCGAAATGATCTATCAATTATACTCATCTTAACACTTGAAAAATCAGACACCTCACTAACTCCAATGTCAGCGCCAACAACCAATCTAGATATCTTATTCCTGGTTTCTACTACCTTAATTTTTGCCAAGGCAACCTCATCACCAGTATTTTTTTTAATCAATTCCTCAAGCTTATCGATATTTTTACAGAACACTTGAAATAAAGTATGGCTCTTCCTTGTTTCTTCAATCTGAGCAGCAACACTTTTTAATTCATCAGATAGAGTAGGATTATCTCTTATTACCTGTAAATCCCTAACTTCAGATTTTAGGCGCTGGATATTTCTGATATCCCTTAAATATGGATCTAAAATTAAACCATCCTTGCTATCTCTAAAACTAATGAGTGGTTTTGCTATTTCTTCTTCCAAGTCAACTAAACATCTATCAGAAATAACATCTGACATTTTATTTAAAATTTCGCCTATCACTTGTTTGCGTGTTAATTCTGTTCCTTTTTCAGGTTCTTTCTTAAGGAGAATAATATCTAACCCTATTGTTCTCGAAGCTTCATTTATAAACTTTAAGGATTTAAATTTTACCGATGCTAACTCTGCTTCCTTTTCATAAAGTTCTTCTAAAGCTGAACTATATTTATAATCAGAACTATTTTCTAAAGCTGTAACTGATCTTTTTAGCTCTTCTTGAATTTCGCGTAATTGTTCTTCTAAAGTTTTTTTATTAACCTCTTCTACTGTTTTAGCAGCAACACTTGAAGAACTAAAAACAAATTCTGATTCTGTTTCTTTGTTACCTACCCCCGGTTTTCTTAAACTTGCTTTTCTATGCAAAAAATAATCTTGAAGACTCAAAACAGCCTCAGTAGTGGCTTGCTGATATATCTCCATCATTTCTATCGGAGATACCTCTGCTACAGTAACTTCTTCTAAAAGCCTCGCACGATCAAACTTATTTTTAAATTTAACGAACTTTTCTTCAAAAGCACTAACCCTCTCTTGATGAACTTCTTTAGCAGCTCTGTAATTTGGGTTATCCAGCACTGAATTAATCAAACCAGCTGTCTCATCTCGATCAAGAATCATTGTGTTAATCTGAAGAACCTCTACCAAATCTGGATTTTTTCTTAGATTCTTTAAACAAGTTTCAACTTTTCCGTCAGGAGCAAAAGCGTTTAATAGCACAACTGAAAGCTGATTAAAAAAACTTTCACGAGTAAGATCTGGAAAACTTTCTAAAGCCTCTTCAAGTGAAACTACCTGTTCTTTATGACCGGCTTTTATTAATGCTGTTTTAATTTTTACCAGATCTTGTCTAATTACACTCTGAGAAAGAATGCCATAATCACTTCTACTAAATGAATCGACTCCAGAGTAAAAATTTACTCCCAGAACTGACGATAGAACCAATTGATTTGCTGTAACGAATTCTTCCTGAACCTTCTGAAGACTTTTAAACAAAACCTCACCATCATATCTTAAAGGTGATTTAACCGTTTCTTCATGATTAGCGAATAAAGATTTATACTTAGGATTAGAGTCGCGGAAAGAAAACTCGATCTGATATTTATAACCTAGAGGCGAATCAAATACACCTCTGCTAGCTTCATACTGGCTCAACATAGCAAGCAAATTACTCTTATCAGCACTCAAATTAGGATTAATCAAATCTCTAAAAATCAGTTCTATACTATCTAAAGCCATTCTAGCTTCGATTCTTTTATCTTGATTTCCTACGATCCCTCTAAGCCTTTCCTTTTCTGAAGCCTTATTTGTAATGTAATTCTCCTTGGTTGAGTAAAGTGTATAAAAAGAACCTTTGGTTTTTAGCTCCAAAGCATCAATTTTTAAAGCATCTAGCGCTTCAAGATTTTTCTTTATTCTGAAAAGTTGAACTATTGGATCTTCACTTTTTAAAGCTGCTCTTATTCCAGCAATAATTTTCTGATCTTCTTCGATAAAGTCAGAATCTGTAATAGCATCAATATCTAATGCTTCCCTAATTTTAGTAACTTCATCCGCTTTACTACTTCTATGATCTCTTATCTTATGTTCTTTGAGGAGCTCATTCTTTCTTTTGGTTAAAAGATCAATATTAGCTTTTCCGGCTTTCTCCCCTGAAGTAGATTTTACCTCGTTAATTTTTAGATCAATCAATGACAACAAAGTGTCAACTGTAAGATTTTGATCTAGTGCTCTATTAGCCAAAAATTCAGGCTTAAGTTTTAAAAGTTGTTTCTCTTGCTCAGAAAGAGTTTGTCCAAAAAAAGCTGGATGAGTCTCCTTTTCCGCGATCTTAGAAATTGTGATTCGTTTTAATTTATCTGTTCCATCGGAATTCTTTTTTGCCTTACCTGTAATGCCTTTTTCAACTACCTCGATAACCTCATCTTCTAAACTAAAAGAATCTTCAAACTTTCTAAAAAAAGACTCAAAATTTTCTTGTCTTACATCTCCAAGAATACACAACGCTTCAACTATAATTCGGAATTCTTTTCTCATATCACCAGCTTTAACTGATGGCTCTCCCTCTTTTTTTGCTAAATTAATTGCCCTTATCTCAGTTGCTCCCGCAATATCTGATTGATAAAAAATCGCTTTTTTCATTCTCGCTTCATGATCCTCACCTACAACTTTCGCGAGAGCTTCCTTTAATTTTGCAATCGCTTCCGCCAATTGCGCTTTTTTCTCTTCAAGATCTTGATCGACAGCTGTGTTAGATGTGGTAAGACTTTCGCCTTGTTGTTCTTCCTCATTTTCATCAAAAGGTTTCATAGCTCCTGCAGATGCTCTTCGTTTGTTACTAACTCTATGTCCAAAATTTGCAGTTTTAGATTCTTCAGAATCACTTGAGTTACCAGCAGCAGCACTAGCTGTAGAAGGACCTCTTCCTTTAATCCCAGATAAAACATTTTGCGGTAAAAACCCTCTAGCACCAACCTTAGTTGCTGTAACACCTTTTTGACTAATACCAAACTCTCCCGCCAACCTTATCGATAAAGATTCTAAGGTTTTTTCATCAACCCCATCTTTGAATTTAAACTCATGAGTTACTGAATCTTCGTCTTGGAATAATAAATTTCTTAAATTTGGAAAATCAGCTAAAGCACTCGCTGTATCATTTCTAGCTTTGGTTTTTCTAACTTCTTCATCGGTACTTTCTGTCGCAATAACACGTCTATAAATACCTAAAACATCTAAAACTTTCTGAGCATTTTCAGCATTTAATAACTCTGCAAAAGCCTCAGTAGCAACTTTATGCTTGTTAAATTCTTCAATAACTTTTGTCTTTAATTCTTCATCTGATGCAACTGGATCAACCAGTAAAACTTGCTCAATTCCGAATGATCCATCATCAGATTTTGTAACTTTGATTTGAGTGCCACCTTCAAAATTAAGAGTAACTTCTGATTCGCGATAACAAAAACCCGCGGCGGCTGTATTAAAATCTTCATCAATTCCTCTAACAACTGGAAGAACTGGAGCGTCCTTATCTTTGCTCATAGCAATTCTGATACTACTACGAATCTGTTCCCCATCAACATCTCTCGCCTCACCAAAAGCAATCTCAGTTTCATTTTCTTTTATTTGATATATATCAACAGCTGGCACTCCCATTAATTCAGCAACACCTGGTACACCTTCAAAATTTGCAATATGAGTATTACCCATCAATGCAAACCACTTTTTTGCCTTACCAGATATCAGATGCTCATTTATAATTTTTTGTGCCTCATAATTCATACCCTTGTATCTTGCTACACCTCTTGCGCCAAACTCAGTATATCCAGCCATACTAGATGTTACTGTTTCCAAACCAACAATTCTGATTCCTTGTTTTTTCGCCTCTTTAATCAAAGTTAAATAGTTATACTCGACACTATCTGAAACATCACTAGTGTAACCAACCATGTGACCCTCATTTTGAGCCTTCAAATAAGATTCTAAAATATGCGGCATCTCTTCTTCAGAAGATGAAAAATATTCATCTAGTAAATCTTGCATCGCGGTATCCTGAAATAAAAACTCCATGAAAAATGTATCATATCCATTTTTCTTAAGTTGTTGCATATTTTGAATCAGGAATTTTTTAGGAGATGTGTCACCATGAGCTTCACCAACACAAAAACTACTTGATACCAATTCATCAAAACTACCTACTCTATTCAATTCACCAACTGGATAGGCTTGAAAAAAGCTATTAACTTTACCCTTAAAATCTTCTTCTAAATATTCATGTGCTAAGAAATTTTGCACCTCACTCCATCTTCTGTAATCTTCATTGTTGGCAGCCTGTTGCAAGGTTTTTTTTAAAACACCATACTCGTGAACCAAATAATTTCTCACATTATGTATAAACAACTCTTCAACTGCTGATCCCTTCAAAGTCTTAATTGGCGTATAACAAACAATAGCCTTCTTATTATCATCAAATTTTACAATGCTTTCAGATATTTTAAGCTCGTCCTGAAATTTTCTCTTATAATAACTGTATGATCCAATTTCATCAGGACCACCAACAATATAATGACTAAGTCTGGATAGCTGTAAACTATCTGGTTTTGATCCAGTCATAGACATTGGATCAAAAACATAAAGCGCCTTTCGTCCAGTTTTACTAAGAGGCATAGTATCCAAATCTCTCACAACCAGTCTTTTTAGTAACCCCTCATCAAAACCTTTATCCAACAATTTTTGACTTATTTTCTGCCGCATCATATTTCCAAGATCATAATAACCTTGGCGCGATGCATATGATTCTTTTCTGCCCTCAAAAGAATCAAAAGGAACATTTCCACTTTCAGTACGAACACATAAATCAACTTCAGCTTGGACAAGGGCTTTAGCAAACTTTGGAAAACCATGTCTTAAGGCAAAATAAATCAGAGTGTAATTTTCACTAAATCTTTTGTTGGCATCAATTTGTTCCGATATTTCAGCAAAATTTTTACTCAAAAAATCATCAAGTTCTGCATAATCACTATCACCCTTATTTTGTAAAAATAAATTCTCCGCTGCTTCACCTTGAAGGGCTGTTATCACTTCATCCAACTTATAATTTTTAGGCATATTTAATTCTAAATTATCTAAAATCTCTCATATATTCAGATACAATTCTCCGTGAGAATTACACCTCTCATTCAAACTCACATTAAATTCAGTCATTATTAAGTTCCACACTTGGTTTAATACTTTTATTTTTGATAAAATTGCCAAAAAAAAAGCCTGCACCTTTTTACAGATGCAGGCTTTTTTAGAATTCGAATAAACAATATTATTCAACGATTTCGTAACCAGCGAAGAAGAATGCGATTTCGTTTTTCGCGTTTTCTAAACTGTCTGAACCGTGAACTGAGTTCGCTTCGATTGAAAGAGCAAATTCTTTGCGGATAGTTCCAGCATCAGCGTTTGCTGGGTTTGTTGCACCCATAATTTCGCGATTTTTCAAAACGGCATTTTCGCCTTTCAAAACTTGCACAACAACTGGACCAGAAGTCATAAATTTTACCAAGTCAGCGTAAAATGGACGCTCGCGGTGAACAGCGTAGAATTCTCCCGCCATTTTTTCAGAAAGTTGCATTCTTTTCTGTGCAACAATTTTAAGTCCAGCATCTTCAAATTTTGCGTTGATTTTGCCAGTAAGATTTCTTTGGGTCGCATCAGGTTTGATGATCGACAAGGTCATTTCAGTAGCCATTGTTTTTTGAAATTTAAGTTGAGGGAATTTGGAATAAAAAATTCGGGGCGCGCAAAGTAGAAATTCAATGCTTGTTGTCAAGCATCACAAAAAACCGTTTTTCAACAACCACCTCATCACCAATTTTTAATTGACCATCAACTTGCATTTGAAAGAGTCGTGCTTAAGTTTTTGGCATCACTTTTTAAAAATTTCCAAAGCGCAATGGCAAAAAATCAATTAACTATCGAAGACTTATCAGCATTGGTCGTAGACAAGATCAAGAGCAAAGAAAAAAATTCCTATACTTACGAATTACACAAAGCTGGCGTTGAAAAAATTACCCGCAAAATCGGCGAAGAGGCAGTTGAAGTTGTGATCGCAGCTTTTTTGAATCAGCAAAAATCATCTAAAAAAACTCGCCAAGATTTAATCGGAGAAGTTTGTGATTTATTCTATCACAGCTTGGTTTTACTTGGTTCACAAGACATCGATTTTTCAGAAATTTTGAAAGAACTTAACCGTAGAAATAGTAAGAAAAAATGAGCATAACTCTTACCAACTCAGCGATTCAGCGCATTAATGAGATCCAACAAAAAGATCAAAATCACGGAAAATTTTTGCGCGTTTCAATTTCTGGTGGCGGCTGCAGCGGCTTTCAATATATCTTCGAACTCGATAATAAAAACCTCGAAGGCGACATCAAAATTGTCGAACAAAATTCACAAACTTTAGCCATTACTGACGAAACTTCTTTGCCATTTTTAGAAGGTGCTGAAATTGATTTCGTCAAAGAACTTGGCGCTTCTTATTTCAAAGTTAATAACCCTAACGCCAAAGCCAATTGCGGTTGCGGCAGTTCATTTTCGATTTAGTCGTGAAATCATTCCAAGAAATTATTTTTACTCTGCAACAATTCTGGGCAACGCAGGGCTGCGCAGTTTTACAACCAATTGACGTTGAAGTCGGTGCCGGAACTTTGCATCCAGCTACAGTGTTGCGCGCTTTAGGCCCAAAACCGTGGAAAGTTGCTTATGTTCAACCATCGCGACGCCCTACTGATGCAAGATATGCACAAAATCCAAATCGTCTTTCGCATTATTATCAGTTTCAAGTTTTGCTCAAACCAGCGCCAAAAAATATCAAAGATCTTTACTTGCAAAGCCTTGATCTGATTGGACTTGATACCAAAAATAATGATGTGCGTTTTGTCGAAGATGATTGGGAAAATCCATCAGTTGGCGCTTCTGGCTTGGGTTGGGAAGTTTGGTTCAACGGCATGGAAGTTTCGCAATTCACTTACATGCAACAAGTTGGTGGCATTGAATGTGAAATTATCGCCGGCGAAATTACTTACGGTTTAGAGCGAATCGCCATGCACATTCAAGGCGTTGATTCAATTTTTGATTTGAATTGGAACGGCAAAAGCGGTGTCGAAAAAATTTCTTACGGTGATGTCTTTAAACAAAGCGAAATCGAAAATTCCGCTTTCATTTTAGAGCATTCTAACACAGAAAATCTGTTTCGTAATTTTACTGAAAGTAAAGAACAGTCGCAATTTTTGGCCGAAAAAAATCTGCCAATTCCAGCCTACGAACAAGCTTTAAAAGCCAGTCATATTTTAAATTTGCTCGATGCTCGCGGCGCCATTTCAGTAAACGAACGCGCTTCTTACATCGGACAAATTCGCAGTCTGGTGAAAGCTGCTTGTGAACTGGCGATAGTCAAAAATTAAATTAACAAGATGAAGCAAAGCGAAGAGAAAAACACAGCTAAAGAAATAAAAATGCGACAACCAGTAAAAGCTTTGATAAACCTTAGAAACACCTTAACTCAATAAAAATAATTTATGAACGAAACTACAATTTTATCTCTTGCCACCATGCCATGTTTTGGAATTGTTACCGCTCTTTTATGTGTTTTTTACGCTTACAAAAAACTGCCGACTCCATTTTATATTCTGACTTTGGCATTTTATTTTTCGGCCTATTCTCACGGATTGTTATTTTGGATATTCTTTGCGGCGATTAGCATAATCATCAGCGTACCAGCAATTCGCAGACATTTGGTCACAAAATATTTGATTGTTCTAATCACTAAACTTGGCTTATTGCCAAAAATTTCAGAAACTGAAAAAATCGCCCTCACCTCAGGAAACGTTTGGGTCGATGGCCAACTATTTTCTGGTCGCCCAAACTTCAAATGGATCTTCTCACAAAAATATCCAAAACTAACTGCTGAAGAACAAAGCTTCTTAGACAATGAAGTTGAAGAAGTTTGCCGAATTTGTAATGACTACGAAGTGCAAACTTTACGTGATTTGCCAGAACCTGTTTGGAAATTCTTACGCGAGAAAAAATTCTTCGGCATGATTATTCCGAAAGAATTTGGCGGTCTTGGCTTTTCAGCTTACGCTCACAGCTGCGTGATTGAAAAACTTTCTTCACGCTCAGTAACTTTGGCAATCACAACTATGGTGCCAAATTCTTTAGGACCTGCTGAATTGTTGATGCATTATGGTACCAAAGAACAACGTGATCATTATTTGCCACGCTTGGCTGACGGTCGCGATTTACCTTGTTTCGCACTTACCGAACCAACTGCAGGAAGTGACGCAACTTCAATCAAGTCTAACGGCGTTTTATTTAAAGACGAGAATGGCGAAATCAAAATTCGCTTAAACTGGAATAAACGCTACATCACTTTGGGAGCCTACGCCACAGTTATCGGCATGGCTTTCCAACTACGCGATCCTGATAAACTTTTGTCTGACAAAGAAGACGTCGGCATTACTTGTGCTTTGATTCCACACACAACTCCCGGTGTTCGCCAAGGTCGTAGACATGATCCTCTCAATACACCTTTTGTGAACTCTCCGCTTAATGGCGAAGATGTTGTAATCGGCCTAGATGCTGTAATTGGTGCAAAAGACGGACTTGGCAAAGGATGGAAAATGTTGATGGAATGTTTGGCTGCTGGTCGAGGTATTTCGCTTCCTTCAACTTCTTCAGGAGGCTCAAAACTTACTGCTCGTGTGGTTAGTGCTTACTCAGCAATCCGCCAACAATTTGGCATGTCGGTTGGTAAATTTGAAGGCGTTGAAGAAGTTCTCGCCCGTATCGCTTCACGTACTTACGCAGTTGACGCAATGCGAATTTTCACTGCCGGCTCAATTGATTGTGGTGACAAACCTGCTGTAGTTACAGCAATCGCGAAATATCAAGCTACTGAAATGTTCCGCCAAAATGTCAACGACGGTATGGATGTTATGGGTGGACGCGGCATAATTTGTGGCCCACGTAACGTTTTAGCTAATGCTTATTTTTCGATTCCAATTTCAATCACCGTTGAAGGTGCGAATATCATGACTCGTAGTTTGATTCATTTCGGACAAGGCGCAATCATGTGTCACCCTTATGCTTACAAAGAAATTGAAGCTTTGGAAAACAAGGATTTGGTAAATTTCGATAAATATTTCAATGCTCACATTTACCATTTGATCAGCAATTTAGTACGCTCGGTGCTTTTATCGCTTTCTCGCGGCTATTTCAGAAAACCTTTTAAACGCGGAATTGTCGCACGTTTTGAAAGAAAAATTTCTTGGTGTTCTGCAACTTTTGCCCTTCTTGCCGACATCGCTTTAGCGCGTTTTGGTGGTAATTTGAAACGCAAAGAAAAAATCAACGGACGCTTTGGCGACGTACTTTCTGCCATGTATATTGCTACTGCGATTTTGAAAAAGTTCCAAGAAGATGGCTGTAAAAAAGAAGATGAAGCTTTGGTTGAACACTCAATCAAAGAACAACTTGGTAAAGCTCAATACGCCATCGAAGGATTGTATCAAAACTTGTTTGAAGGACCTGCAAAATTCTTGGCTTTCCCTTTCGCAATGTGGGCAAGATTTAATGCTTTCACTTGTCCAAGTAACGACAAACTTGATCATGCGATTGCCAAAAATTTCATCAAAAATAGCCCTATGCGCGAGTCTTTAACTGATGGAATTTACCTTTCTAAAGATTCTAACGACAATCTGGGCAGAATTGAAAATGCTTTGATGTTGCAAGAAAAATCTCAAGCCATTGCTGAAAAAATCAAAACAGCAATGAAAGAGAAAATTTTGCCACGCGGTCGCTTTGAAGATTTTATCGAAATGGCTAAAGAAAAATCAGTTATTACGAACGAAGATTTTGAAACCATTAAAGCTGCACAAGTGGCAATTTTGGATGCGATGCAAGTTGATGAATACTCGCTCGAAGATTATAAGAAAATTTAATAGCTAATGATCCTCTTAATCGACAACTACGATAGTTTTACCTACAACCTTTATCACTATCTTATCCAAGCTGGTGAAAAAGATGTTGTAGTAAAACGTAATGACGAAATCACCGTCGAAGAAATTAAAAAACTTAACCCGCGTGGAATCGTTTTATCTCCCGGCCCTTGCACACCAAATGAAGCAGGAATTTGTTTGGAAGTGATTGAAAAACTTCAAGGAATTTTTCCAATTTTTGGCGTTTGTTTAGGACATCAATCAATCGGCCAAGCCTTTGGTGGTAATGTTGTAAAGACTTATCCAATGCATGGAAAAATCAGCGAAATTGTCCATAATGGTAAAAATCTGTTCAAAGGTTTACCCTCTCCATTCAAGGCAACGCGCTATCATTCTCTGATTATTGAGAAAGAAACTTGTCCTAAGAATCTTGAAATTACTGCACAAACTCAAGATGGGATCATCATGGGAATTGCCGACGAGAAGTTGAAAATTTTCGGTGTACAATTTCATCCAGAATCAATCGCCTCAGAACACGGTCACCAAATTATTAAAAATTTTTTGGATCAAATCTAAATGGAATTGCAGAATCTAACGGCACAAAATTTTGAGGAAATTTTTGACGATATTGTCGATCTCAAAATCAGCGAAGATGCAATCAAAAAATTCTTGCTCGACTTAAATGATGCCGCGCTTCCAGCTAATGCTTTTACTGGTGCCGTTTCTTGCTTGAAGAAAAAAATGAAGCACATTGCAGCACCAGAAAATTCTATCGATGTTTGCGGAACTGGTGGCGATAAATTAAACACCTTAAATGTTTCTACCGCGGTTTGTTTTGTAATTGCCGCAGCAGGAATTCCAGTTGCCAAACATGGTAACAAAGCAATCTCATCAAACTCTGGTTCGGCAGATATTTTTTCTGAACTTGGAATAAAAATCTCTTCTGACGTTGCTGAAATTGAGCACAATCTACGCGAAAAAAAACTGTGTTTTCTCTTCGCGCCTTATTTTCATGAATCTTTGAAAAATGTAGCACAGATTCGCAGAAATCTCGGCGTTCCTACTATCTTTAATTTTCTTGGGCCACTTTTAAATCCCGCCAACACTACTTCACAAATGATTGGCGTTTCTCGTCGTGATGTTATGCACAAAATGGCTAACGCAATTAATTCTAAAAAGACTTATATAGTTCATGGTTTTGACGGGATGGATGAGATCACTCTCACCAACAATTCTTATTTGTTGCGTTGCGAGAATGGCAAGATTTTTGAAGAAGAAATTGTTGATCCAACAAAATTTGGATTTGCCAAAGTTAGCCTTGACGATTTGAAGGGCCAAGATCCCAAATATAATGCTCAAAAATTAGTCGCTTTATTGGAAGGCGAAAAATCAGCTTATCGCGATATTGTCATTCTCAACGCTGCTTTTGCGCTTAAATTATCTGACGCGGTAACAAAAATTGAAGATGGCGTTGATCTTGCTAAATTAATTATTGATAGCGGTAAGGCTTTGAAAACTTTAAATATCTCTGTTGGATAATTTATTCATTAATTCCTCTACCACCACCACCTTTAACAGGTGTTCCAAAAGCACCGCCAAGAGATATGCCACCAAGAGATATGCCACCAAGAGTCACAACAGAAGTTGCCGGACTATTTGGCACTCCTCCTCTTACAGTAAAAGGTGTACCTTGTACAGAGGTATTACGAGAAGAAGCTGGACTTGCCTTAGATACTATATTTCTCCTTACATTACCTTCTTTTCCTTCTGCTGCATCTGATAAAGTAGTTCTAACAACTTGGATAAATTCATCCTGTTTTAAATGACCTCTTTCTTCTAAATATGCATCTAAATCAGCAGAAAGATCCTCTTTCTTGATATAAGCAATAGCAGCTTTTAGAGCAGTTTGGAATTGTGACTTATTATATTCTGCAATTCCACTTGCAGTATCATCAAAAGAAGCGGGTGGCAATACGGTAACCTTGTTTTTTATTTCTTGATCTACAGTTCCACCCTTACCTTCGACTCCTTCAATATGTTCGACAACATATCTAATTATACATTCTGATCTTCCAATCTCATCACTTGCTTTTTTGGCTTCAATAAGATTGCTAGTTTTTTGATCTAATACTGCTTGAGCTCTACCAGTAACGACTCTTTTTTCCGCTCCAGAAATACCATTAACCTGCGCTAAAATAGCTCCCATCTCCTGTAACTCATAATATTTTTTTCCACTTGGATCATAGTTACTTTTTTTAATCTGCTGTCCCGATACTTTTGCAGATTCTTTTCTACCAAAAATTTTTTTCTTTAACCCTTCAATTTCTTTAACTTCTTGTAGTTTTGCTGCCTCTAAATCAGATACGATTCCTTCAAGAATTTCTCTTAAACTGACATATTTATCACCATTATCTTTCTCTAAATCTTCATCTTTAAGTGAACATATTTTTCCATCACGTTCTAAAGCTATTACTCCATCTTCATCTTGGATAACACGGCCCTTACCAGGGAAATCCATAGATCCTTCATAAGCAAAAATCTCAGCAGAAATCGATCTTAATAATTCTTTAACCGCTTCAGCATTTTCATTAAAATCTTTTTCGCGCTCTGCCTGAATCTGTTGCAGAACTTCGTCCATCATCTCGTTATTTTCCAAAATGTCGGCTAGTCTTTTTGATTTGACACCATCGATGGTTTGCACCTCAACGGCTTTTGCAGAACAAGAAAATCTACCTTCTTTTTCCTCGTCATTTTCATACAACAAAAATTCAAATTCCTCTCTTGCACCATTGATTCGCAAATCATCAGGAAGATATATCAAATTTTCCGGACTTTTGATAGTGTCGAATCTACGGCAAATTTCTTGGAATTGCGCTTTCTTTTCTTCCTCAACTAATGAAGATAATTGCGACAACTTCTTTTGCAGAACTTCTAAGTCATTCTCATCTTCTACTGCTGGTGGCCAAATTTTATTTTCTCCGCTTTGGGCAATATAACCATCCTTAGTCTTTGCAAAAGATGATACGGAAACATTTCGAATCGCTCCATTTTTGTCTTCAGAATCAAAAACTTCGCCAAAAATATCTGCGATTTGTTGTTTAACTCGAGTAATCTCTTCAAGTTCTAATGCCATCTCCCTGAGAATCAGATTTTGTTGCTGCAAAACATAATCTAAACCACTGGAATATGGCAACTGATCTGAAGTATCAGAAAGTACATCAGTATAACCATTTGCTCTTAAAATCTTCAAAGCAACTTTATCGCCGTTCTCTCCTCTAACCTGAATTTTAAAACCAAATTTACCACCATCTTGAACGAAAGATTTTCCTTCTTCCAAATCAGCAGCAGCATCAATAGTCCATTTCTTAACGTGTTTTCTACCCGCAAGAATTCTTTGATTGTTTTGTATAACTTTTGCTACCTTCCCTGCTAGTAGAATATTGCATAAATCTTCTATTTCACTCGCTGGTAACATGTTGCCCACCAACCAGGTTTCTTTTTCACCTTCTACTTCTGGCACTTTTTTCTTTATGGGAAGTAAATAACCATCTCTGCTTATGCCATAATTTTTACCATTAATCTCAAACCTTGATGTATTGCCATTAAATCTTCTTAAATTCTCAGTCGCTGCTTTTCTTTTCTGCAATTCTCTGATCTCATTTTCAACTTCTGCAAGAAATTGTCGCGAAGCATTCAGATCACAAATCAAAGACGAGCTTACATTTTGCCAATTTTGTTGCGATGGCGGCAATGCAACTTGATTATAATCACCAAAATTTACAGCTTTGACTACATTTGCAGAAGAATTATAATCAACGATTCTATCAAATCTAAAACCCTTTTTATTAGCTCTAGAACCTATAAAACGATCATTTTTCTTTCTTTCTTGTGGCATCTCTTTTCTAGGAGATCCCGCGACAACAACCTCATGCGACTGAGTGCCTCTTCTAGGAGAATCATTAGTAGCTTCAGATTCCAAATTTTCACAAAAATATTTGGAACGTGTTTTTTGTTCATCTTTTGAGACTCTTAGAACTTCATCTTCGCTAACTTTATCCAAAGCAGCTGTAACTTCTCTAGCTACTGCATTTCTTTCAATTTCAAGCATCCTTGCCGTTACTTCTTGAGTAACTTCTTTTAACTGCTCAATGTCATCTTTTCCGTTAAGTTTAAAAACGTATTCTTTGTCATCAATTGTGACCTTGCGATCTTCACCTGTGATTTCGAATTTAATTTTACGACTTTGCCATCCTGGTGATAACGGATTATAGACACCTTCCTCTCCTCTCAATAAGTCAAAAAATATTTTTTGAACTTTATTGGTTTCAGCTTGTCTGAGGATTTCTTCTTGTCTTGAGATAAATTCCTTCAATAACTGAAGATTGTCGCTGAATCCACCTATTGTCCTTTTAGCAATATCGTATGTAGCTATTTTGATTTTTGAGCTATCGAAGCGACCACTAGCACTACTACCAAGATCAATCGCAAAAGCTTCTTTTCTGTAAACAATTCCATTATCTAGTTTTGTAATCTTCCCAAAATTGTTACTGTCAATGTAGTGCTGATCTTTTGCCGCGATAATTGCCTGATGATTTTCTAGTATCTGCTTCTTTAATAATTCTTTGTGAGTGCGAAGCATGGTTCCATACTTCTGAATCAAAGCATCAATATCGCTACCAGTTTGCAACTGTGGCTTATGCGATTTTCCGCTAACATCTTGTGAAAAGCGTCCTCTATAAATTGCAGTTTTGTCATCATCAAAAAAGAACTGGATTTCTCTAGTGGGAGTTAATATGCCGTTGCCTTCAACATCTTCAGAAATACCAAAAATATTTTGACCAAAATTTGTGAATCCTAATTGTCCTATTTTACTTTCGGAAGCAGGTTTCTCTCCTTGTTTATAATTAGGTGCTAATTCCTCAAAAATCTTTTTGAGAGTTGCAAATTTTTCTTTATGCAACTTACGTATTCTCACTACAATATCTTTCTGAATCGCAATTGCATCGCGATAATCAGATAGTTTTAAAGAGAATTCTTCACCTTCTCTAACGACAACTCCTGCTGTTTTTTTATCAAAACGCAAAATTCTCTTTTGACTGTCTTCCTCAATTTCCAACGCACTATATTCACCTTCAGGAGCCGTATCTTGTAAATTCCAACAATTATTTTTTCTCAACAATTCAGCTTCTGGAATAATAGCCCTAAAACTATCTGATACTTCTATCTGTCTAACACACAATTCTTGTGTAACTAGATCCTCAATCCATTTAACAGAATCGAAAGATGAATCTTGGTTGATAGTGCCAGAAATATTACTGGTGATAGGACTGCTATTTGGTAATCCTCTTCTAACAGCAAAATTAGAATTACTTACCTCTGTAACCGCAATTTCAGCATTTCTGAATTGTATATAAAACTTTTTATCCCCAAGAGTTAGACAGAATTTTCTATCTATTTGATTATCCACCTTCTCTAGAGTGTATCGACCACCATTTGGAATCTCAATCTGACGTTTACCAGCAGTAATTCTTGAAGCATCCGTAGAAAAATCGTAAGAACTGCGGATAGATCCACAAGTATCGTTAAGCATACGCTCCAGACTGTTTTTTCTACGCAAAAATATTTCTGCACGAACTGTTTTTACATATTCTTTTATAGTGGCAAGTCTAACCTCGGTTGTTTTCCCTTCAGCATTAGTAGAGAATAGATACCATTCTTCTTTATCTCTCAGATAATCAAATCTCAATACTGCGTCATTAAAAGTCATGTACTCAGAAGATAAATTATTATCGGTATCATTACTGGAAGAGTAGTCCTTAATAGTCAGACTGTTGCTTTTATATGCTCCGAATTCATCACTTAATTCATGTATGCCCTTAATAAGCTCAAATACACCTTCTTGCTTGGATTGATTTAGAATTTTATTCAAACTATCTCGAGCTTCTCTTAATCTAACTGCTTGTTCACCTATTTTGATGATAGGCGGCCTGACATAATCACTAGTTTTAGATGATTTCTTCAAGAAAGTGGTGCGATCTTTTGGATTTATATTTTGCTCATCCAGCGTCACCTTCCAATCGTTACCTTCTTTACTGCTGAAGTTAAATATATATCCTCTTCTGTTATTCGTTCTCTTAACTACTGGATTTTCTTTTGATGCATCTAACAATTCTGCTGCTTTGGCACTTAACTCTGCTTTAGTAGCTTGTATTTCAAGCTCAATACGGTCATACAGAGTTTTTATTGATTTATAAACTGCATCAAGCTTTTGCTCATCAATAATATATGTACGATCACCTGATAGAAACATCGCATCTGAAAGTCTCGCATCCTTTGTTCCCTTATCTGTCTGCGAAGAGTGGAACCTAATATCGTAATCAACTCCTGCTAATTTTAGCAACGCCACACCTGTATCACCTGTCGCTAAAGATTTGCCAGTTGTTGCTGCCTTATCCAACGATGTGTAATTTATTTGATATTCTTCTTTATCATAATACCGATCTAATTCTTTAAGCATCTCATCCAATTTATGAGATTTTTTCTCATAAATTTTCTTTTTAATGGCATCTCTAATATCTTTAAGATCTTGAGCACTATCTATAAGCAGAAGTTGGTGATTTTGTCGATCTGAACCCCTGGTAATAGAAAAATTTCCATTTAGCTCGGATCTTAATATAGAGCAAACTTTTGGGGTTTGACGTGTCGTTGCCTCGGTTAGAATCAAAACTTCATGCTTACTAATGTCATACTCGGTGCTAAACTTAAATTTAACATCTCCCATGTTTTGAATTCCACTTTCTACATTGATACCACCTAGATATTGTACCAACTCTGCCGAATAATTATATATTTCACCTAGAATCGCCTGCATCTCTGGATCATCAGTTCTAACCCTGTCTATAGGAGCAATAGTACCAACTGAACTATTTCTATTCATCGAACTAGCAACAGGGATTCCTGCCTGTTGAATTGAATTTACAACTTTATTCGCTAAAACAGGAGTTGATTTACTTGCCCCCATAGTTCTTCCCACAGCCGCTGAAGCAATAATAGATGCCTGTTCTAGCATAACCTTAGAATTCGATCGACTAGCCTCTACTAATGAAACATCGTCACTAATAGCATCTGGAATTTCTGTAACCACACCCTGCGCATCAACTTGTAATTTAGCCTTTTCTCTTTCCTCCATTTGAAAGGGTTTTTCCCAAATATTGCCTGTTTCGTAATCATGAAATTTATTGGCATCCCTTTCATTATCACGTCTCCTTGCAACTTTTCTCTTTGATCGCAAAGCACCAATCACATGATCTTTATCGTCTTGTACTGTATTGTGATCAAGACTACGCATAATCATGTCTTTAACATTTTCTAGTCTGATTGTTTCCAATTCAGGATCACTACCAATCGTTCTAATCGATTTTTGTGAGGTAAGAGATTCAAGACCACTAAATGACATTGCTGACTTTAAAGGGCTTTCACTACGACCACTTGATTTCTTATTAGCGGCACTAGCCGGACGTCTTGCATCACCATGAACATCGAAACCTCTAGGCGATGTCTCCTTTCCTAATCGGTGATAAACAAACTTGTATTTAACTCTGTCGGGCAAATCATCCGCAACCATACCACGGTTACGATTAGCCTGCATCTTCCTATTCCAGTTCATCCTTTTATCTAGCGCATCATCAACATGGATAATTTGATCTAATACCCCAACGCCGGCTTTATCGTAGTCACCACCAATATAGTTAGTTTTATCAAAAAAGCTGAGTACTTTTTTGCTACCGACATTCTGTTCTGCCAAAAATTCTGAAAGATATTTTTTACCCAAAACTTTTCTTTCTGGAACGTCTCCTAATTCCATCCATTCAGTCACAAATTGACGATCTGAGTTTTGGTAATAAACACGACAGCGCAATTCCCGTCCTTTTGTACGATCAGGAAGTATGATGATATCAGCTTTGGTTTTTCTCTGTATTGCCTCTAAATCATGAGTTGCACAATTTTCTCGATTAATCTTTAGATGAGGCAAAATATACTGAACCTTACCACCAATTCCATCGCGCGAAACAGAAAGTTCTGGCAAATGTTCCAATACAAGATCTGAAAGATTTTTTCCCAGATAATTTCCTTGATGCTGAAGCATTCTTCCAGCATCATAAGCAGATAGAAATCTTCGTTTAGTTCTGCCTTCTATTACTTCACCATCTACAACTTCACCTTCTCTTCTTTTTGCCAAATCATGGTATTGCGCTTTCTTAATTGAGCGCTGTTTTTTCATTTCAGTTACTTCCGGAGATTCAGCTGGCGGATCGAAGTCAAAGAAAATATTGGGACTCGCCATCACATCCAATACAGTTGAATATATCTCGCTGGCATTAAATGAAGCCAAGGAAGATGCCACGGGATCAATTTGACTTTGACGTACAAGTGGTGTTTGTTTTGGTTTTATCAAACTGTAATTTGATAGCAAAAAGTTTGGAGAATCAATATCCACGCCTCCAACTCTCAACAACTCAGAAAGTATTCTGAGTTTTTCTTCTATTTCACGAGCAGCTTCTTCGGATGAAGGCTTCATAGCTTTCATCGCAGCAGCTATGCCAATCGCTGACTTTACCAAAGACAATTTCGTTACAGCACTTCCCTGCCCCCAATGAGAAGCAGATTTCTCACTCACTGTCGGACTTCCTGATGCCAATTTTTCGAATTCTCTAACCTTTGCTAGAAGTCCTGTACCTTCTAAAAGCAAATTCCTCTTTTTGGTTCCGGTATAACAACCTTCAATAGCATTAAAGGCTTTTACTATTTCCTTTTCACCCTGAAAATTTTGGCTACTCATCCCACCATTTCTGGATCCTTTTCTATTTCTCGTATTAACCGGAGTTCCTCTCACCCAATCTTCAAGCTTCTCAAAACTTGCTTTTTCGTAATTTGTTAGAACTTCTACTGGCATGGTATTAGCATCCAAAGCTGCTAAAGCTTCTTTTGCCTTGTCTTTGTACAGGCTTTTTTCTTCGAGAAACTTATATAAGTTCTCCCTTAGAGATACAGGATTTCTTTCATCAGCCATATCAGCTAATTCTCTCAACTCATCAAATATCTTAGCAGCTTTTTCGTATCTAGGCTTAGTGATATTATCCCAATTACTTTGATCTTCATATCCTTTAGTTTTTTTAAAGGACTCAACCGCAACCTTAGCAATATTTGGATTATAACCTTGGGATTTTAAAGATTCCGATTCTCTGATAACTCTTTCTTCTTCAGCAATAATTGCATCATCAAGCTCGTAGATATCAGCTTTAACTTTTGCTAAACTTTCACTCGCACCAAGAGTTACACATACTGCCCCTCTTTCAATCAGGCCATTAATCAAATCATTTCTGGCCTCTTCAATATCAACTGCTTCAGCGTTTTTCAGAATTAAATTTTGCTTATCCAAATCACTTTGAGCAGCTTCGGCTTCAGCTTGCGTAATTTTTCCATGCTCAACTAAAACCTGTATTATTCTGTCTTGCAGTATTTCAGTAGAATCACCATAAAAATAAGCCTCATCAAGCTGTAAGATTACGCCGCCAAGATCACGTGGTAAATCCAATACTCTAATTTCTTCTTCGCTTAATCCTTCTTTTAATTGCGATACCCTTTGAACGACAACTTCATCTTTAGCTTTTGGCAAAGGATTTGCTGCGAAGAGCTCTTCTCTTCTAGCTTCTAAAGCTTCAGTAGCTTCTCCTTGTTCTCGTAATGTTGCTAATTCTTCTTCAATTCTAGCATTTCTTTCGGCCGCTATTTGCTCAAGAACGCGCAGTTCTCCTTCAGTAATATTTGGATCTAAAATCCACAGATTCTCTTCTGCTGGATTGAGGTTAATAGTTCTGATGTCCTTTATGAGATCAATACTGTCTTTGATGGAATTATAAGCTCTTTTTAACCTAGTTTTATTAGCCTCTGGAAAACCAGCTAGAAGATCATCAATATTTAAACGCTCCTTAATTCCTGAATAGGCCCTGATTACTTCTCTGGTCATATGGCTTTTACCACCACCAGTCTTCATCATGATTTCAACTAGCGCACCTTCCATTTGGATTAGAGATGCCTGATCTCCTTGCAAGTTGTTAGATGCCTCTTCAAGCAAAGCGATAAAACGCTTAAAAATAGCACGATCGTAATTTTCATAACCCGAAAGCTGCTCAGTAGAAATAGTGCCATCTATTACAACGCCCATACTCGATGAAAGAGCTCGAACACAAGGATCAGCTTCTGCAGCATTCAGCTGACCATTTTTGATAAGGGCATGAACTTGTTTTACAAATTCCGTGGCTGGATATTCTGTAGGAAAAAGTATTTCTTGAAAACCCTTTCTACGGTTTTCAAATGCGTTGTTAATAACTTCAGGAGTTTGTTCGTAAGGTCTAGTCAAGAATTTACGATCATTTTTTTCTAACATGATCACTTGACCCTTGATCAAATTCAGCTCTCTCAACAACGCATACTGATAAAAAACTGAAGGTATAACTAGATTTCTATTACCATCAAAAGATTGTGGATTTGCTGCTTCGAAACGATCGACAAAACCAATCAAACCATATTTCTCAGCTAATTCTCTGATTGCCGCTCTTGAACCTTCAATACGAGAATTTGGGGAAATTTTAGAAATTTGCGCTACCAAACCACCAATTTTAGCACTGAGCAGAGACTTACGCTCGATGTGATCATCAACCAAGGCTCTGTCCGCCATAAAATCCGAACCGTGAAGCGTAAATCTTAAAGATGGCATAAGTTCAGCCTGAAGCTTTTCTAAAGTCGGCTTAGGATTTGCTGATTTATATCTTTCGTGGATAAGATTTACGATCCTTCTTTGATCGTATTGGTACTTAAGAGATGATTGCGGAAATAAAGCTGGAGTTATCGGCATGTTGATTCAAGTCGTAATTAGTTTATACCCACAATCAAGTGTTTGATATCGTTAAATGTAGTAAAAATCATTAGCGTCAGAATCATCGCGAAGCCAATTTGGAAGCCAATTTTTTGCACTTTTTGCGAAAAAGGTTTGCCGCGGATTACTTCAAAAAGATAATAAAATAAATGTCCACCATCAAGCACAGGAACTGGTAGTAAGTTCATTACGCCAAGATTTACAGAAATCATGGCTACAAACCATATTACCGCCAAGAAGCCCATTTCAACAGTCTTGCCAGTGTATTGCGCAATTTTGATTGGACCTCCCAATTCATCAACACTTCTTTTGCCAGTGATTAGCTCTCCAAGTGCTTTAAAAATTGCTGTTGAGATCCGATAGGTTTCTTTGTTAGCTTCGATAAAGCTTTGCCCCAAAGTTAAAATTCGATGTGTTCCCTCTGAGCCTACAACACCAATCATTCCAACCTTTACATCGTCGCCAAAAATATCTTTATTGACGCGAAATTTTGGTGTCACTTCCAAAGAAATCATTTCGCCAGCACGCAAAATTTGAAACTGTAATTTACGATCCGCACTTTGCGAAACGATATCGCGAATCTCGTCAAAAGTTGTCACTTCAGCAGAATCAATTGTTAGGATTTTATCGCCAGTTCTCAATCCAGCTTCAGCTGCAGCACTATTTTCCATCACTTCGCCAACAACCGATGGAATTGTTACCAAGCCATTTACCTTCAACAAAAAAGTAAAAATTACGATGGCCAAAAGAAAATTGGCAATCGGGCCGGCAGCTACAATTGCAATACGTTGGAAAACATTTTTACCAATAAATGAAATCTTTTTGTCTGCTTCACTCATCTTAGCAACAACCTCTTCATCAGGAATTGAAGCACCATTTTTATCGCCGTACATTTTGACATAGCCGCCGAAAGGAATCGGACAAATTTTCCAGCGTGTACCGTGTTTATCATTAAAACCCCAAAGCTCTGGACCAAAGCCAATTGCGAATTCTTCGATCTTTACACCACATAAACGCGCCACATAAAAATGGCCAAATTCATGAATAAAAACGATGAAAGAAATTAATAAAACGAAGGAAAAAAAATTCTGCAAAACAAGTTCAACAAGAGCCATTTTAGAAACGCGATAATTTTAAGAGTTGCAAGCTAGAGCAAGAATGAAGACAAAGCACAAAAATGCAAGTTCTGGCTTATTAATTATCAAAAAAATTTTTATAAAATTTTGGCCAGCCAAATTTGTTTACAAAAACAAAATCAAAACGGATTTGATAATCGCGAAATTTGGGATTTCGACTTAAAAAATATTCACCCGCCTTCTTAATTCTATTGATTTGGCGGTGAGTTAAAACTTCTTCAAAATTATTAAGATTTTTGCGCGCTTTCACTTCGATAAAAACTAAGGTCCGACCTTTTTTGGCGATAATATCAATTTCACCAAAGTAAGTTTTATAGCGCCAAGCCAGTATTTGATAGAATTTGAGGCGAAGAACGAGGATGGTGATTTTTTCGGCAAAAATACCGAATTGGTAGGTTTTTTTCTTGGGCATTGTGTGGTGTATTTAATAACAAATTGTCATGCTGAAATAACAAATTGTCATCCTGAGCATTAGCGAAGGATCTCGTAAGTTTATCATTTAAAGCCGAACTTACGAGATCCTTCGCTAACGCTCATGATGACAGTAACGGTAAAAGATTTTCAGTTATTTCTTCGCCATTTCCAGCGCAATTTTGTAAATATCCTTCTTATTCAAATCATAAATCTCCGCCAAATTTTGTGATAATTCTTTCACACTAAATCCAGCTTCCAAAGCTTTCTGAATCTCATTTTTCAACTCTTCTTCGTTCAAAGCTTTTTCGTCACGTGAAATTTTTTCGACAATCACCACAAATTCACCGCGTAACTTTTGCGGATTATCGGCAAAAAATTTCTGCACATTTTGCACCTCATCTGAAATTATTTCTTCGTGCATTTTAGTAAGTTCACGAGCCATCGCCACACGGCGATTTCCAAGAGTTTCGAAGATTCCCACTAAAGTTTCTTCCACCCGATTTGCCGACTCAAAGAACACTGCAGTAAAGTTTTTCGGCAGCGATTTTAACAAATTATTGCGCTGAATTTTTGTCGTTGGCAAAAATCCGACAAACAAAAAATTATCACACGCCAAACCTGAAGCACAAAGTGCTGAAGTAACCGATGACGCACCGGGAAGCGGAATTATTTTACGATCATATTTACGCAAATATTCCACCAACTTATGCCCCGGATCAGAAATCAAAGGTGTTCCCGCATCAGAAACCAAAACAAGCGAAGCACCTTGGATTAAGTGATTTAAAATTTTTTCGCGCACTTCCAAACCGGAGTGATCATTATAAACGATCATTTTCTTTTCGGTAATTCCGTAACAAGAAAGCAATTTGGCAGTAACACGACTATCCTCACAAATCACGTAATCCGCAGCTTGCAAGGTTTGCAGCACACGAAAAGTAATGTCACTTAAATTTCCAATCGGAGTAGCTGCCACATAAAGTGCGTTTTCTAATTTTGGAGTCGGAAGTTTCTGGAAAAAATCTTGCATATTTTTTGGTTTTTAAATTAGTTTTACTGCATCTCTTCAAAGCGCACAAATCAACGATAAACATCATGCGAAATCTATTTAAAAAATCAGCCCTGTTTTTGGTATTATTTCTTTTTGCCTGTAAACTTCATAAAGATGACAGACCAACTACCAAAACTCCAATCGTAGCTCCTCAAGAACAAGAAATTATCACACCAAAAGCTAGTTACGATTTCCTCGAAACCCGCGATCTTGCAGTTCTTAACCAACATAAAGAAAAAACTAAAATCGCTTTGTTCCTACCATTTTCTGGCAAAAACAAAGAGTTGGGCTGGCATTTATACAACTCTGCCGTGCTTTCACTTTTCGACAACGATCTAAATAATAACTTAGAACTAGTTTTGATTGATTCCGGAGAAACTCCACAAGAAGCTGCCAAAGCCTTTAAAGAAGTAGTTAAACAAAATATTAAAATTGTAGTTGGCCCAGTTTTCAGCACCTCAGTTGAAGCCATCGAACAAGATGTGAAAGAAAATGATATCGTGGCAATTTCACTTTCTAATAATCCGAAATTAGTCGATAAAACTACTAAAAAAGGCGGAATATTTTTAGCCGGAATTATGCCAGAAGCACAGATCGAAAAAATTGTAACTTATGCAATCGATCAACAAAAAGGTAGCTTCGCAGTCATCGCACCAAACAATCAGTACGGTTTAATTATGACGGATTTGCTGAAAAAAACCGCCAAAAGAAAAGATGCTGAATTCATTATTTCTGAATTTTACGAAGCCAATGCTAAAGATTTCAAAGGCATCGCACAACGTGTGGTTAGCGCCTTCAAAGTTCCTTCGCATTTAGCACAAGGCGGTGGCAATAAACTGAAAAAAGATTTCGCACTTAAAGATTCTGATCGCATCTATCCGAAAATTATTTTCATTCCTGAATCGGGAAAACTATTGCCAAAAATTCTTGAAGAACTCAAAGCCGCTAACAAAGACGAAAGAGAGTTCCAAATTGTTGGTTCGGCGCAATGGGATGATGCTTCAACTCTGACTGATCCAAATCTAGTTGGTACTTGGATTTCAGCTCCTGAAAATAGCAAATTTCATTCTTTAGAACAATCTTACTTCCAAACTTACAATAAATTCCCGCCAAGAATCACTTCAATTGTTTACGATTCTGTAGCAGTAATTTCTGATTTGGTTGAAAAGAAAAAAGGTGTGAAGCTTGAAATTGGTGACTTTACAGCTTACAGCCTTTGGCCTAAAAACGGCTTTCAAGGAGTTGATGGCTTGTTCAGATTCTTGCCAAATGGTTTAGTGCAAAGAAATTTGGCGATGCTGCAAGTTAAAAGAGATCGCTTCGAAACAATCGATAAACCAATCGAGAAATTTCCGCGGTATTAGTTCGAGTTGAGTTCGGCTTAATAAACCCCCCGACCCCTACGGGGCCACCCCCCTTGACAGGGGGGCAAGTTGAACTCCAGCCCCCCTGTCAAGG
>CAYUHG010000010.1:0-64028 GCA_964444545.1 uncultured Rhizobium sp.
AAAATTGTTCACAAACAAGCCGGAAAACGTCACAACTTGGGTAAAAAAAGCCAGACTCGTATCAGAAATTTGCGTAAAAGCGCGACTCTTTCTGAAGGTCACAGCGCTAGCGTCTTGAAGCACAAGATGCCTTATAACCGTTAATTTAAAGGAGTCCCATGAGTCGTGTAAAAAGAGGCGTTACTAAAAAAGCTCGCCACAAAAAAATCTTAAAACTTGCTAAAGGCTACCGCGGTCGTGCAAAGAATTGCTTCCGCGTTGCAATTGAGAAAGTTGAAAAAGCGTTACGTTATGCGTATCGTGATCGTCGTAACAAAAAAAGAGACTTCCGTGGTCTTTGGATTCAGCGTATCAACGCTGCAGTTCGTCCGCACGGATTGGTTTACTCAAGATTCATCAATGGCTTGAAATTGGCTAACATTGATCTTGACCGTAAAGTGCTTTCTGACTTGGCAATTAAACAGCCAGAAGCTTTTGCGAAAATTGTTGAAAAAGCTAAAGCTGCTTTAAAATAAGCAATAAATGTCATCCTGAGGCGAAGCCGAAGGATCTCGTGAAACAAGATAGTGGTTTTACTAACGAGATCCTTCGCTAACGCTCAGGATGACAGTTAAAAAATTCACATGAAACTCTACAACGCTCTAGTCAAAAAGAACGAAGAAGGAAAAATTGAAGACATTCTTTTATTCAAAGAAGGTTTTTCAATGATGGCTTTTTTGTTCAGCGCTTTTTGGTTTCTTTACCACAAAATGCGCAAAGAGTTTCTAGTGCTATTGGCAGCTAATTTTGCCTTTGCTTGTGCCGGAAAGCTAAATTTTCTATCCGGCTTTGATGAATTATTCCTACAATTGGCTTTCTTTTTTATCATCGCTCTTAACGCTAATTATTGGTTAGTCGATGATCTAAAAAAACGCGGCTATGAATTCGTTGGATTGGTTTTTGGTTCAGATGCAGCTGATGCCAAAATACGTTTTGTTGAAGGTCTTAAATCGGACAATCTGCTTGAATCTGTCGAATTCGCAAATCTGAAATAATTTAAAATGAAAACTGTTATAGTCGATTATGGCTCAGGCAATATCGAATCCGTTTTTAATGCTTTGCTTTCGGTTAAAAATGCCGATCAGGAAATCGTAATCTCTGATAACCCTGCTGAGTTAAAATCAGCTACCTCGCTAATTTTGCCGGGTGTTGGCGCTTTTGCTGATTGCATCGCCGGTTTACGAGCAGTTAGTGGACTTGCGGAAGAATTAAGAAAACAAGTACTAACCGAGAAAAAACCTTTCTTAGGAATTTGTGTTGGAATGCAGGTTTTGGCTTCGATTGGTTACGAAAATGGTGAACATCAAGGTTTGAGTTTTATCAACGGTAAAGTTGAACAAATCCCTGTTTCTGAAGGCATAAAAATCCCCCACATGGGTTGGAATGAAATTGTCATCAAAAACGATCATCAAGTTTTAGAAGGAATCAAAACAGGAGATCACTTTTACTTCGCTAATTCTTATCACTTCCGTTGTCAAAACGAACACAACGAATTAGCTCATGTGGAATATGGCGTGAAAGTTGCGGCAGCAATTGCTAAAGATAACATTTTTGGCGCACAATTTCATCCTGAAAAAAGTGGTGAAGCTGGAATGAAATTACTCAAAAACTTCCTCAACTGGCGACCATAATGCAAAAAGTTTCCGAGTTCTTTTTTGATGCGATGTTTAACCAAGAAACTGGCTATTATCGCACTAAAAATCCGATCGGAAAAACTTCAGATTTTATCACCGCTCCAGAAATTTCCCAAACCTTTGGCGAAAGCATCGCTGCCTACATTTTGCAAATTGCTAGCACAAAAAAATCTCCAATCGCTCTTGTTGAAATGGGCGCGGGAAAAGGCACTTTGTTTTTTGATATTTTGAATTCGATTAAAAAATTAGCCGAAAAAAATATTGAATCGGCGGTTGATTTTCTTGAGCGCACGACTTTCTTTATCATCGAAATCAATCCAGTTTTACGCCAAATTCAGCAAGAAAAATTGGCGGATTTTTCGGTTAGTTGGTATGAAAGTTTTGGAGAATTTGAATTTTTGATGAGGAACCCCCCGACCCCTGCGGGGCCACCCCCCTTGACAGGGGGGCAAGCCCCTGTCAAGGGGGGTGGCCCACAGGGTCGGGGGGTTTCTTTACCAGAACTCGATACAAAAGTTTCTGTAGCTGAACTCGATATTGAAGTTTCCTCAAAAGCCCCCGAACTCTTCTTCATCAGCAACGAACTCTTCGACTGCTTCCCCATCGATCAATTCGTCTTCACAGAAAGCGGCTGGCGCGAGAGACTAGTCGATGGAGAAAAATTCACCCTCGCCGATTTCGACAAAGAAACTCACGACTTCGTTGAAAAAGAAATTGGCTCTTTAGCTCCAATTGGCGCGGTTTTTGAATATAGCTCCTCAGCTAGAAAATTTATGGCCCAACTTTGTGAGGCTTTAAGAACGCAAGGCGGAATGGCGATCAATATTGATTATGGCTACGACAAAAATCTCTTTGCCAACACTTTGCAAGCACTCAAAAATCATCGTAAAGTTGATGTTTTGAAAAATCCGGGAAGTGCTGATATTACGGCTCAGGTTGACTTCAGAGCTTTGAATAAAATTACTAAAGAATTTAACCTAAATTCATCACTAATCTCACAAAAAGAATTTTTACTAAGCCTTGGAATTGAGCAACGTCGCCAAAATTTGCTGATAAAAAACCCACAAAAATCCTCAGAAATAAATTCCGCTATTGATCGTTTAATTGATTCCGATCAAATGGGCGACCTGTTCAAATGTCACATCATCTGGAAATAATCATGAAAGCAGTTCAAGAAAATAACTCAGAAAAACTTTTGGCGATTGCGCCTAATTCAGAAACTCGTCACGACTTTAGCGTTGAAGAAATTTTACAACTTTTCGCTCTGCCGTTTAACGATTTGATCTTTAAAGCTGCGGAAATTCACCGCGCTAATCACGATCCAAACGCGGTGCAAATCAGCACGCTTTTAAGCATCAAAACCGGATCTTGCCCAGAAAACTGTAAATATTGTCCACAGTCAGCGCATTACGATACTGGATTGGGCAAAGAATCTTTAATGGGAATTGATAAGATTTTAGAAGCGGCAAACGCTGCAAAAAAAGCTGGAGCATCAAGATTTTGTATGGGTGCAGCGTGGAGAAGTTTGCACGACCGTGACGTTGAGAACATTTGTCACATCGTTGATGAGGTTAAAAAAACCGGCCTTGAAACCTGCATGACTTTGGGAATGTTAACTGATTCACAAAGCAAAAAATTGAAAGAAGCCGGTTTAGATTATTACAATCACAACATCGACACCTCGCCAGAATTTTACTCTGAAATTATCACAACACGTAATTTTGAAGATCGGTTGAACACTCTGAAAAATGTGCGCGAAGCAGGATTGAACGTTTGCTCTGGCGGTATTGTCGGCATGGGCGAAACCAGAGAAGATCGCGCGAAAATGTTGATCGTTTTGGCGAACTTACCAAAACATCCGCAGTCTGTTCCCATCAACATGTTGGTAAAAGTTGCCGGTACACCACTTGAGAAAGCCCGCGAACTCGATCAATTCGAATTTATCCGCACCATCGCTGTTGCTAGAATTATGATGCCAAAATCGGCGGTGCGCTTGTCAGCCGGTCGCGAAGAAATGAATGAACAAACTCAAGCCTTGTGTTTCTTGGCCGGAGCTAACTCAATTTTTTACGGCGAAAAACTTCTAACCACCGCCAACCCAGAAATGGAGCGCGATCAGAAGCTTTTTGAAAAACTGGGAATTAGAGGTAAATAATACCGAGCCCCGTCATACGACGTGGTCTATTACAATTTTTATCAAACTTTTATCACTTACTAAACATGTCAAAAATTGAAGAAAAATTAAAGTCACTTGGAATTGAATTGCCAACTCCAGCCGCGCCAGTGGCGAATTATGTTGGATTCGTGAAATCAGGAAATCAGGTTTTTGTTTCTGGGCAATTGCCGATCGAAGCTGGTAAGCTGCAATTTATCGGTAAAGTTGGTTCAGAAATTTCTCCGGAAGATGCTAAAAAAGCGGCGCGTCTTTGTGCGATTGGTTTGTTAGCGCAGTTGAAAGTTGCTTGCGACGGTGATTTAGAACGTGTGGTTCGCTGCATTAAGCTTGGAATTTTTGTGAATGGCGATGCCAATTTTAAAGATCATCCTGCAGTTGCTAATGGTGCTTCAGATTTGATGGTTGAAGTTTTGGGTGATGCTGGCAAACACGCTCGTGCTGCTGTGGGATCAGGCTCTCTGCCTTTCGGTGTTGCGGTTGAGGTTGATGCGATTTTCGAAATTAAATAGAATTAATTTGTACCGACTTGGCTAATCCAATTGGCGAAGTCGGTAATTTTTTGCGCGACGTTTTTTTGTTTTAGGTGCAAGGCGTAATAGGTGTAGGTGCTTTTGAAATCTGAGTTTATCGCTTCCACCAACTCTTTGTTTTTCAGTTCTTTTTCGATCAGAAATTTCGGAACTAAACCAACTCCCATTCCATTTTTTGCTGCTTCGGAAAGCATAAAAAGATGTTCGAAATTATTGCCGTGACGCAGCTTCAAATTCTTCAAACCAAAATGCGTCAGATATTTCTGCCACATTTGCGTGCGATAAGTGTGGCCCAGTAAATTGCATTTGAGCAAATCTTTCGCTTCTTTGATTTTGTGATCTCTTTTGTATTGCGGCGAGCAAACGCACAGCAACTCTTCGCCCATAATTTTGGTAGTGACAAATTTTTTCCACGCCGGATTATTTTTTTGCAGACTCACGCGAATTGCCAAATCGCAGCCTTCTTTCTTAAAATCAATTTCGCCGTCACCAATTTTCATCAGCACGTCGTATTGCGGAAATTTTTTCTTAAAATCTTTTAAGAGAGGAACCAGCCAAACACCACTCATTGAAGGCATGACATTAATGTGCAAAATTTCTTTCGCCTTCTTTTTATTTTTGCTGCTGATGATTTCAGAAGTTGCCGATTCGATTTTTAAAAGCGCCGTCTCGATCTTTTTCAAATAGATTTTTGCCGCATCAGTCAAATCCAACGACTGAAAATTACGCTCAAAAAGTTTCAAACCTAAATGATCTTCCAGCAAGGCAATCTGCTTGCTCACAGCGCCTTGGGTTAAATTTAAAATCGCAGCGGCTTTAGAAAAATTTTTAGTTTTTGCGCAAGTAACAAAAACTCTAAGGCTTTTCAGGGGAGGTAATTTCATGGATAATTGAACTATGAATTTTTTTCATACTACTCACAGAAAAAGATTAGTTTGTAAATAAATTCAAGTGCCTGTTTTTTGTTGTTGGTTATCAACTAATTTCTTTGCAAATGTCTCTACAGCCTTTCCACTTAGCTATTCCAGTTAACGATCTAGCATCAACGCGTAAATTTTATGGTGAATTTTTGGGTTTTCCCGAAGGTAGATCTAGTGACACTTGGATCGATTTCGATTTTTTTGGTCATCAATTTGTAACGCATTTGCGCCCATCTCCAGCTACTGGCGAGAAAGTGGTGAATCACGTTGACGGTCACGGTGTACCAGTTCCGCATTTTGGCGTAGTTCTTGAATGGCAGCAATGGCATGATTTCGCCGATCGTTTGAAAAAAAATGATGTTAAATTTGTTATTGAGCCTTACATCAGATTTAAAGGACAAGTTGGCGAGCAAGCCACCATGTTTTTTGTTGATCCAAGTGGCAATGCTCTTGAATTTAAGGCCTTTAAAGACATCTCAAAATTATTCGCGAAGTAATGAATCTCTCTTTCGAGCAAGTAAAACTTGCAGCTAATCGTTTAAAAAATCACATCGAAAAAACTCCGGTAATTTCTAACGAAGAATTAAATCGTGAACTTGGTGCTCAGATTTTTCTCAAAATGGAAAATCAGCAAAAAGCTAAGTCATTCAAAGCTCGCGGTGCTTTTAACTCGCTTCTAGCCTACAAAGAAAAACACGAAAAGTTTCCACAAAAAGTTGTAGCGCAAAGTTCGGGAAATCACGCTCAAGCAATTGCCAAAGCTTGTCAGGAATTCAATATTCCGGCTTTGATTTACATGATTAATAAAGCCTCGCCGGTGAAAATTGCTGCGACTCGCGCTTTGGGAGCAGAAGTTGTGTTGCTAGAAAAAAGATCAGAAGTGAATAAATCGGCAGAAGATAAGCAAAAAGAAGGTTACTTTTTTGTTCATCCAAATGATGGAGATGATGTGCTTTGTGGTCAAGGTACGGCAGCTTTTGAAGCATTGTCAGAAATAGGAGAAGTCGAGGCAATTTTCGCTCCTTGTGGCGGTGGCGGACTTGTTGCCGGAAGCTATTTGGCAGGTTTAGGATTGTCGCCAAAAGCCAAAATGTTTGCTTGTGAGCCACTTAATGCCAACGATGCGGCTCGTTCAGTTCGTTTAGGAAAAGTTGTCGGTTACGACGATACGCCAAATACCGTGGCGGATGGCGCTAGGACTTTGCATGTGATGCCGCAAACTTTTAGCTATTTACAAAGAGTTGCTGGTTTTTTTGAAATTCCTGAAGAAGAAATTATTTCGTGGCAAAAAAAATTGTCGGAAATTTTGGAACAAAAAATTGAACCGACTTCAGCGCTTGCAATTGCTGGTGCGGCGCAGTTTCTGAAAAATAATCCGCAAGTTAAAAATCCGAAACTTTTAGTGATTATTTCTGGTGGAAATTGCTAAAAAGCAAATTAGTGCCCGCGGGCACTAATCTTATTTTGACCTTTACTGACGCGGCTCTAAGCCCTCTAATTTTTTCTTAAAATTTAGTGCTACTAAATAAGTTTCTGAAGAATCTTTGCGCGAAGAATCGGGTTTGAAATATTTTACGGTCGAAAAATTCACGCGTAATTTTTTCAAAATTTCATCAGAACTTCCGCCTTGGAAAATCTTACCGACAAAGCTGCCGTTGGGTTTCAAAATTTTTTCTGCAAGAGTCAGTGATTCTTCCAAAAGGGCGATAATTCTCATGTGATCGGTATTGTGGTCTCCTGTAGTATTTGCCGCCATGTCGGTTAAAACCACGTCGCACAAGCCGTGTTTGTTGTAAGGAATTGTTTTGAGTAGCTCGATAATTTTTTGCGGCGCTTCTTCAGTCATGAAATCGCCGACAAAAAAATTCACACCAGGAAGTGAATCAATCTCAAGTAAGTCGATGGCTACAACATTGCCTTCGCCAACTTTGGTAACGGCATATTGACTCCAACCGCCAGGTGCGGCGCCAAGATCGACAACGACTTTACCTTTTTTGAAAATTTTAAATTTTTCATCAATTTCGATAATTTTAAAAGCGGCTCGCGAACGCCATCCGGCGATTTTGGCTTTCTCAACGAAAGGATCGTTAATCTGGCGTAAAAGCCATTTTTGCGATGATTTTTTTAAGCGTTTTGCTTTTTTTAATTGCTGAAATTTTTGTGGCATTATTCCTCTATTTTGCGTGCTTCATCAATTAACATGATGGGAATCCCATCCTTGATTTTGTAAGCGAGTTTTGATTGAAGGCAAATTAGTTCATTATTTTTTTCATCAAAAAATAACTCATTTTTGCACAGCGGACAAACCAGAATTTTCAATAGCTCTTCTGTGATTTTTTGTGACATAATTTCTTGAAAGTTTGGAGTGATAAAAATAGCTTGCCGCGCTTTCTTTTCTAAATCAAACATTTGAACCAATTCTTGTGAAAAAAATTTCTACGATTGGGATAATTGGCGGCGGACAATTGGGTCGCATGACCTGTTTTTACGCTCACAAAATGGGTTTTAAAACGGTGGTGCTTTCTGACATTGCAGATGCGCCGGCAACTTTTGTGACCAATCAAACAATCATTGCTGATTATTCGGATAAAGACGCGCTGAAAAAATTTGCGCAGATGATCGATATTGCCACCTTCGAGTTTGAAAATATTCCGCTCGAAGCTGTAAGTTTTTTGGCTCAACATGTTGAAGTTTGTCCAAATGCGGAAGTCCTAAAAATTACGCAGCACCGTGTTTTGGAAAAAGATTTTCTAAATTCGATTGGTGCTAAAACCGCTGATTATGCGACTTCGAACTTTGAAGAAAATCTAAAAAAGTTTGGCAAAGCAATTCTAAAAACAGCGACGATGGGCTATGACGGTAAAGGTCAGTTCGTTCTAAAAGCTGGTGATTCTTTGCCGGAATTGGGATCAAGTCCGTGGATTTTGGAAAAATTCTGTCCGTTTGATTCAGAAATTTCAGTGATGGTGGTGCGCTCAAAAACTGGTGAAATTAAAGCTTACGAGCCACTTACTAACATTCACAAAAATGGCATTTTGGATGAAAGCCATTATCCGGCAAAAGTTTCAGATTCACTAAAAATCAAAGCCCAAAATCTGGCAAAAAATATTGCCGAAAAGATTGGCTTGATTGGAGTTTTGGCAGTTGAAATGTTCGTGATCGGCGATGAATTGTTGGTCAACGAACTGGCGCCACGACCACATAATTCTGGGCATTTTTCGATGGATGCGGCGGTGACTTCGCAATTTGAACAATTGATTCGTGCGATTACCGGATTGCCTCTTGGCTCAACAGAGTTTCACTCAACTGGTTACATGAAAAATCTGATCGGGGATGAGGTAAATAATCTGGAAGAATTTTACAAAAATCCTAACGCCAAAATTCATCTTTACGGCAAGGCCGAAGCGAAAGCTGGCCGTAAAATGGGGCATGTAAATATTTTAGAATAAAAACTAGACCCCGTCGCATGACTGGGTCCACAAACAAAAATAAAAATGACAAAGAAAATCGTTAAAAAACCGGTAAAAAAATCTACTAAATCTGCTTTTGAGCAACTTGATTTAATGCCGCAAAAATCAGGTTTTTTGGGTGTTGAAGAGAAATATTTGAAATCACCTGAAGATGCTCAAGTTGTGGTTGTGCCTTTTGGTTTGGAAAAATCTGTGAGCTACGGCGGAGGTACAAAAAACGGTCCGAAAGCAATCATTAAAGCGTCACAACAAGTTGAATTATTTGACGAAGAATTTTGGTGTGAGCCTTTCAGAAAGTATGGTGTTGCAACGATGAAAGCGCCGAAGATTGATTACAGATCAGTGCCGAAATCACTCGATCAATTGGAGAAAATCACTGAGCAAGTTTTGGCAGCCGGAAAATTCCCATTAATTTTGGGTGGCGAACATTCAATTACTGCTGGTTCAATTCGTCCTTTTGTTAAACGTTATCCGGATTTAGCAATTCTACATTTTGATGCTCACGCTGATTTACGCGATGGTTATGACGGCGAACATTATTCTCACGCTGCAGCGCTTCGTCGTGTGATGGATCATCCAATTTCAACTTTGATTTCTTGCGGTATTCGTAACATTTCTGCTGGCGAAATTCCTTACCTTGAAGCCAATCGTCATCGTATTCACATGCATTTTGGTAAAGATCGTAGAAGCTGGGATGCCAAAAAAATCGTTGCTCCATTAAAAGGTCGTCCAGTTTTTGTAACTTTCGATTTGGACGGATTTGATTCAAGTTTGATGCAGGCGACAGGAACTCCAGAACCTGGTGGTGTAATGTGGGAAGATGCTTTGGATATTATCCGCGAAGCCAGCAAAATTTCTAACATTGTTGGTGCTGACGTGGTTGAACTGGCACCAGTTAAAGCGCTACATTCCTGTGATTTTTTATCGGCGAAATTGTGTTATAAAATTTTGTCTTACGCACATTTGAATCGCAAAAAATAATGATCAAAAAAAATACTTCTCACTTCGAAATTGACGGCGTTGAAATAAAGCGTGGATCGCGCGTTCGCATCAACATTGATATGGGAAGTATTTACGATTTTACCGATGTTAAAATGCCGCTGGAAGTGGTGCGCGGCAAAAAAGATGGGCCGACGATGTTTATCTCTTCGACAATCCACGGTGATGAAATTAACGGTATCGAAATTACTCGTCGTCTGCTTGCTCACAAAGCACTGAAAAATATTTGCGGCACTTTGATTGTAATTCCGGTAGTAAATATTTTCGGCTTTAATGATCGCTCGCGCTATTTGCCAGATCGCCGCGATTTGAATCGTTGTTTTCCGGGACTTAAGAATGGATCTTTGACTTCGCAATTAGCTTACAAATTCATGCAAGAAATTGTCATGAAATCTGATTTCGGAATTGATCTTCATACTGGCGCATTCCATCGCTGTAATTATCCGCAAATTCGCGCCGATATTTCTGATGAAACAACGCTGGATTTAGCCAAAGCCTTTGGCGCTCCAGTTTTAATCGGATCTAATTTGCGTGATGGATCTTTGCGCGCTTCCGTAAGTCAAATGAACATTCCAATGATTTTATTTGAAGCTGGTGAGGCGCTGCGTTTTGAAGATGAGAGTATTCAAATTGGTGTTGATGGAATTTTGAATGTGATGCGCAAAATTGGCATGATCAAAGGTGTAATTAAGAATTCTTTGAAGAGAAAAATTTTTATTGCGCGTTCAAGTTCTTGGGTTCGAGCTCCACACAGTGGCATTCATATTTCGCGTCAAACTTTGGGAAAAATGGTTAAGAAAGGCGACGTACTTGGTGAAATTTCCAATCCGTTTGGCGATCACAAAATTATCGTAAAAGCTCATGAAAATGGCATGATTATTGGCATGTCGAAGTTGCCTTTGGCTAACAAAGGCGATGCTTTGTTTCACATCGCTTGTGAAAAACGGAACAAGAAATTCACAGGTTCTAATCATATGCACGAGCATTTTGAAAATGTTGATCCGGTGAATGTTTAATTGATTTACTTCCTGGGTTGCATTTTATTTTGCGGTGAATATTTTGCCCGCTCCTTTTTGATAGATGGATTTGATGCCTCAGTCCCTAAAGAATTCCCAAATTTAATAAGTTATAGAAATGCCTAGAGCCTCTGTTATTGCTAAAAACTACGCTAAAGCTCTTTTTGTGGCGACCAAAAAAAACAACTCAATTGATAAGGTCGCAGCTGAGCTAGAAGAATTTAAGAAAAATTTCAGTTCAAGCTTTGCTCATGAACTACAGAATCCAGTAATCTCAAAATCTGAACTGGAAAAAGTGATGGAAGAAATCACTAAGAAACTTGCTTTAACAAAAATCACGACCGATTTCTTCATGGCGATGGCGCGCAATCGCCGTTTGAGCATGTTCCCAGAAATTCATTCTGAGTTTTGTCATTTGGTAAAAAAACAAAAAAATGTTTTGGAAGTTGAAGTTATTTTCGCTTCTAAACCTAGCAAAAATCATTTTGATCAAATCAAATCTTTGGTTGAGAGAAAACATTCTGATAAAGTTATCGAAATCAAAGAAACTTTTGACGCAAAAATTCTAGGCGGATTTCAAGTTAAAATCGGTTCTAACATCATTGACGTTAGTCTGAAAAATCAGCTTTCTAACCTAGAAAAACAATTAAGCGCAGCTTTTTAATAATAACAAAAAATCAAAAATATGGAATTTAGAGTTGAAGAATTTTCCAACGTTTTACAAAAGCAAATCGAGGGCTTTAAAAGTTCTGCCGAATTAAAAGAAGTTGGCGAAGTAATCAAAATTGGTGACGGAATTGCCAAAGTTTACGGTCTTGATAACGTTCAAGCCGGTGAACTTGTTGAATTTGAAAGTGGCGTTAAAGGTATGGCGCTTAACTTGGAAACTGATAACGTTGGTATCGTAGTTTTCGGTGATGCTCAAACAATCAAAGAAGGCTCTTCAGTTAAAAGAACTGGTAAGATTGTTGAAGTTCCAGTTGGTAAAGGTTTGTTGGGACGCGTTATTGACGCTCTTGGTAACCCAATCGACGGCAAAGGTCCATTGACTGACGTTGAATACAAACGTGTTGAAGTTAAAGCTCCTGGTATCATTGCTCGTCAATCAGTTGGTGAGCCAATGCAAACTGGTATTAAGGCTATTGATAGCTTGATTCCAATTGGTCGTGGCCAACGCGAATTGATCATTGGTGACCGTCAAACTGGTAAAACTGCGATCGTTTTGGATACATTCATTAACCAAGCCAAAGCTCACGAAGAAAATAACGAAAAACAAAAACTTTTCTGTATCTACGTAGCAATTGGTCAAAAACGCTCTACTGTTGCTCAAATCGTTAAAACTTTGGAAGATGCTGGTGCGATGAAATACTCAGTAGTTGTATCTGCAACCGCTTCTGAATCTGCAGCGTTGCAATTCTTCGCTCCATATACTGGTTGCGCTGCTGGTGAATATTTCCGCGACAATGGAATGCATGCTGTAATTGCTTATGACGATTTGTCTAAACACGCGGTTGCTTATCGTGAGATGTCACTTCTACTTCGTCGCCCACCAGGACGCGAAGCTTACCCTGGTGACGTATTCTACGTTCACTCAAGACTTCTTGAACGCGCAGCTAAAATGTCTGATGCAATGGGTGGTGGTTCTTTGACTGCACTTCCAATCATCGAAACTCAAGCTGGTGACGTATCGGCATACATTCCAACTAACGTGATCTCAATTACTGACGGTCAAATTTTCTTGGAAACCGAATTGTTCTACAAAGGTATTAAACCTGCAGTTAACGTTGGTTTGTCAGTATCTCGTGTAGGTTCTGCAGCTCAAACTAAAGCAATGAAACAAGTTGCCGGTACAATCAAACTTGACTTGGCACAATTCCGTGAACTTGAAGCTTTCGCACAATTTGGTTCTGATCTTGACACGGCAACTCAAAAATTGCTTGATAAAGGTCGTAAATTGACTGAATTGTTGAAGCAAAATCAATATTCTCCAATGGGCTTCGAAGAGCAAGTTGCTTCGATCTACGTTGGTGTGAAAGGTTACTTAGACAAAGTTCCAGCTAAAGAAGTTGTGAAATTTGAAAAAGAATTTTTACGCAAATTGAAATCAAACAATCCAGAAATCTTGGCTTCAATCAAACAAGAACAAAAAATCTCTGAAGGCACCGAAGCTGCTTTGAAAAATGCTATCGAGAAATTTTTGGAAATCTTTTTAAACCATGCTCCAAGCACTCATGCTGATCATGGCGGTTTGAACGATCGTTTGAAACACTAAATTAATTTATGGCGAACTTAAAAACGCTTAAAACCAGAATTAAGTCGGTAAAATCGACGCAAAAAATGACCAAAGCCATGAAAATGGTTGCGGCTTCGCGTTTAAAAAAAGCTAAGCATGCAGTGGAATCTTCGCGTCCTTTTGCTGACAAAATTCAAGAGATGGTTTGTAACTTGGCATCAAATATTGCGGTGCGTGGAAATTTGGATGAAAAATTCCCGCTGCTTACTGGCAAAGGAAAAGCCAACTCTTATTTGATTGTTGTAATGTCTTCAGATCGAGGCCTTTGTGGCGGTTTGAACGGTGCTACAGTGAAGTTTACCAGAAGTCGTGTTAATGCTTTAATTGCTGAAGGCAAAGAAGTTAAAATTATTTGCGTTGGTAAAAAGTCTTACGAACAGCTTCGTGCTCTTTACGGTAAAAAAATTGTCGATCATTTCTTTGGTGTTTTCAAAGGTGTAGTTGAACATAAAAGTGCCGAAGAAATCGTGCAAAAAATCACTGATCTTTATGCTGAAAACCAATTTGACGTTTGCGAAGTGATTTACAGCAAATTCAAGTCAGCTATTGCTCAAGAGCAAGTTGCAATGCAAATCGTTCCAGCACAAATCAGAATTCCTGAAACTCCGGTCGCTTTTGAATCTCCGATGGAATATGAACCTGGACAAGAAGAAATTCTTCAAGATCTCTTGCCGAAAAATCTTTCGATTCAAATTTACAATCAGCTGCTTGAAAACTCTGCTTCTGAACAAGGTGCCAGAATGGCAGCTATGGAAGCAGCAAGCAACAACGCTGGTAAAATGATTAAGAATTTGACGTTAGTTTATAACAGAACGCGTCAGGCTAATATCACGAAAGAATTGATCGATATTATTTCTGGTGCGAATACGGTTTAGTTGAGATTGAGTTTGGTTAGATAAACCCCCCGACCCCTAACGGGGCCACCCCCCTTGACAGGGTGGCATGAACTGAACTTGCCCCCCTGTCAAGGGGGGTGGCCCCGTAGGGGTCGGGGGGTTTCTGGTCCCTCTCTCCAACTAACCATATTCCCCACCTCCCAAGATGCAAAACCTCTCCCAAAAAAACCTCTGGCTTAACATCGACAAACCAATCGGATTTTCTTCTGCTAAAGTTGTGGCAATCGTTAAGAGAATCACCGGCGCAAAGAAAGTAGGACATGCCGGAACGCTTGATCCATTTGCCTCCGGAGTACTTCCAATTGCTATCAATAAAGCAACAAAAACCTGCCAATATATTACTGATGAGCACAAAAAATATTCTTTCCGTATCTCTTGGGGCGAATTTCGTGATACAGATGATGTTGAAGGAAAAGTTGTAGAATCAAGTTCTGCGAGACCAGAAACCTCACAAATAATTTCGGCAATTCCACATTTCTTGGGAAAAATAAAACAGACTCCTTCGCGTTTTTCCGCGATTAAAATTGATGGAAAAAGAGCTTACGAACTTGCCAGAAAAGATGTCGAATTTGAGATGAAACAACGTGAGGTAGAAATTTTTTCTCTGAAGTTAATCTCCAATTGTGCTGAATTTGCCGACCTAGAAGTTGAATGCTCCAAAGGCACTTACGTTCGTTCTTTAGCTCGCGATATTTGTCAAAAAATTGGGGTGTGCGGATATGTTTCGATACTGACCAGACTTCGTGTCGGAAAATTTATTCACGCAAAAACTTTTTCGCTTGACCTGTTAAAATCGGTCACTACTTATGGCGGCCGTTTTCCTGATGGCTCGCTGCTGTGTTTGCACGATGTCTTAGATTTTATGTTCGAAGTGAAGTTGGATGATCTGGATGCCTCTAAATTCAAGAATGGTCAGATTATAACAATCAATATGCCGCCTTTGGGTGGAAAATCTCTAGCTCATAAATCTTTGCAACTTCATGCCGATACGGTGCGCGTTGTCAGCAATGGTGAATTAATCGGTTTGGCGAATTTGTCACAAAATCGCCTTCATGCCGTTAATGTTTTTTAACCCGTAAATTTTGGATAATGTCAGTTCTCACAAAATCAAAAAAAGAAGTTGTAAAATCATTTGCTCAAGGACCAAAAGATACCGGTTCTGTTGAAGTTCAATGCGCAGTTATCACTAAGCAAATTAATAATTTGACTGAACACCTTAAAGCTCACAAAAACGACTTCTCTTCAAAAAGAGGTTTGTTGATTTTGGTTGGTAAAAGAAGAAGTTTGTTGGATTACCTAAAATCAAAATCAGAAGCACGTTACGAAGCTCTAATCAAAAAATTAGAAATCAGAAAATAGTTTTAGCGCTGATTTTCTCAGCGCTACAAGCTCTCTCCGCCGATGTTGTAAGATTGCAATTCCTAATAATAAAAAGCTGAAAATATGTTTAATGTTGTAAAAAAAGAGATTAATTGGGGTGGAAAAATTTTATCCCTTGAAACTGGCAAAATCGCTCGTCAAGCCAGTTCAGTTGTTGCTAGATTCGGAAATACTACAGTTCTTTGTGCTGTTACTGTTGCTCCTAAAGCCGCTGAAAATGCCGGATTCTTCCCGCTTACTGTAAATTATTTAGAAAAAACTTATGCTGCTGGAAAAATTCCTGGCGGTTTTTTCAAAAGAGAAGCTAAACCTTCAGAAGCTGCTACTCTTACTTCACGTTTGATCGATCGTCCGATCCGTCCTTTGTTCCCAGACAATTTTTATAACGAAGTGAACGTGGTTTGTACCGTTCTTTCTTATGATCCTTCATGCACTCCAGATATCATTTCTTTGATTGGTGCTTCTGCTGCTTTGGCAATTTCTGAAGCTCCATTCTTGGAAGCTGTTGCTGGTGCTAGAGTTGGTTTGGTTGATGGTCAATTCGTTTTGAACCCAAGCAATGATGAAATCAAAAATAGTACTTTAGACCTTGTTGTTGCTGGTACTAAATCTTCAGTTTTGATGGTTGAATCTGAAGCGAAAGAATTATCTGAAGCTCAAATGCTTGAAGCAGTTAACTTCGGTCACCAACAATTCCAAGCAATCATCGATTTGATCAATGAATTTGCTGCTGAAGCTGGTAAGAAAAAAATCGAAGTTGCTCAAGAAGACAACTCTGCCTTGAAAAGAGAAATGACTGATTTCATCGGTGGCAGAATGATCGCAGCTTTCAAAAAAACTGCTAAACAAGAACGCGCTTCTGACTTGGCTCAAATCCAAGCTGACCTTGAAGCCAAATTCATCAACGAAGAAGCAGGAGTTTCTAAAAATAAAGTTGGTGCGATTTTCAAAGTTTTGGAAAAAGACATCGTACGTAACGACATCTTGAAAAATCACTCAAGAATTGACGGCCGTAAGTTGGATCAAGTTCGTCAAATCGAAATCGAAGTTGGTTTGTTACCACAAGTTCATGGTTCTGCTTTGTTCACTCGTGGCGAAACTCAAGCTTTGGTTGTTACAACTCTTGGTTCATCTAAAGACGAACAAATGGTTGAAGGTCTTGATGGCATGAGCAAAGAAAATTTCATGCTTCACTACAATTTTCCTCCATACTCAGTTGGTGAAACTGGTCAGTTGAAATCTCCTGGTCGTCGTGAAATTGGTCACGGTAAACTTGCTTGGAGAGCTTTGAACCCTGTGTTCCCAGCAATCAGCGAAAGCTTTTCTTATGTTACTCGCGTAGTTTCTGAAATCACTGAATCAAACGGTTCATCTTCGATGGCAACTGTTTGCGGCACTTCTCTATCTTTGATGGATGCCGGTGTTCCAGTGAAAGAACCAGTTTCTGGTATCGCGATGGGATTGATTAAAGAAGGTAATGATTACGTTGTTCTTTCTGATATCATGGGCGATGAAGATCACCTTGGTGACATGGATTTCAAAGTTGCTGGTACTAAAAATGGTATCACAGCTCTTCAAATGGACATCAAAATCAACGGCATCAGCGCTGAGATTATGCAAAAAGCCTTGGAGCAAGCTAACTCTGGTAGAATGCACATTTTGGACAAAATGTTAGCAGTTATGGGAACTCCTAGAACTGAACTAAACGTGAATGTTCCAAAAGTTGAAGTGATGAACATTTCTCCTAAAAAGATTCGTGATGTAATCGGTTCTCGCGGCAAAGTTATCAAAGAAATTTGTGCAGTTGCTGGCGTTGTTATGGATGTTGAAGATGACGGTACTGTCAAAATCAGCTCTAACAGCAATGAAGCGATCAAAAAAGCAGTTGCTATGGTTAACGAAATCGTTTTCGAACCAGAAATTGGCGACATTTACCAAGGTCCAGTTGTTAAAGTTATTGACGCTGGTGCTTTTGTGAGCATTTCAAACAACCGTGATGGTTTTGTTCATATTTCTGAACTTGCTGAATATCGCGTTGATTTCGTTGAAGACGTAATCAATGAAGGCGACATCGTAAAAGTTAAAGTTATTGGTTTCGACAAAAAAGGTCGTCCAAAACTTAGCTATCGTTGTGTTGATCAAGTAACTGGTGCAGACATTTCTGACACTCTTCCAGTTCGTCCACAAGCTGACGAAAGAGAAGAGCGCGACGAAAGACGTGGCGGCGGCGAAAGAAGAGATCGTGGCGATAGAGGCGACAGACGTGATGATCGTCGTGGTGGTGGAGATCGTGACCGTCGTGATGACAGACGCGACGACCGTCGTGGTGATCGTGATGATCGCGGCAACGGCGGTGAACCTGTTAAAAAACGTCGTGGTTTCTTTAGCTAGTCTAAAAAATTGTTAGTTATTTAAATTAGGGTGGAGTCAAAAGGCTCCACCCTTTTTTTATAAGTTGTCATCCTGAGCATAAGCGAAGGATCTCGTGATAGAAGCTCCTGAGATCCTTCGTTTAAGCTCAGGATGACAGATAGTTTGTTTATTCGATAAATTTAAATTATGCCAATTGCTCAAAAAGATTTAGAAAAACTTCTGCGCGATAATTTTCCTGAAGCGCAAATCAAAGTTGTCGCTCTAGTTGCCGACGATAATCATTACTCTGTTGAAATTGCTGATAAAATTTTTGCTGGCAAAACAAGAGTGCAGCAACATAAAATAGTTAACACTGCTCTAAAAGAAATTCTTGGCGATGTACTTCACGCCATGCAACTCAAGACCTCCGCAAATTAAATATGACTGATATTCTGCAAAAAATCCAAGAAACCATCTCTTCAAACGACGTAGTGCTTTACATGAAAGGCACCAAAGATTTTCCACAATGTGGATTTTCTGCGGCAGTAGCTCATGTTTTGAAAAATCTTAACGTTGATTTTTGTGATGTTGACGTGCTTCGCGATCCAGAAGTTCGCCAAGGAATTAAAGATTTTTCTGATTGGCCAACCATTCCACAACTTTACGTTAAAGGCGAATTTATCGGTGGTTGTGACATCGTTCGCGAAATGTTTCAATCAGGAGAGTTACAAGAATTATTCAAATCTAAAAATATCATTTCCTAATCTATGTCTGATTTAGCGATTGAGATTAAAGGCCTTTCCAAGACTTACAAAAAATCAAAAAAGTCGCCGGAAAAAATCGCTCTTAAGTCAGTTGATTTGGAAATCAAAAAAGGTTCATTCTTTGGTCTTTTAGGACCAAACGGTGCAGGTAAATCAACTATCATCAATACTCTAGCTGGATTAGTTAACAAAACCTCTGGCTCAGTTAAAATCGCCGGCATCGATATTGATCAAGATCAACAAGCGGCGAAGTTTAAAATTGGCATCGTTCCTCAAGAATTAATTATCGACCCGTTTTTCAACGTTCGCGAAACTTTAGAAATTTACGCTGGTTATTTTGGTATCAAGAAAGCTGATCGCCGAACTGACGAAATTATCGAAGCTTTAGGTTTGAAAGATAAGGTTAAAGCGGCGCCGCGCAGTTTGTCTGGCGGTATGCGCCGCAGATTGTTGGTGGCTAAAGCTTTGGTTCACAGTCCTGAAATTCTGGTTTTAGATGAGCCAACCGCCGGCGTGGACGTTGAGTTGCGCAATCAATTGTGGAATTACGTAAAAAAATTAAATCAGAACGGAACTACGATTTTACTCACAACGCATTATTTGGAAGAAGCTGAAGAATTATGTGATGAAATTGCAGTGATTAATCACGGCCAAGTTATCGCTCATGATCGCAAAGAAAATTTGATGAAAGTTCTCTCAAGCAAAGATTTGATTATTAGTGCCGTTGACGAAATCAACTCTGACGCGCTTGCAAACTTTGCTGGTTTAACAACAAAAGTTTTGGCAAAAGACAAAATTTCGATCACTTACGATCCAGAAAAAGTTCAGGTGGAGAAAATTTTACGTCATTGCTCTGATGCCAAAATTCAGATCAAAGACATCTCAACCAGCCAGCCAGATTTAGAAGAAATTTTTAAACATCTTATCCGATCGAAATAATGAAAGATCTTATCAGCATCGACCAGTTAAGCGTTTCCGACATCAAACAAATTCATGATTTAGCGAAATCTTTTTTTAGGAATGATGATTTGAAGAGATCCTTCGCTAATGCTCAGGATGACAAAAATTTTTCCTTATCGGGAAAGATTTTAGTCAATTTCTTCTTCGAAAATTCTACACGCACCAGAACATCTTTTGAAATCGCAGCGAAAAGAATGGGCGCAGAAGTTGTGAATATCGACATCTCACTTTCTTCACTAAAGAAAGGTGAATCAATCATCGACACCGCTAAAACAATTAATGCGATGAATCCTGATTTTGTGGCGATTCGTCACAATTCCAGCGGCATTTTGAACATCTTAAAAAAATATATTCCCGCTTCATTAATTAACGCTGGCGACGGAACTAACGAGCATCCAAGCCAAGCTTTGCTTGATTCCTTCACGATTTTGCAGCACAAAGAATCCTTGCAAAATTTGAAAGTGGCAATTTGTGGCGATGTTCTGCACTCAAGAGTGGCGCGTTCAAATATTAAATTGTTGAAAAAATTTGGTGCTGAGATTCGCGTAATTACGCCACCAACTTTGATGCCGTTTGAATATAAAAGTTGGTTGAAGGAACAGTTTGATGTTACAGTTTTCGACAATCTTGAAAGTGGAATCAAAGATGCTGATGTGGTCATGATGTTGCGTATTCAGCAAGAGCGAATGCTGGGTTGTTACATTCCGTCTTTGAGTGAATATTTTAAAATTTTTGGGCTTACTCACGAAAAATTAAAAGCTGCGAAGCCTGATGTTTTGGTACTGCATCCTGGGCCGATAAATCGTGATGTCGAAATTTCTTCAGATTTGGCGGATGATGAGAAGTTTAGTTTGATACTTGAGCAAGTTGAAGCGGGTGTTGCTGTCAGACAATCTATTTTGCAGTTCTTGAATAATTAGAGCCTTCGGAAAACCCCCCGACCCTGCGGGCCACTCCCCTTGACAGGGGGGCAGGACTCAGAGCATTGCCCCCTGTCAAGGAGGGTGGCCCGCAGGGTCGGGGGGTTTCTTTATTAGAACTCGAATCTCCAGCTAGCAGCATGAGATAAAGTCACTCTCATCCAATTAAAACACAGTCGTTAAAAATTAGTTGATTTATTTTCTGACACAGTTTTTTTACTAAAAATTTTCCTGCGAAAATAATCAAAATTAACTACTAAAATACCCTAGAAAATTCAGGGTAAAATTAGGTCAAAAATTTTTAAAAAGATTTTTTATTTACAAATAAAAATTTGTTCTTACTTTGCGCCCTCTTCAAAAAAATTGCGTTTGAAAATAGTGGCGTGGAACCAGTAATATCAAGGCTTCGCGGCATATAAATTTTCAGACAAAAATTAAGTCTTTCTTATAATCTTTTACTTAATTTTAACCATCCAACAAAGAAATGGAACAAGAGCAAGAGTATGACGGGGCGGTGAACTCGAAAATTCACTATTTATTTAAAGCTCAAGACGACACCCAAAAAAGCACAAGGGTACAAGAACAAGCTCTTAAAGGTTCTACAAGTTATAAAACCGTTTCACAGGAAGTTACAGAATTAAAACCATCAATTCCGGTTTATTTCATCCGTCCAAATTCGATCAAACGTGCAGCGAAATTTTTCTTAAACAATTTCCGTGCGAATAAATTTGCGAGCGACATTCTCTATTCAGTAAAGAGCAATCCAGACGCTGCAGTTTTAAAGCATCTTTTTGATGCTGGCGTGAAGCATTTTGACGTGGCCTCAATGGCTGAAGTTAAATTGATCGACGGTCTTTTCGGTAAAGAAGCCAAGATGTATTTCATGCATCCGGTCAAATCGCGCGAAGCAATTTTTGATGCTTATTTCAACCATGGTATCCGCGATTTTTCGCTCGATTCATCTGACGAATTACAGAAAATTTTAGAAGTTACCAACAACGCCAAAGATCTTGGTTTGCACGTGCGTTTGGCGATTCCAAATTCACATGCGGCAATTGATCTTTCTGGTAAATTTGGTATCTTGCCGAGTGAATCAGTAAATCTAGTTCGCAAAGTCCGCACTGCGGCGCAACGTTTCGGTATTTGTTTCCACGTTGGTTCACAATGTATGGATCCAATCGAATATCGTAACGCTTTGACAATCGCTAAAAAAGTTTTGGAAGATGCCAAAGTTAAAGCTGACGTAATCGACGTTGGCGGTGGTTTCCCTTCTTCTTATCCAGGAATGGCGCCAGTTGGTCTGCAATCTTACTTCGACGAAATTTTCGATTCTTTAGACAAACTCGGTTTTGAAAATTGCAAAATTTGGGCTGAACCAGGCCGCGCGCTAGTTGCTGAATCTGGTTCGCTTTTGGTGCGTGTTGAAGGTAAGAAAAAAGGCATGCTTTACTTAAACGATGGAACCTACGGCGGATTATTTGACGCTGGTTATCCTGGGTTTATTTATCCAGTAAAAGCAATTCGCGGCGCGAAAAATAAATCTGAATTCTCGGCGAATGTTCCTTTCGGTTTCTATGGTCCAACTTGCGATTCTTTGGACGTAATGAAAGGTCCGTTTTATTTGCCAGAAAATATTGCTGAAGGCGATTATATCGAAATCGGTCAACTTGGTGCTTATTCTCGTAGCATCAGAACTGAGTTCAATGGCTTCAACAAGAATATGCAGATTGAAGTTTGCGATGAGCCATTAATTTCAATGTATAAAGAGACCGAAGAACAAGAAGATTCTCTGACTTCTATCGCTTAATTTTCCAACCTTAAACTTTCAAAAAAATGGTTACTAAAAAAGAATTACTAAGCCGCGTTGTAAAACATATCGACATTACAAAATTCGACGCGCGTCCGATCATTGATCAAATGGATCACATGTCATTCACTTCACGTGATTTGGCTCGTGCTACTGAACTTTTCAACATGATGTTGAAAGACAAAAAATGCTCTACAATCCTTACTTTAGCTGGTTCAACTTCAGCTGGCGGTTGTATGAAAGTTTACGCTGACATGATTAAATTCGGCATGATTGACGCTATCGTTGCAACCGGTGCTTCAATTGTTGATATGGATTTCTTCGAAGCTCTTGGTTTCAAACATTACCAAGGAACTCCATTCATTGACGACAAATTCCTTCGCAAAAATTACATCGACAGAATCTACGATACTTACATCGATGAAAAGGATTTGCAAAATTGCGATCACACAATTTTCAAAATTGCAAACTCTCTTGAACCTCGTCCTTATTCTTCTCGTGAGTTTATCTGGGAAATGGGAAAATATTTGAAAAAGCACGCTAAGAAAAAAGAATCTTTGATCGAATTGGCTTACGATTACAACGTTCCAATTTTCTGCCCAGCTTTCACTGACTCTTCTGCTGGTTTCGGTTTGGTTCTTCACCAAGTTAAAAACCCGAAAAAACACATGACAATCGACTCAATCGCTGATTTCAAAGAATTGACTGACATCAAAATTAAAGCTGGAACTACAGGCTTGTTGATGGTTGGTGGCGGTGTGCCAAAAAACTTCGTACAAGACACAGTTGTTTGCGCTGAAATTTTGGGTGAAGAAGTTGATATGCACAAATACGCTGTGCAAATCACTGTTGCTGATTCTCGTGATGGTGCTTGTTCTTCTTCAACTTTGAAAGAAGCTTGTTCTTGGGGTAAAGTTGATACTACTTACGAACAAATGGTTTACGCTGAAGCAACTTCAGTTATCCCACTTTTGGCTTCTGATGCTTATCACCGTGGTCACTGGAAAAAACGCACTAGAAGAAACTTTGCTAAATTGTTTAGTAAATAAGATTATCTGAAAGTTTTTCTGATAAAAAAGCCGCAGGTTCAAGACGAATCTGCGGCTTTTTTTATCGATCTAATAAGAATGATCGAGATGTATGGAGATCTTTTGCAGAGGGTTGTTTGACTATATTTCTTGGTGATGATGGCTCCCTAGAGAAATCATGAGTGGTATCGATAAAACCTACCTTTATCTCTGATACTTCAAGGTTATTAGTAACTTCTATGCTGGGAATCAGCTTAGATATTCCCTTATTAATTCCTTCAAAAGCTTCTTTGAGTATTCCCTCTCTTTTACTGATTGTAACACGAAATTTCATCTCGTCTCCATCAAAGCCAAAACCTTCTCCTGGAACAAGCTCAACTTTACAGGTTGAGCGTAGATACCAAGCTAGATCAAGGCTATTTTTAATCTCTCTTTGTCCAGGATTTGGAGTATGAACGTAGCCTTCTGGAAACTTGAATCCAAGAAGTCCTTTGGTACTAAATACAAATTGAAATCCACCATCTGGAATATGTGGTTCATGAGAAATAAAAGGTACCTCTCTTGTATCAAGTATTGTGTTTAATGATTGATTAAGTTGTTGGACGTATTGCTGAGCAAGTTTGAAATGATGGCGATATATAACGACAGAATCTTCGTAATATTTGGACATTTCTTCTTGGTTTTCTCTTTTAAAAACTTCTGCCGCTGCATACTGCGATGCGAAAGCTGGTCCCTCGCCTTTTCTGATTTGTTCAATCATATTTCTTGGAATAATGCCAATTGCGATTCCTAGACCGGGACTTTGATCTTTCGACAATGACCAAGCTGTAATAGTAAAATCCTCCATTCCGGGAATAGAACCGATGCTGGTGAATGTTTTATCTTCGTCTAGAATACAGTTTTTTGCCACTTCATCTGAAAAAACTAAAAGCTGTTTTTCTGGTGGGCGGTTTTGGTTATGTCTAATAAAAACTTCTGACAATGCTTCTAATTCCTGCTTAGAATAGGTTTCTCCCATTGGATTACCAGGATTGATAAAAACAAACATTCTAGCGTTAGGACTTTCTGCCAACATTTTTTCAAGAATTTCGGGAGTCATTTTCCAATCCGTATCAGCGTTCAATCTAGTTGGTGTTAAGTTGAATCTATAATCATCTAGCAATGTATAAAAAGGGCCAAATGAAGGAGTGGTTAACAAAATTTGGTCGCCTTTTTCTAGTGCACCTTCGCAGACAGCTGGTAACAGTGATCCTGGTATTGAATGAGTAACCATAAAGTCAATTTGTTCGGTATTAAAACCTTGGTCTTCACAATATTCATACATAGCTCTTCGAAGTTCTGTTATCCCCTGAGAAGAGCGTGAGCCATAATAGCGCCAGCTATTTCCTTCTCGCTGATGTTTCTCGGCTGTCATTGTATATGGATCTCTTTTAGATTCTGATGCAGAAACAATAGCTTTTCTGACAAGAGGTGCCATGGGCATCAAGGGATTAGATGATCCAAGGATTTTAGAATTATTTTCAGCGCGATGATCAAAGTATTGTCGTACCAACCTCATATTGTTGGTGAAAGGATCCGTATCTATTTGATTGAGTAAATCATGAGCATTATCGATGAAATTTGATGTTGAGTTGAGAAGTGTTCTAACGGAATCAGCCGCACTTTTTATTAGTGGGTTACGGTCGGCAACTTTTAAGTTGGTAATTTTTGGCGTCTCCAAATTAGAAAATAAGCGTGGAGCTAATCGCTTTAATACGCTTTTAATTAAATTTCCAAAGGGAGACATAGTTTTTTTAGCATTAGGATTTGAGGGTAAAACTTATCCTTATATGTAGAGAGTTGTGCGGCGATCTTGGATATTTCGGTTTCATTAGGAATATCGAGACAGAATTGTAGTATTTCGATTAATTCTGCGGTTTCTGGAATTTCAGAATTTTTGCTATTCTGTAAAATATTGATAACCAAACGAAGAGAGTTGCTGATAGTATCAACTTGAGGCTCATTATTGATGCTCTCGAAAATGGTAGAATTTTTTAAGGTATGAATCAGCGTTTGGTGGATATTTTCTAATTTAAAATATACCTCATCCAGAGCAGTATTTGCAGCTTTAGTGCCTTGATCTTCTTTTGCATATCTTAGACTCGCAAGAACATCATTTGCTGTTCTTAAGGTCTCTATTTTTCTAACAAAGTCTTCGACTTTTTTTTCAAGCATTCTTTTGTGGATTTGAATTTGACTATAAAATTTCAATCATAAGTTGTGTATTTTTGATCGAAGATTTTCTGATTATAAAAGGCAATTGATTTAACTTTTATTTGGTTTGGGAGTCTTTAGTTTTCTCTGTATGTAGAGTTTGAGCACTTTGTGATGCTGAGGTCCTGTAAGGCTGTTCGGCTCTGATTATAGAGGCATGAAAGCTGTCAGTAAGGTCCATAGGAATTGCGGAAACTTTTGCGCTCGCGCCATCAAAAGTTAGCATCTGATCTTTTCTAGCTAAATCTCTGAAAAAACTATCAGTTTGAGTCACGTCTTCTCCTTCAAGGCGTTTACCAATTGGACGATTGTTGAGTAGTGCCTGTGCTAACTCTTTTTGTACATATAGAAAAATTCGTGGACTTAGACTTGTAAAATTCTCGGCAAGATTATGACGAATTTGAGTAGCGCTGACTATTTTGCGATCAGGAGCCTCTTCGATTAAATCTTGTTGATACTGTGCGCCAAAATTTTGAGCAACTGCAATCATTTGATGACAATCTTGGTATCTTTGGCCACGAAGCTGGTATTCTCTTCCTAATTCTCCAGGTTTTACGGTTGCTCTGAAAAATAGACTATCCATCGGTAATCTGTGTTTCTGACAATGATCTGTGATAAAATCTGCAAGAGAATCTAGTTTTGGAGGATTATTTCTTTCCTTATTGTCAGTGTGTTTTGGAAAAGTCGTATCTAAATCAAGCAAAGATCTTATAGGAGTTTTGCAGAGTTGATATTGAAATTCTTGGGGTAAGGAATGCCAAAGTTTAGTTCTATAGATTTCTTCAAAGGCGATAAGCGCCATATCAACTCTTTGATCGTAACTAAATGGATTATTAATTATATTCCTGTCATCACCAGATGAACCCATAATGAAAATACAAGGAACTAGGCCAGATTCGGTTGCGAAGATATTGTTTTTGCTACTGTTTAAAAGTGGTGTGAATACGTGATCTTGATGTGCTAAGTGAAGCGGATTAATTCTTCCAGTAGTGATAGGTAGAACATGGGTTAAAGTTCTTTCTAATGCTCTCTTCATAATTTTTTTAAAGTTTTATTTAATCTTTCCTAAAAAATTTGTGATCTTAGCAATGCACGAAATGCAATTAAGTTGTTTATCGGTTTAAAAATACAATTGTTTTTCTGGACAAAAATCCGTCGCGTAATAATTTTTCCACATATTTCCTGCCAGTTCTCTTTTCAAATTTTCCTAGAAAATGCTTGCACAAAAGTCAATTTCGCGCGTCATTATTTTGCATTTGGTCGCGATTCTATTCGTAATATTTAATGTCTCAGATATCAGGATTGCCGGTCTTTCTGACCTAATTCCACTTTTTGATTTAATGGCAGTTTTTTACTTCGCCATTTTCAGAAACTTTTTTGCAGTTTGGTTTATTTTTATTCTCGGTGTCTGGAACGATGCTTTGAATGGAAATCCTCTCGGAACCACAGCTCTTTGTTATATTTTGCTGACAAAATTTTTCGTTTTGCTCAATCACAAATTAATGATTCGCGAAAACTTCCGTCAAATCTGGCAACAATTTGTTTCATTTTGTTTTTGTTTTTTGTTGATGAAATGGCTGATGCTTTCGATCTTCAACGGCGAGTTCTATAGCGTTACAACAATTATAGCGCAGTTTATTCTATCGTCAGTTTTCTACGTCGCGGTGCATAAATTCTTCGACTATTTAAGCGCGAAACTTTTGGAAAATAATTAGATCAAATGCTTCGAGATATTCGCAAAAACAAGATTTTTAATCGACGTGCACTTTTTGTTGGTGCAGCACAATCTGTGCTTGCTACTGCTTTGGTGACTAGACTTGGATATTTGCAATTGGTGAAGAATGAAGAATATGAAATTCAATCAGACAGCAATCGTATAAAACCAATGATTAATCCAGCGCCACGCGGCACGGTGTTTGATCGCAATGGTGAGCCGATGACAAAAAACGAAGGTAACTATCGTTTGTTGCTTTATTTCGAAAATAAGAAAAATACCGGCGAATTAATCGATAAGTTAGTTGGAATCCTAAATTTAGGACAGGAAGAGAAAAACTTGTTCTTAGCAAAAATCAAAAATGCGCGTCGTAAAAGTATTATCTCTTTAATGGATAATCTATCGTGGGATGATGTGGCGCGCATTGAAACTAACTCGTACAATTTACCAGGAATTTCAATCGAAAGCGGTATTATCCGCCATTATCCTTACCAAGCTGAAACCGCGCATTTCTTGGGTTACGTTTCTCTTCCTTCTGAAAAAGAAATCGATAACAACGAGCAAAATCTTTTCATGCATCCAGATTTCCGTATCGGAAAATCAGGCATCGAGCGCACATTTGATGAAGCTTTACGCGGAAAATATGGCGTGAAATATGTTGAGGTTAATGCTCACGAAATTCCGATTCGTACATTGTCTGTTACGCCGCCGACAGAAGGCTCTAAATTGCATCTGACAATTGATTTACGTCTGCAAAAATATGTGACCGAAAGAATTAAAGATGACGTAGCTTCGGTTGTGGTGATGGATGTTAAAACTGGTGAGATTTTATCTTACGCATCAAGTCCAACTTTTAATCCAAATAATTTCGTTGAAGGTGTTTCGCGTCAATATTGGCAGGAACTTAACAACGATCCTAAAAAACCATTAAACAATAAACCAATTGCTGCACTTTATCCTCCAGGTTCAACATTCAAATTGATGGTGGCTTTGGCTGGTTTGGAAAATGGTGTTAATCCGCATAATCGTGTTTTTTGTAACGGCCATTATCAATCAGGTCGTCGCGTCTTCCATTGTTGGAAAGATGGTGGACACGGTTCGATGGATTTGGTCGATGGTATTAAGAACTCCTGTAACGTTTATTTCTTCACTATCGCTAACCAAATCGGTTACGAAAAATTTACCGAAATGGCGCGCAAATTTGGTTATGGCGAAAAATTCGACATCAGCTTGTACGGAGCAAAATCTGGTCTGGTGCCCTCAGATGCATGGAAACGTCAAGTTTATAAAACGCCATGGGTTGGTGGCGATACCTTAAATACTGCAATCGGACAAGGTTTCGTTTTGGCAACTCCACTACAAATGGCTTTAATTACTGCGCGTATTGCCAATGGTGGTGTGCCGATTAAACCTTATTTGGTGCGCAACCACAATATTGATGAGCAATTCGAAGAGCTGAAAAATCAAACTTTGGTTTCACAAACTAACTTGAAAATGATCCAAGAAGGAATGAATCGAGTTATGAATGAAGTAGGTGGTACAGCTTATGCCAAAAGAATTAGTGTTCCGGGTTTTGAGATGGCAGGAAAAACTGGTACCTCGCAAGTTATTTCAAAACGTGAAAAAGAAATGTCGAAAACAGAAAGCGGCATTAACGAAAATCAGAATCATGCGATTTTCGTTGGTTTCGCACCAGTGCAAAATCCGAAATACGCTATTTCCGTTGTGGTTGAGCACGGCAAAAGTGGTTCAGCAGCCGCAGCTCCAATCGGTAAAGATATTATGACTGAAGTGCAATTGCTTAACGATAAAAGTGGCGTACTAAAAGAAGCTTTAAAAGGAACACCTCAAAGTTAAGCATATTAAATTTCCAAACTCTGTGCTTGTGAATTAAATCGTGTAAAACTATTTTGCGCGCTCCTTTCTGCAAGGCCGGTTTTAAAGATGATTGCCGGTCAGAAATTTCTGCAAAATTTAGAAGATTTTTTAAGAATACATTTCGATTAATTTTGATTTGTACTTCTTCGAATGTCCTTCTGGTGCGGTTTTCCAAGATTATTAACTGTTTTTTTATTTATGACAAATAAAGGAAAAATTACTCAAGTCATTTCAGCTGTAGTTGACGTGGAATTTGAAAATGGCGACATGCCAGCGATTTACAACGCTTTGGAATGTTTTAACGATGGTAAAAAATTAGTACTTGAAGTTGCTCTTCACGTTGGTGAAAGAACTGTTCGTACAATCGCGATGGACTCTACAGACGGTTTGACTCGCGGTACTGAAGTTATCGACACTGGTCGTGCAATTTCTGTTCCAGTTGGCGAAGCGACTCTTGGTCGTATCATGAACGTAATCGGTGAACCAATCGACGAAAAAGGCGACATTAAAGCTGCTGAAGTTGCTCCAATTCACGCTCAAGCTCCTGAGCTTGCAGATCAAGCAACTGAAACTGAAATTCTTGTTACTGGTATCAAAGTTATCGACCTTCTAGCGCCTTACGCAAAAGGTGGTAAAATCGGTCTATTCGGTGGTGCTGGTGTTGGTAAAACTGTATTGATCATGGAATTGATCAACAACGTTGCTAAAGCTCACTCTGGTTACTCAGTATTCGCAGGTGTTGGTGAAAGAACTCGCGAAGGAAACGATCTTTACCACGAAATGATGGATTCTGGTGTAATCGATGTAAATAATTTGAAAAATTCAAAAGTAGCACTTGTTTACGGTCAAATGAATGAACCACCAGGAGCACGTGCTCGTGTGGCTTTGACTGGTTTGACTCAAGCTGAATATTTCCGTGATAAAGAAGGTCGTGACGTACTTTTCTTCGTAGATAACATCTTCCGTTTCACTCAAGCTGGTTCAGAAGTTTCTGCGTTGTTGGGTCGTATTCCTTCAGCTGTAGGTTATCAACCAACTCTTGCTACCGAAATGGGTGCAATGCAAGAACGTATTACCTCAACTAAAAAAGGTTCAATCACTTCAGTTCAAGCGATCTACGTTCCTGCGGATGACTTGACTGACCCTGCTCCGGCAACTTCATTCTCGCATTTGGACGCTACAACTGTATTGTCACGTCAAATCGCTGAGATTGGTATTTATCCAGCAGTTGACCCTCTTGATTCAACTTCAAGAATTCTTGATCCACGCATTTTAGGACAAGAGCATTACGATACTGCTCGTGAAGTTCAAAAAACTCTTCAAGCTTACAAATCTCTTCAAGACATCATCGCGATTCTTGGTATGGACGAGCTTTCTGAAGAAGATAAATTGACTGTTGCGCGTGCTCGTAAAATTCAACGTTTCTTGTCACAACCTTTCCACGTTGCCGAAGTTTTCACTGGTTCTCCAGGAAAATTGGTATCTTTGAAAGATACTGTGAGCAGCTTTAAAGAAATTCTTTCAGGAAAATATGATCATCTTCCTGAAGCTGCATTCTACATGGTTGGTGCGATTGACGAAGCAATTGCTAAAGGTGAAAAACTTTTAAAAGAAGCTAAATAATGTCTAATTTGAACTTAGAAATAATTTCAGTTACTGGTGTTGTTTTCAAAGGACAATGCAACATGGCGGTGGTGCCTTCAGTTGAAGGTGACATTGGTGTGATGTTTGGTCATGAATCTTTGATTGCGAAGCTTCGTGAAGGTCAGATTATAATTTACGATGACAAACAAAACATCGTAAAGCAAATTGACGTTACTGGTGGCTTTGCAGAAATGCACTCTGCTGAAACTTTATCAGTTTTGGTTGATTAGTTTTCTTCAATCATATTTTTTTAAAGGCTCTGAGAGTAAAAACTTTCAGAGCCTTTTTTATTTTAAGCTTAAGGAAAATCACAAATGACTATCGAAAAAGTTGATTCGATTAACATCGCTCTGATGTTTATTTCTGTGGCACTAGCGCTAATTTTACCTTTTGAATTATTTTTAATTTCTTACGCAGTTCTTGGGCCACTTCATTACGCCACTGAAATTTCGTGGTTGCAGAAAAAACAATATTTCATCAATGGTAGTAAAGATTGGATCGCGTTGATTGCAATCTGTGTTGTGACGGCTGCCTTATTTCTCGCAGTTGAGTTGTGCTTTTATCTGCAAAGCAGTGAATTTATGCAAAACTTCCTGCAAAATAACGAACTACAAGGCGAAGAATTTTTTGCGGTTTTAAGTTTGATCCCACCGATTTTAGTTTTTATCACCTTTGCTGCTGCCTGCATTTTAACTTATGTAAAAGATTGGTTCTGGCGTTTTAATTTATTCGCTGCGGCAATTTTTGCGTCGCTTCTTCTTCTTGGTGTTCATACCTATTTTGTGATTTTTGGAATTTTACTTACAACCTTGATCCATGTCTGGCTTTTTACTGGCCTTTTTATGCTCTCTGGTGCGGTTAAATCGAAGAATATGTCGTCTTACATTTCGCTGATAGTTTTTGTGCTGTGCTCGCTTAGTTTTATCTTTATTTCACGCGACGGCTATTTGCTTGGTGGAAAGGCTTTAGAAATTGTCAACGCCGGCAGTTTAGGATTGAATAAGACGATCGCTAAAATGTTTGATTTGCCTTACGAAAAGCTGGATTTGATCGCTTCGCCTGCTGGTTTAAAAATTCAGGCCTTCATCGCTTTCGCTTATACTTATCACTATTTGAATTGGTTCTCGAAAGTTGAGATCATCAAATGGCATCAGGTTTCCAAAAGATCTTTGATGGTTTGTTTTATGGTATGGATTTTTTCGGTTGCAGCTTATGCCTACAACTATTCGTTTGGATTTATGGTGTTGTTTTTCTTAAGTGTGATGCACGTTTTCTTAGAATTTCCACTTAATTTCAGATCGATGGAAATTATTGCGCTGCGAAAAAAATAAAAAGCCCTTCTAAAAAACCCGTCATCCTTGATGCGCAGCATCGAGGATCTCTTACAGCCAGATTAGGAATTCGGCTCACGAGATCCTCGGGCTTACGCCCAAGGATGACGGGTTTTATATTCTAGGATTACTTATTCTCGTCTTTTTTCACTTCTTCGTACTCAGCATCCATAACTTTTTCGCCAGAACCAGCATTAGCAGATTCGCCGTGATTATGAGCATCAGCTTGAGCACCACCAGCATTAGCTTGTTGCGCTTTATAAATTGCTTCACCAAGTTTCATCGCTGATTGCATTAAAGCATCAGTTGCAGCTTTTAATTCTTCAGCTTTCGCATCAGCATTAGCCGCTAAATCTTTTACTTTTTGCACTTCAGCTTCGATTGCTGATTTAGTCACCGCGTCAACTTTATCGCCATGTTCTTTCAAGCTTTTCTCAGTTTCGTAAACTGCAGAATCAGCGTGATTTTTAGCTTCGATAAATTCTTTCTTAGCTTTATCAGCAGATGCATTTGCTTCCGCATCTTGCATCATTTTTTTGATTTCTTCGTCAGACAAACCACCGGAAGATTGGATTCTGATTTGTTGTTCTTTGCCAGTTCCTTTGTCTTTCGCCGAAACTTTAACCACACCGTTAGCGTCGATATCAAAAATAACTTCGATTTGCGGCATGCCACGTGGAGCTGGAGCAATTCCTTCCAAATTAAATTCGCCAAGCAATTTGTTGTGAATTGCGATGTCGCGTTCGCCTTGGAATACTTTAATTGTAACTGCAGTTTGGTTGTCGGCAGCAGTTGAGAACACTTGGCTCTTATTAGTTGGAATTGTGGTGTTGCGATCAATCAAACGAGTGAACACACCGCCAGCAGTTTCGATACCAAGTGAAAGTGGAGTAACGTCTAAAAGTAGAACGTCTTTAACATCGCCTTGCAATACAGCAGCTTGGATAGCAGCACCGATCGCTACAACTTCATCAGGGTTAACTGATTTGTTTGGTTCTTTACCGAAAAGTTTTTTTACAGTTTCGATAACTTTTGGCATACGGCTCATACCGCCAACCAAAATAACTTCATCAATTTCAGAAGCTTTTAATCCGGCATCTTTCAAAGCGTTTTCACAAGGAGCAACGGTGCGTTGAATTAAATCATCAACCAACTGCTCAAGTTTGGCGCGAGAAAGTTTAAGGTTTAAATGTTTCGGGCCCGATGCATCAGCTGTGATGTAAGGCAAGTTGATTTCAGTTTCCATCAAGCTTGAAAGCTCGATCTTAGCTTTTTCTGCAGCTTCTTTCAAACGTTGTAGCGCCAAAGGATCTTTGCTTAAATCAACGCCCTGCTCTTTTTTAAATTCAGCAGTAATGAATTCTAAGATACGCATATCGAAGTCTTCACCACCTAAGAAAGTATCGCCGTTAGTTGCTTTAACTTCGAAAACGCCATCGCCAATTTCAAGAACGGACACGTCGAAAGTACCGCCGCCTAAGTCATAAACTGCAATAGTTTGACCACCTTTTTTCTCGAAACCGTAAGCAAGAGCAGCAGCAGTCGGTTCGTTAATAATACGAAGAACTTCAAGACCAGCAATTTTACCAGCATCTTTAGTTGCTTGGCGTTGTGAGTCGTTGAAATAAGCGGGAACTGTGATTACTGCTTTTTCTACTTTTTCGCCTAAATAGCTTTCGGCGGTTTCTTTCATTTTCATCAAAGTGAAAGCTGAAATTTGGCTTGGAGAATATTTTTCGCCTTTAACTTCAACCCAAGCATCGCCGTTTGAAGACGGAACGATTTTGTAAGGCACAAGATTACGATCTTTTTCAGTCATCGGATCATCATTACGACGACCGATCAAACGTTTAATACCAAAAATTGTATTTTGTGGATTAGTTACGGCTTGGCGTTTTGCCGGCGCGCCAACTGTTTTTTCGCCATTAGCTAAAAATCCGATGATTGAAGGAGTAGTTCTAACACCTTCGGCATTTTCAATAACTTTAACGTTTTTACCTTCCATAATAGCAACGCACGAGTTCGTGGTTCCAAGGTCAATTCCAATTACTTTAGACATAAATTTGATGTTTTGATGATTATTTAGAGTTTTTTGTGGTGGTGTGTTTGATGTTGAGCTATGTAGGAAGAGCTTTTTTTATTACAAGGTCGAGGTAGACAGAATCGCTAATAAATTTTCTTTCACGTCGTGAACCCTGATAAAATCTACTTTCTTGGCAGCAAGATATTTTGAGATTATCAAAGTTTTTTCGCCGCGATCGCCAGTAATTTTAACTTCTTCCAAGAAACTTTTTTTTGAATGGCCAATGTAAATAGGTAGTCCAAGAATTCTGAAGTTATCAATGTTTTTCAAGATACGAATTGATTGCAGCGCATCTTTATTGAAGCCAATTCCAGGATCTAAAACCAGCTGTGATTTTTTTACGCCTTTTTGTTCAAGATAAGAAATTTTTTTGTTAAACCAATCAAGCATTTCTGGAATCAGATTGATGTTACGATTTACCAGAGAATCAGCAATTGCCGGTACTTTTTCGCAATGCATTAATATTGTTTCGATGTGGTTGCGAGCAATAAAATCAACAATGCGATTATCGCTTAAGCCGCTGACATCGTTTATAATATCAACACCTGCTTCGTAAGATTTTACCAGAGTTTCGAAGTGATAAGAATCAATGCTGGTTTTGATGTGGCGTGGAGATTTTTTTATTAATTCGACAATTGCAGGTAAAATTCCTTCAAGTCGTGACCATTCTTCTTCAGCGCTGATTTTGATAGCGGTTGGACGGGTTGATTCAGCTCCGATGTCAATTACATCAGCGCCTTCATCAATTAATTTTTGGGTTTGTTTTAGTGCGGCATCAACGGAATTAAATTTGCCGCCATCAGAAAATGAATCGGGAGTGAGGTTTAAAATCCCGACGATCTTGGTTTTCATATTTAATCTAGAAACTGTCATCCTGAACGAAGTGAAGGATCTCTTTAGTTTTGTTAAGGTATAAGTTCTGAGATCCTTCGCTTCGTTCAGGATGACAGGGTAAAATTACTACCATTTACGCTCAAATTTCTTGCGTAAAATAATCGCTACTAAATTGAATAAAATTAGGAATCCTAATAGCACCAAAATTGCTGCTGCAGTTTTCTCTGCGAAGCCAATTTCTGGAGAATCTGACCATAAATAAATTTGCACCGGAAGCACAGTTGTCGGATCGGTGAAGTTATGCGGAATATCAGCAATAAATGCCACCATGCCGATCATCAATAATGGCGCAGTTTCACCAAGCGCGCGCGAAATTGCCAAAATTGTTCCCGTCATAATTCCAGGAATTGAAAGTGGTAAAAGGTGATGCCAAACAATTTGCACTTTTGAAGCGCCCAAAGCCATTGCGCCGTCCGGAATTGTTTTTGGAATTGAACGAATTGTGTTGCGAGTTGCGATGATAATCACTGGCAGAACCAACATGAATAAAGTCATACCGCCAACTAAACTTGATGAACGCGGTAAGTAAAAAAATTGCAAATAAACCGTTAAACCAAGCAATCCGTAAATGATGGAAGGAATAGCCGCGAGGTTGTTAATACTGATTTCGATGATGTCGGTGATACGATTTTTGGCGGCGAATTCTTCCAAATAAAAAGCGCACATTACTCCAATTGGAAAAGCCAAACCTAGGAAAATTACCATCACTAAAATTGATCCGCTTAAACCAGCGCCAATGCCGGCAATTTCTGGTTCGCGAGAATCAGCAAAGCGGAAAAAATTCCAGTTGAAGAAAGTTTTTATTTCGTGGTCAGCGACTAGTTTTTCAGCCCAAATTTTTTGTTTCTCACTCAAATTTGCTGACATTTTATGCTTAAAAAACACGTCAATTTTTGATGAAGCTGATAGCCAGAAAATTTCTTTTTTCCCTAAAAATTCTGGATGTTTTGCAATTTCTTTTTCCAGCTCTAAAGCTGCGACTTTACTAGGAATTTGATAAAGTGCGTTAGTTTCAATTATCGAAACTGCATCGGGAAATTTTTGCTTGAGTGATTGTTTAATCAAACGGCGAAAACTTAGTTCACCATTTTCTGAATTAGCTGCGATTGATTCTGGTGATAAATCAACCTCTAAGGCAATTTTAGTTTGCAAAAAGGCGCTGCCGCTTTTGCTTAAAATCATGCCAAATAAAATCACTAAAAATGCCAATGAAAAGGCAATCGCCAAACGTCCAAAAAGCTTGAAACGAGCTTCTTTGGCGTGACGTTTTTTTAGATTTTTAATTTCCAGTTTAGCCATATTTTTTCTTGTAGTTCTTGATCACCACAAGAGCGATGATGTTAAAAATGAAAGTGAAGACAAAGAGTGTTAAAGCGAGTGCGAAAGCTGCCAAAGTTTTCGGGCTGTTAAATTCTTGATCGCCGACCAAAAGTGTGACGATTTGTGCAGTCGCAGTTGTTACAGAATCAAGTGGATTGAAACTCATTTTAGCGACAAGTCCTGCGGCCATTACAACAATCATAGTTTCGCCAATCGCGCGCGAAACTGCTAAAATTATCGCGCCAACAATTGAGGGCATTGCTGAAGGCAGAACAACTTTTTTAATCATTTCTGATTTGGTGCTACCCAAAGCCAAAGCACCGTCTTTCAAAGCTTGCGGCACGGAATTTAGTGCATCATCCGTAAGAGATAAAACGAAAGGAATAATCATCACGCCCATAACAAAACCAGCGGCCAAGGCGCTTTCGGAAGCAATTTCTATACCAAATTGGGCGAAAATATTTTTGAAAAGTGGAGCAATTGTAATCACGGCGAAATAGCCATACACAACGGTTGGAACGCCAGCCAAGATTTCCAAAATTGGTTTTAAATAATCACGAACTTTGCTGCGAGCATAAAGACAAAGATAAATTGCTGCCATAATTCCAACTGGAACTGCAACAAACATCGCAATCAAAGTGATGAGTAAAGTTCCTAAAAAAACCGGCACAATTCCAAACGAACTATTGCCGACAGATTGTTCAGCGGTAACTGCCATTTGTGGATTCCAAATAGTTCCGAATAAGAAATCTAAAGGGCTGATCATTTTAAAGAATTTCAGCGCTTCAAATAAAATTGAAATAGTTGTGATAGCGGTAATTAGAATTCCAATGCCGGCGGTTATTGATAAAACCAATTTCGAAATGCCTTCGATGTGGTTTTTAGAATTGAATTTTTTCTCAAAAGCAAAACGGCTGAGGAAAAAAATAATTACGGCGATTATAGTAAAAATAATCGACTTTGTAGTAAGAGAGACAGGAGCTAAAATTAACGCAGCAGCGATCACAACTGACCACAAAACAAAACAATAAATGTAATGAATTGGTAGTGAGCTGAAGCGTAATTTTTTTGCGTTTTTGCTTTGTGATTCCAGGCGCAGTTTTTTAATATTGCGTCCAAGATAAATCGCCAAAATCGCAATCAGGGTTGTTGAGAGTAAAAGAAACTGCACGATTAACTGTAATTTTGGCTTAAATAGGGATCGCCTATTTTGCAAACGACGATTTTGAAATCAATTAGGACTTATATTTATGACCGCAGGTGCGAAAAATTTTATATTACTTTTAAGTTTAGCTGCTTCTTGGGGCCCATCTTTTCTGTTTATTAAGATCGCGGTAGAATATGTGCCGCCCATTGCGATCACTGCAATTCGCATGGGAATTGGTGCCCTGATTCTGTTAATCATTTTGCAGATTAAAAATACCAAACTGCCTCCGATTAAACCTTTGCTTAAAAGTTTTACGATTGCGGCTTTGTTACAAGGCGCAGTCCCATTTTCACTCTTTGGCATTGCGGAAAAAACTGTTGATAGCGCTTTCGCGGCGATTGTCGGTGGAACCGCTCCTTTGTTTGCGATGGTGATGGCACATTATGTTTTTCCTAATGATCGCATGACTAAACCAAAAGTTTATGGAGCGATTATTGGTTTCGGTGGTGTATTCCTACTGATTTTACCGACATTAGTTAATGCGCACGCTGAAGCTATGGGCGTGATAGTTTTATTGGGCGCGGCGATTTGTTACGCTTCAGCTTTCGTTTATACTAAAAAATACATAAATATTTCTAACTATCCGCCACTTACTGTGCCATTCATTCAAATGGTGATTTCATTTGTGATTTTAACTGTCGCTTCACTGATTTTTGAAGAACATGCTTCGATGTTAAATAGTTCAAAAGGCGCAATAATTTCATTATGTGGACTTGGAGTTTTGGGCACAGCGATTGCCTTTGTGATTTACTATAAATTGATTGAACGCACTAGCGTAACCTACATTTCAATGGTGAATTATTTGTTGCCAATTTTTGGCACGGTTTTGGGAATGTTAGTTTTGAATGAACAACTAAGTTGGAACGATTATTTAGGTGGAATCTTAGTCCTGCTTGGCGTGATGACAGCAAATGGCGTGATTAATTTTAAGAAATTTTTAGGAAAATAATGGCGAAAATTCGACTTTTTATCGCAGAAAGAAATCTTGAAATTGGTGCGAAAATAAAAATTTCCGACGCTGATTTTGATTATTTGGTGAAGGTTATGCGTCAGAAAATTTCTGACAAAATATTCCTGTTTAATGGCCTAAATGGCGAATTTGAGGCGGAGATCGTACAAATCGAAAAGAAATTTTTGTTAGCAGAAATAACTCAAAAGATCTCTGAATTAAAAAAAGTCCCCAACATCACTTTAGCTTTTTCGTTAATCAAAAATGTGCGCATTGATTTTATTGCGGCGAAAGCAACCGAGCTTGGCGTTGCAAGGTTTCAACCGATTTTAACGCAGCACACAATTGTCGATAAAATTAATCTTGAGCGTTTCTCATCTAACGTAAAAGAAGCGTGTGAACAATGTGAACGTAACGATTTTCCTGAGATTTTTGACGTAAAAAAATTAGATAAATTCTTAAATGATAAAGATACGGCGGAGAAAATATTTATTCTCTGCGATGAATCGGGACAAGGTTCTAAAGCAAGTGAAGTACTGCCAAAAATTGCTGTTTCAACGAAAGAAATCGTAATTTTAATTGGCCCAGAAGGTGGATTTTCGACGGCAGAATTTGCTAAAATGCGTGAGTTAAAAAATCTTTATTCAATCTCTTTGGGGCCAAGAATCTTAAGGGCGGACACCGCAATCATTTCGGCAATAACTTTAGTCCAAGAATTTTGCGGTGACTTTAATTTGCAGCCAAGATTTTCCAATTTCTAAAAATGAAAAAATATTTTTCTCAGCTGATAATTTGTTTAACTTTATTGGTTATAAATCCTGTAATCTCTAGTGCTGAACAAAATTACGATTTAAACATTACAACTTTTAAAGGTCAGAATTTTGATCTTAAAAAAATGCGCGGCAAAGTTGTGGTTGTAACTTTTTTTACCGAATGGTGTCCAAATTGTGTGAGAGAATTAGGCGAGTTAGAACATCTCTACAAAGGCTATCACCAATATGGTTTAGAAATTATTGCCGTGAGTATTGATCCCAAAACATCTATAGAGAAAGTTAAGCAAAGGGTCGCCAATGCTAGTTATCCAACCGCGATTATCTTGGATGCAATCTCGGCTAATTTTCCTGAAATTAACTCTATTCCAACAACTTATATTTTTGATAAATCTGGCGCGATGCGTCAGGTAATTAAGTCTGCCGGACGTTTGGATAAAAAACTTTTTGAAGAATTACTACTTTCTAAACCAACATAAATCGACATGCTTGAATCATATCCTCTAATTACAACCGTTGTTGCCAGCGTGGTTCTGGCGTTTTTATTTGGTTTGTTGGCCAATCGTTGTTGCAGTTGGTTGGCTGATCGTTGAAGATATTGCGATGATTGTGGTGTTAGTTTTGTTGCCAGTTTTTACCGAGATGTTCACTACTGGTAAATCGCTTGATCTGCAGATGGTTTTGCAAACGGTATTTTTCACCTTATTTAAAATTACCACTTTTGTGGTGTCGATGGTTGTGATTGGCAAAAAATTATTGCCGTTACTTTTGGTTGCGATCGCCAAAACCAAGTCGCGCGAATTGATGGTTCTGGGTATCATCGCGATTTCTTCCGGATTCGCTTTTATCGCATATACTTTGTTCGGCGCGTCTTTTGCGCTTGGTGCGTTTATGGCCGGTTTCGTTTTAAATGAGAGTGAAATTGGTCGTAAATCTGCCGAAAAATCTTTGCCGTTGCGTGATATATTTGCTGTATTGTTTTTCGTTTCGGCGGGAATGTTGTTTAATCCGAGCGTCCTAATCGAAGAACCAATTCTGATCGTAGTGGCTTTCTTGCTGGTTGTAGTTGGAAAATCTGCAGTCGCTTATTTTATTATGCGAGTCTTCAAGCAAGGTTTGTATAATTCACTAACCCTAGCTGTAAGTCTGGCACAAATTGGCGAGTTCTCTTTCATCTTAGCGGCTCTGGCTCTGAAGCTAAACATCTTCTCTAACGTGGTCTACGATATGGTAATCGCGAGTGCGATTATCTCGATTACGATCAATCCATTTTTGTTTGCACTTACCAAAAAATACAAACCGATGGTGAACATTCAGTCAGTTCTGCAGGGTAGAATTTATTGATTATGGCGGACAGAGAGGGATTCGAACCCTCGATAGAGCTTTTGACCCTATACACACTTTCCAGGCGTGCGCCTTCGACCACTCGGCCATCTGTCCTAATTAAAATTCGCTGTGCGAATTTTAGCTCTATGTTGAGTCATTAAAGGCGAAAGTGGTTCCGCCTTTAACGACAGATTTTATTTCGTTTCTTTGTTCAGCTTCTTAGAGATAAACCATTGCTGAAGAACAGAAAGCGTGTTGCTCCAAGTCCAGTAAATTACAAGTCCGGCAGGGAATGCAGCTAAAACGAATGTTAAAACATAAGGCATCCATTTCAGAATTTTCGCTTGTGTTGGATCAGAAGCAGTCGGGTTCAACTTTTGTTGCAAGACCATGGTGATGCCCATCAAAATCGGCCATGCGCCAATTGTGAAAGTGGTGCTGACTTCAAATGGTAACAAACCGAACAAGTTAAAAATTGAAGTTGGATCTGGCATCGAAAGATCTTGAATCCAGCCATAGAAAGGCGCTTGGCGCATGTCGAGCGTCACGTACAAAACTTTGTAAAGTGCGAAGAAAACTGGAATTTGAATTAAAATCGGCAAACAACCTGACGCCGGATTAACTTTTTCTCTTTTGTAGAGTTCCATGATTTCGCGGTTTAGCGCGATTTTATCGTCTTTAAATTTAGCGCGAATATCTTCAATTTTTGGCTGTAATTTTTTTACTTTCGAAATTGCAGCGTAAGATTTGTTCGCCATTGGGAACAATGCTAGCTTGATGATAACCGTCATTGCTAAAATTGCCAAACCGAAGTTGCCTAAGAATTTTGATAAAAATTCGATGATGAAAAAGAATGGTTTGGTTAAGAAATAGAACCAACCGAAATCAACGGCGCGATCAAAAAGTTTGGCGTCATATTGTTTAGCATATTGATCCAAAAGCCTTACTTTCTTAGCTCCGGCGAAAAGATGATGATCGAATTTTAATTCTTCGCCAGCGGCAATTTTAAATTCTTGGCCAACAAATTCAGAGTTGAAGAAGTTGTTTTGATTAGAGAAATCGTGGCTGAAAGACGCTTTATATTTTAAGTTGCGATCAGGCAAAATTGAACTCAACCAATATTTGTCAGTAATACCCAACCAACCGCCATTGTCCGAAGAAAATTCTTGGTGTTTTTCTTTGATCAAATCTTTGTAAGTACTTTCGTGAAGAATGTCTGAGAATACGCCGATTGGTCCTTCGTGAAGAATGTAAACTGGTTTTTGCACACCAACTAAAACACGATTAATTCTGCCATAAGGTGCAACAGAGATTTCAGATTTTGAGTGGTTTTTTACATCTTGAGTAACTGAAAACATGTAGTTTTCATCGAGAGAAATATTGATAAAAAACTCAACATTTTGCTTGTTTTTCCATGATAAAGTGACCGGAGTTTCGGGTGTTAATTTTGCGTTGTTGCTTTTCCAAATAGAATGTGGAGTTGGAAGTTCTAAACTGTTGTCAGAGCTGACCCAGCCGAAATCAGCGAAATATCTTTCTTTGCTGTCAGATGGTGAAAAAAGTGAAACCTCATTTTTGTGATCAGATTTTTCAAAATATTTTGCCAAAGTTAAATCATCAAAACGGGCACCTTTCAGAAAGATCGAGCCGTGTAGATTTTCGCTTTCAATAACCACACGTTCTTGCTGAGTTTCGCTTAAAATTTCTTTGCGATTTTTAAGGGCCAATACAGTTTCTGCTGGTTTAGTTGCAACGGTACTATTGCCGGCGAATTCTTTAGCATCAGCTTTCGGCGCGATTTCAGATTTCTCAATTTTAGGATGAGTTTGCTCATAAACTTTTCTTTGAGCTTCTTCTTTTTCGATTCGTGGTTTTTCAACAAACCAAGTCCATCCGAGTAAAATAAGGACAGAAAGTATAGTGGCCAATAAGATGTTTTTGTTGTTTTGCATGGAAAAAATAGAGATTAATTGGTGAAGAATTTGTTTTTTAGATCACGGTGTAGATCAGCAACCCAAGAGGATTTGTCGCAGGCTTTGTATTTTTTAAGTTTAGCAGATTTTTTGTGGATGATGAAGATATTTCCAGCTTTTTGAGCGATGGTTTTTACGGCAGTTTTTGTTGATTTTTTTGCTGTTTTTCTTCCTTGGGGACAATCTTCCTCAAGCAAGCAGAAATCAGATTTTTCGAGGCCAAATTTTTTCAATTCTTTCTCAAAACTTTTTTGTTCACTTTCGCAAATGTGAAGTTTTTTAACTTCGCCATCAACCGCGATAACAGGTGGTATGCCTTTATTTTCAAGATCCTGAACCAGTTCACGAATCAGCATTTTATTGCTTTCTTTCATGCCCTCTTCAGCGCGTTTCAGAATTTCGTCATTACGCATAAATTTTTTGCCACAAATTTTTATTCAGAATTTTGAGTTGATCGTCATTTTTTCTGGCGATCTCAATTAGCTCTAACCCGCTTGATTCATAGATAATCGCGGTATCAACTAGCTCTAGATAGTCTTTCAAGTTATGTAAACCTCTAGTGAATCTGCGCTTAATTACGTCAGGTTCAATATTATGACCACCCTTGCTTACTCGAGTCAAGACTCTTTCTTGTGCCAATTGTGCAGTTGCTAATCTCAAGAAGAATAAATTAACCTGATATTTTTTGCGGCGTGCACGTTTAATAAGTCGCAAATAATTCTTTGCCGATAGTGTAGTTTCTAGGGCAAAACTTAAACCTTCATCAAGTAAAAAATCGATCTTTTTTATCATTAATCGACCAGCTTCAAGTGCTGATTTTTCGGGATTTTCTGGCGATAAAATTTTGGCAATTTCGTCGGCATTAACGAAAACATTACTACTCAAAAAATCAGGCAAAAGTGTTACGCGAGCATGGGAACTTTTTCCAGCCCCGTTTGGGCCGGCGATTATGTGAATTTGTCTATTTTTTGACATTTTTCTTCACAGGTTTTTTAGCGGATTTTTTAGTAACCAAACATTCGGTTAAAGCTTCGCAAACGTGAGAAATCGGTTTTATGGTTAATTTGTCTAAAACTTCTTTCGGCATTTCGGCGAGATCTTTTCTGTTAGCTTCCGGAATCAAAACAGTCTTGATTCCACCACGAAGTGCGGCGAGTAATTTTTCTTTTAATCCGCCAATTTCAAGAGCTTTGCCGATCAGCGTAATTTCCCCGGTCATCGCAATATCTTTTTTGATTGGAATTTCACTAACTGAAGACATCAAGGCAACACACAAAGCGATGCCGGCAGAAGGGCCGTCTTTCGGAGTTGCGCCTTCGGGAACGTGAATGTGGAAATCGTATTTATTGAATTTCTTGGCATCAACTTTGAAGTCTTTTGCAATTGACCTAGCATAGCTTAAAGCTGCTTGTGCCGATTCTTTCATCACATCACCCAAACTTCCGGTGATTTGAATTTTGCCGCTGCCTTCGAATTTCAAAACTTCGATGTCGAGTAAATCGCCACCAAAATCTGTGTAAGCCAAACCAGTTGCAACGCCGACCAAATCTGTTTCTTTGGCAATTCCATAATGATGTTTTTCAACTCCGGCATATTTGCTGATATTTTTCTCAGTGATGTGCAACGTTTTGGTTTTTTTGGTGACGATTTCTTTAGTGGCCTTGCGGGCTAAGTTAGCGATCTCGCGGTTTAAATTTCGTACACCAGCTTCAAAAGTATATTTGCGAATTAACGTCAAAATTGCCTCGTCAGAAATTGAAAATTCTTTTTCTTCCAAACCATTTTCTTGGCGCTGTTTTTTGATCAAATGTTGTTTTGCGATTTGTAATTTTTCGTTTTCGGTATAGCCGGAAAGTCTGATGATTTCCATACGATCGCGTAGCGGAACAGGAATGCCGGCGATGTTGTTGGCGGTAGCGATAAACATTACTTTTGACAAATCGTAATCTACTTCCATGTAGTGATCAGAAAACACAGAATTTTGTTCGGGATCTAAAACTTCCAAAAGTGCTGCAGAAGGATCGCCACGGAAGTCGTTAGACATTTTATCGATCTCATCCAAAAGCATTAAAGGATTAACAGTTTTAGCTTTACGCATTGATTGGATGATGCGTCCCGGCATTGCGCCGATGTATGTACGACGATGTCCACGAATTTCAGATTCATCACGTACGCCGCCCAAAGAAACTTTAACATATTTGCGGTTCAAGCTTTCAGCGATTGATTTTGCGAGTGAAGTTTTACCAACGCCTGGAGCGCCAACAAAGCACAGAATAGGGCCTTTCAAGGCTTTGGTTTTTATTTGTACCGCAATAAATTCTAAAATTCTTTCTTTGATTTTGGTTAACGCAAAATGATGAGAATCAAGAATTTTGTGAGCTTTGTCTAAGCTTTTGATTGCTTTGCTTTCTTCATTCCAAGGCAAGCCAACAATCCAGTCGAGATAATTTCTAACAACGCCAGATTCGGAAGAATAAGGATTCATCTTTTCCAGTTTGGCTAGTTCATTTTTACACTTGAGTGCTACAGCTTCTGGTAATTTTAGTTTGGAGATTTTTTCTTTGAGCTCGTTGACTTCGTTTTCTTCGTCCTGACCGAGTTCTTTTTTGATATTTTTAAGCTGTTCGTTGAGATAAAACTCTTTGTGACTTTTAGCGATTTTATCTTGAATTGATTTGTTGATGCGCATTTCAGCCTGAAGGATTTCCATCTCTGTTTTCAACACTTCCAAAACTTTATAAAGTTTTTTGATCAGATCATCTTCTGCTAAAATTTCCTGTTTTTCTTTTAGTGAACCATTGATGTGTGCTGTGATTAAATAAGCGATTTCGTAAGGTGAACGCAGCTTCACAATTGAGTTCAAAATTTCTGGAGTAATTTTTTTACTTACTTCGGCATATTTGCTGAAATTTTGGACGCAGCTTTTGATCAATCCCAGCATTTCCTTGTTGTCGAAGGCAAGATTCTGGTTGATTACCATGCTAACTTCACAAGTAAAAAACTCTTGTGTTTGTGGAATGGTTAAAATTTTTGCCTTGGTTAATCCTTGTAAAATTACCTTCAAGGTACCGTCAGGTGTTTTAATTGATTCTACGATGTTGCATAATACTCCCACAGGGTACACACTCTTGTCGTCAAAACCGTCATTGTCAGGATTGATTTGTGTGACAGCAAAAATTGGTAGATTAAGTCTTTTAGATTCTTCAACACCTTTGATTGATTTCTCGCGACCGACCAGAATTGTTGTGGTCATGTGTGGAAAAATGACGATGTCGCGTAACGGTAAAGCGCAGAAAATTTGCGGTTGAATTTGTTGCTCAGACATGATTGAAATTGATGAGATTAAAAGTGAAATCGAATCTGAGATTTAGTAACCAAAACAGAAAATACAATGATGATAGCGTTGGTTTTTACAATATTGTGCGGCATTGGCACAAGTGCTTTCTTTTACTTCTTCGCAAAATTTAAAACCGAAAATAATTTAGCTAAAAACGAAATTAATTCTCTGCGTGAACAAGCAGGAAAATTCCAAGAAAAAATTGATCTTTTACAGCAAAAGAATTTGGAATTTGAGAAGCAAAATGAAGTTTTAAAACAAGCTGCGGAGCAAACTAAAATCGAACGAGAAGAATGGCATAAAGATAAAGAAGTAGCCCTTTTCAAGCTTTCAGAAGAGTTGATGAAAAGAAATTCGCAGCAACAAAATCAACTAAGTTTAGATCAGCAAGAAAACATCAAAAAAATTACCCAAAATCTTTTCAAAGATTTTGAAAATGTGACGGCAAAAATCACGGCGTTAAATGATGAGGTAAAAAAATCTGCTGACGAAAATAATTTGATTAAAAATGCTTTGTTGAATCCTGGATCAGCTGGTAGAGCAGCTGAAATCACTTTGGAAAATATTTTAAAAAGTTCAGGTCTAAAAGAAAAAAACGATTTGAGTTCAGTTGGTGATTACATTTTACAATCACATTTCGGTGGGGTTGGTGATGGGGGCGAATCAGAAGCTAAAAGGCCGGATGTCATTGTATTTTTACCAAATGATCAAATCGCGGTAATCGATAGTAAATCTTCGCCACATTTTTTAGAGCTTGAGCGCGCTAGAAAATCAAGCGACTTGGATGCAGAAAAAATTGTTTTGGGTAAAATTAAAGATTCTTTCCGTAGACATTTAGAAAGCTTGAAAAAGAAGGAATATACCAAGTTTTTATTTGAAGAATTGCGCAGTAAAAATAGCTCGGATTACAAAATTATTGTGGTGATGTTTTTGCAAACTGAACGCATGTTGGAAATAATCTTAGAAAATGATGAGGGATTCGCGCAGAAGGCTTTGGAAGGAGGGGTCCTGGTTCTAAGTCCGGTTGGATTGATTAATTTTTTATCGCAAGCGCGTTTTATAATTGATCGCGTTAAGCAAGAAAAAAATGTTGAAGATTTGAAGATTCAAGTACGCAAATTACTCGATAATATCACGACAGTTTTTAAAGAGTCGGCAGAAGTCGGAAAATCTTTAAATAAAGCGATGACGGCTCATTTGAAGCTGACAAAAAATTTGAATCGCAGTGTTTTCAAATCAGTGAAAAATATTTCAGATTTGGGAATTGAAGGTAAGAAGTCAGGTGACTTGAAGATGTTGGAAGAATATGAAAATGGGGAAGTGGAGGTAGAAGAAGAGAATTAATCAAAATGAATTGCCACTTTTTAGATTCGTGGCAATTCAGTTTTAAATCTTCAAATCAAGATTCTTATTTGCATCAACGTTCAACACCAAACCAAAGCCGATCAACATTGAAGCGGTAATTGTTCCACCGTAAGAAATCAGAGGAAGAGGTGCTCCTACAACTGGAATTAATCCCATCCCCATTCCCATATTGATGAACATATGGACGAAGAAAATATTGATTACACCCATCACTAGCAGCCTTCCATATTGATGTTTGGTTTTGGTAGCGATCGAAATTCCAATCGCAATAATCGCACAATAAATTGCGATAGTGAAAAAGCTGCCCAAGAATCCAAGTTCTTCGGAAAGCATTGTGAAAATAAAGTCTGTTTGTTTTTCTGGCAGGAAGTTTAATTGTCCTTGGGTGCCTTTTAAATAGCCCTTTCCAAACAATCCGCCAGAACCAATCGCAATTTTAGATTGAATGATGTTGTAACCACTTCCCAAAGGATCGTTAGAAGGATCAATGAAGGTTAAGACGCGTTGTTTTTGATAATCGTATAAAACAAAAATCCATAAAAATGGAATGGCGACAAGGCCAGCGGCTCCAACGATTATGAACTTCCACATTTTTACGCCGGCTAAAAATAAAATCGAAATTCCTACTAAAGTTAAGATTGAGGCAGTCCCTAAATCTGGCTGCCAGAAAATAAAAAATGCTGGAACCGCAATCAATAAAATAGGGATAATTATGTATTTTATTTTGCCGATATTGTCGGCTTCGATGTTGTAAAAGTAACGGGCGAGAGCAAAGACGGTACAAACTTTCATGATTTCTGAAGGCTGAATTGTAAGCCAACCAATACGAAACCATCTAGTCGCACCCATAGCGTTGTGACCCATTATATCAACGACTATGACCATGCCTAAAGCAGCAGCATAGAATATGTAAGAAAGTTTAAACCATATTCTGATGTCGGTGACGGCGATAAAAATCATCACGACAAAGAAGAAAGCGAAAAATCCTAATTGCTTAATTAACCAAGGATAAAAACTGCCACCACCAGCAGAATACAACATTAAAAAACCCATTGAGGCCAGAACGATTATTAGTGAAATTAACATCCAGTTCAATTGTTCTAACTTTTGAGAAAGAGGAATTTTTTCTCTGTCGATGAGAGTCATATTTTTGATTTTTTTATCAGAGTAATAACTGTGAGAAGGCTTGATAGAAGCTGCGGCGCGGCAGACTAAAACAGCTTGATATTATTATTCAAGCTAATTACTTTCTGGTCAGAACTAATCTTAAAATTGCTTTCAAGAAATTTTCAATCCCTGTTTAGCCCTTATTTTTCAGCATGTCAGAAACAGAAAAAGCGAGCAAAAAAAATAAATTAAAAGTCAAAAGTTGGTATTCGAATCGCTATCAGATCGTTGTGGTTCAGCGTAACATACTTTTGCTTTTCACTTTGATTTCGATGCTATCTGTTGCGGTGGCGGTAATCTTTGTGAAAAATATTATGGCTTCAAAATCTCTTGAGCCTTACGTAATCGAGGTTGAGAGTAAGACTGGTATTGCGACCATCGTAAATCAACTAACGGCGCAAAATTTTACGGGCGATCAAATAATCCGTCGCTATTTCCTTAATCAATTCGTTCAAGCTGCTAGTGGTTACGAGCCAAAAACTTATAAAATGGATGTCGATAAAGTCCGTCTTTTTTCAACGCCAGATGTTTATAATGATTTTAGAAATCGTATTAATGCTCGAGAGCTTGGAATTGAATCAAGAATTGAAGTTCGTATAAAATCAGTGCAATTTTCAGATGCTAATACCGCGCAAATTCGTGTGTTGAGGCTTATTAATATCAACGATAAAATCACAACTAAAGACGAAGTTATAACCATGAACTTCTTCTTTACCGATTTGAATTTGACCATGGAAGAAAGACTCATAAACCCTCTAGGCTTCCAAGTTAGTAAGTACGCAATTGCGGACGAGGTATTCAGCTACTAGTGTTTGTTTGCATATTCATAAAAAATTATTTGAGATTTTATTCGTTGAAAATGAAACCAACTGAGCTTTTAAAATTTTTTAGTAGATCTCTCGGTGGCGCTTTGGCGAAATTCTTGATGCTGTCTTTTTGTGTTATTCTATCTTTTACAGCTTCAGCTTCTGCTCAGGTTTCAAGTCCTACTACAACTGACTCGCGTATTAGAACCTTAGTTTATAATCCTAACGAGGTTTACGAACTAAAATTTTATTATGGATATCAGTCTTTCATTGAATTTGCTGAAGATGAAGAAATTGAAATGATTTCAATTGGAGAAGCTTTTGCTTGGCGTTTAACTCCAGCTGGAAAAAGATTGTTTATTCGTCCGCTTGAAATTGCTGGTCACACCAACATGACGATTATAAGCAACAAGAGAACTTATCACTTCGACATCCGATCTGGGGAATATGACGGCAAAGCTGATGAAGAATTGGTTTACACAATTCGTTTTTTCTATCCACAATTAGGACAGCCATTACCAATTCCTCCGGTTCTGACGATTCCAAACCCCGCTCCAGCTCCGGCACCTAAAGTTGAGAAGACAATAATTAAAACTCCTTTCCCAGGTGCAAATATTGGTGACAGACTTTCAAATTTAATTGCAAGAAATCCGGAAAATGGCGATTTGAACTTTGATTTTAGTTTGGCCGGAAAATCTGATAATATCCTGCCACTAAAAATTTATGATGATGGTAAAGATACTTTCTTCCAGTTCCCTAACGACAACCTGATTATTCCAACAATTAGTTTGGTTGACAATCGTGGTAATGAACAGTCTCTGACCTATATTATTCGCGATAACTTTGTAGTAGTGCCAGCAGTTGGTAAGCAATTTACTCTCAGATTAGCTGAAGGTTTGTTGTGCGTTTACAATAACAAGATGCTTAAGAGATAGTTAGAACTAATTTATCTTGATAAAATTCATATTTCTTCAGCTGTTTCAAGAAACTCATCCCTAGCAAAGAAACCCCCATATTATTGCCGACAGAAGCGGCAATATTGTTAAATTTTACGTTAGAAATTTCCATTTCGTCTAAAGTTACTCCTGCTCCCCAAGATACTCCATTAGCAGTTTGATAGCGTTTGTTAAAAATTAGACTTTTTGTGTTTATACCAATCTTACGAGCGTCATTCATATTAATCGCAATATCACTTGCTCCGGTATCAACCATGAAACGAATTTCGTTACCGTTGATTCTAGCATTAACATAAAAATGACCATCTTGTGAAATGTTGATTACAATTTCTCCAGATTTTGTGATTTGTGGATTGGCGGGATTTATTTCTGCAGAAAGACGATTTTTAAAATCAGTAAATTCATAACGATATCCATAGAGTGCAATTAAAGAAATTATTACCCCCGACCAGATTGCTAAATATTTAAGAATTTTACTAATCGCTAACTCCCTACGTGACATTAATCCCGCCATTAGGACGACTATAAGTAAAGCAGAGTAGCTAAAATTTTGCCAGTCGGCAGAGCTAAAATTACCGAAATCCATTAGTTAAGTTTTTTTAAAATTTCCAAGACCTGAAGATTTTCTTTCTCTGTTCCAATCGTCATGCGTAGACAGTTTGGAAGATTGTAGGCTTGCATTTCTCGTAGAATCACCCCTTCGGATAAAAGTAAATCATTAGCCTTTTTGCAAAGTTCAGCAGTTCCAAAATCAAGTAAAATAAAATTGGCAATAGAAGGATGAGTCTTGATATTACTGAATTTAGAGAACTCTTTAAAAAGAATTTCTAACCATTTTTTGTTGTGATTTTTAGATTGTTCAAAAAATTCCTTATCTTCCAAAGCTGCTATAGCCGCTACTTGAGCTGGACCACCAACGTTAAATGGACCGCGAACTTTATGTAAAATATTAGCGATTTCCAAAGAGCTATAACACCAACCAATTCTTAAACTGGCTAAGCCATAAATTTTCGAAAATGTTCTGGTAACAACAACATTTTCATGTTGATTCACTAATTCGATGGCGTTTGGGTAATCTGCAATATCAACAAATTCTTCGTAAGCGTGATCCAAAACGATCAAAATATTTTTTGGTGTTCCATTAATAATTTTCTCGATTTCGGCCTTAGTTAAATATGATCCGGTGGGATTGTTTGGATTGGCGATAAAAATAATTTTAGTTCTATCGGTGATAGCTGCCAAAATTGCATCGACATCGGCTTTAAGATTTCTTTCCTTAACTTTTACAGCTTTTGCTCCGACACGTTTTGCGGAAATTGGGTACATCAAGAATCCGTATTCACTATAAATAATTTCATCATCGATTCCGGCGAAAGCGGAAGTCAATAAAGCCAGAATCTCGTCTGAGCCCGCGCCACAAACGACTTGGTCGGCATTGATGTTATTGTGAATCGCCAAAGCTTCGCGTAGAGAGGTGCAAGACCCATCTGCATATCTCACGACGTCCAACGCATGTTTCTCGAAGCTCCTAAGGGCTTTTGGGCTGGAGCCTAGAGCGTTCTCGTTCGAAGACAGTTTTATTACTTCTTTAACATTATTTCCGATTTTTGCCTTACCGGGTTTGTAATTTTCAATTTCTAATAAATAAGGATGCGCTTGCAGTTTCATGTTATTTTACTTTGTCGATTAGTTGTTGAATTTTTTCTAGCTCAGAAAATTTGATTAGAATTTTACCGCTATTTTTGAAAGAGTTGTAAGAAATTTTTGCATCCATTTGCAACAAGTCGGATAATTTATTTTCTAACTCAGCTAAATATTCGCTGTTAATAAATTTAATTTTTGATTCGGTACGAACTAAAACTGGAGTATTTTTAGCTTTTTCAACTTTCTCATCGCGAACTAAATCTTCTACATCGCGAACACTTAAAGAATCATTGACGATTTGATTAGCTAGTTTTTCTGGACTATTCGAATTGATAATTGCTCGTGCATGACCCATCGAAATTAATTTTTTATCTAGGTAATCGCGAACCATTGGTGGTAAATTTAACAAACGTAAAAGATTAGTAATATGACTTCTGCTTTTACCAACTCTTTTGGCGATTTGATCTTGAGTGTAGGAAAATTCTTGGATCAATTGTTTATAACCTTCAGCTTCTTCAATTAAGGATAAATCACTTCTTTGAACGTTCTCGATAATGGCTAGTTCAAGAGCTTCGTGATTGTTAATTTTTTTAACGATTGCTGGAATATTTTCTAATCCAGCAATTTGTACAGCGCGAAATCTTCTTTCACCGGCTATGATTTCATAATCTTCATCTTCTCCCGCTTTGCGTAGAATGATCGGTTGAATTAAACCATTTTCCTTTATGGATTCGGCCAGTTCATTCAAATCATTCTGATCGAAATTTTTTCTTGGTTGATAAACTCCAGCTCTAATTCTGTTAACCGGAACTAATTTAATCAGATCAATTGAATCTTTAAACTCACTGGCGATATCTTCCGGTTTTTTAGATTTACTTTCACCAAGTAACGCAGAAAGTCCTTTGCCTAATCTTTTTTCTTGAACTATTTCTTTCATATTTTCTCCTTTTTTGGTTTCACGTGGAACTAATTATTATGTGATTTTTCTCTGTCTAAAATTTCTTTAGCTAATTTTATGTAAGCTATTGAGCCAGGACATTTCGAATCATAAATTATTGCTGGAAGTCCGTGAGAAGGAGCTTCTGATAATTTTACGTTTCTTGGAATTGTATTCTTAAATACTTTATCTTTTAGAAAACTTCTTACATCAACTTCAACTTGTTCGGTTAATTTATTTCTGCGGTCGTGCATAGTTAAGATAATGCCGCTGATTTTTAGATCGTGATTTAAATTATCTTTAACCAAATCCAAACTAGTTAATAAATGGCTTAAACCTTCAAGTGAGAAAAACTCACATTGCATTGGAATTAGAATTGAATCTGAAGCTGTTAAAGCATTGACAGTCAACATTCCTAGAGATGGAGGGCAATCAATTAAAATATATTCGTAATCGCTAATCACATCTTTCAAAGCTTTACGCAAAATATATTCTCTTTTATCCGCTGAAGCTAACTCAACTTCACAGGCTGATAAATCAACTGTAGAGGTAACAATACTTAAATTGGGGATACGGGTTGGCATGATGGCGCTTTTCATGGAGCATTCTCCAATCAGAACTTCGTAGATAGTCTTTTGTCTTTGGTTCTGCATGATGCCAAAGCCAGTACTAGAGTTTCCTTGAGGGTCTAAATCAACTAACAGAACCTTTCTTTTGGCGGCAGCGAAGGCTGTGGCCAAATTTACTGTAGTAGTGGTTTTTCCGACCCCACCTTTTTGATTAACAATAGAAAATACCTTGGCTCTAGCTGGAGAAGTAGTCATGATAATATTGGAATTTTAGTAATCTTTTAACGAAATTTGCGAAGTGATCTGCAAGCTAAAAAACTATTTTTCGCTGTCAAATAGTTTCACGTGAAACTTATCTTTTTGATCGGAAAAATTTCACCAAAAGATCTTTTGCGTCTTCTTCTTGAATTCCAGAATAAATTTCTGGCTTGTGATGACAGGAGGAGCTGTGAAAAATTCGAGCGCCATTTTCAACTGCACCGAATTTCTCATCAGAAGCAGCATAATAAATTCGGCGAATTCTAGCTAATGAAATTGCCGAAGTACACATTGAGCAGGGTTCTAAAGTTACGTAAAGATCGCAATTATCAAGTCGTGCAGAGTTTTTTATTTCAGCGGCTTGACGTAAAACCAAAATTTCAGCATGAGCTGTTGGATCTTTTAAGTGTAAATTATAATTGTGAGCTGCAGCGATGATTTTTCCATTTTCTACGATCACTGCACCAACCGGAACCTCATCTTTTTCGAAAGCTAATTTTGCCTGAGCAATAGCTTCTGCCATGAAATCTTTCTTCATAATTTTTGTGCACGTTTGAAAATTTTAAAGAAATTATCCGTAGTATGATGAGTAACTTCTTCAACCGATAAACCTTTTAATTGGGCAATAAATTCCACAACATGTTTAGTAAAAGCTGGCTGATTAGTTTTTCCACGAAATGGAACCGGGGCTAAATAAGGAGAATCAGTTTCAACCAATAAAGATTCGAGTGGTAAATATTTTACAATGTCTTGCAGTTGAGTGGCATTTTTAAAAGTTACAATTCCTGAGATCGAAATATAAATTCCCAAATCCAAGGCCTTTTTGGCCAATTCTTGTGAACTGGAAAAACAATGTAAAAGTGCGGGAAAATTTTTATTTTTTTGTTCAGATTCTAAAATTTCCATCATATCCAAATCGGCATCGCGACTGTGAATTATAATCGGTAAATCATTTTCTTGAGACGCTTTAATGTGTTCAACGAAACTAATTTTTTGTAAATCGATGGCTGATTTATCGTGATAATAATCCAAACCAGTTTCGCCAATTCCAATGATTTTCGGATTTTCGGCGCAGATTCTGATAATTTCTTCAGCAGTAATTTTTGGTTGTTCGAAAACATTACAAGGATGAATCCCGAGAGACGCATAAATAAAATCGTGTTTTTTGGTATAATCCAAAAGCTGATTAATTTCGGTTACTCGAGTACAGATTGTCTGCAAAATTCTAACATTATTTTGTAGGCAATTTTGGATTGCTTCGTCAAAAGAAATTCCCTGTTTTTCGATTAAGTCGAGATGGCAATGTGTATCAACTATGTAATTTAGCATTATTACGTATTTGTGTTGAGGAGATGTTTAAATTTTTGGTGGCAAAAATTTTGAAATTTGGCAGAGAATTTTTACTAGAATCACGAAGTTTCTGGTAAGTAATAAAAGCTGTAGTTTTGCGAATTTTTGGCAAAAACGTTTCGCGACTAAAAATCGCCAAAGGCAGCATTTTTATCAGACCTTTAAAATTATCCCATTCGTGAAGTCTGGCTAAATTGTCCGCACCTGCAATCCAAAAAAACTGATAGTTAGGATATTTTTTTTGTAATTTCTTAACCAATTTTTCGGTACGAATTTCGTCAAATTTTTTAACGTAAATTTTAGGATTTTTAGTGATGATTTTTTGACATTTGGCGACGCGATTTTCATAACTTTCATAAATTCCCTTTGCCTTGAAAGGATTATGCGAAGTTGGAATCCACCAAATTTGATTTAATCCAAGTTTTTGAATTGCCAGTTTTGAAATATGGAGATGTCCTTGATGTGGAGGATTGAAACTTCCGCCAAATAATCCGACTCGCATTATCCTAAAAGAATTCCAATTGAAATTAGGCCACCGATCCAAAAATTTTCCTTAAAAACTTTTAGGCAATTTTGCGGATCGGAAAAATTACAACTAATGATTTTTGTGATTAAAAACAAAAATGCGGCAAAGTTGATGATAAAAAAGTGCCAGTTTAATGATTCCAAAAATCCGGTTAAAAACAATAAGGCAAACATTGCTAAACTCAGGCTTAATAAAATTTGTCGTGGATTTTTGCTGAATTTAATCGCAGTAGATTTTACGCCGATTTTTAAATCATCTTCAATGTCTTGATAGGCGTAAATTGTATCGTAAATCAAAGTCCAAAAAATAGCTGCGCAATATAAAATTACAGAGCTCACACCAATACGATGCGTGATTGCCAAACTGGCCATTAAAATTCCGAAGTTGAAAGCTAGCCCTAAAAAAAGTTGCGGATAATAAGTGATGCGTTTCATCAGCGGATAAGTCGCGGCCAAAACTAAAGCGATAAATCCTGAAAAAATTGTGATGGTGTTAAATTGCAGTAAAATTATCAGCCCAGCGAATAATAATATTGCGAGAAAAATTATGGCATGTTTTTGACTAATTTCTTTTGATGCCAGCGGGCGATTTTTGGTACGCTCAACTTGTCGATCAAATTTTTGATCAAAAATATCATTAATCACACAGCCAGCGGAGCGCATAATTACTGATCCCAAAGCAAAGAGAAAAATTATCCACATGGTTTTGGTGAAATCGATCTGTACTTTTTTTTCGGCTAAGAAGACTCCAAAAAGACAGGGCAAAAATAATAAGCCAATTCCTATGGGACGATTAATTCGGGTAAGATTTATATAATTACTGAGGCGTTGATTCATGAAGTTCAAAATGGTTTGAGACAATTAGTGATTATGATAAAGATAATAGTTTGATTTTTTTATCTTCAAATTTAGCATGCGCCGCTCTTGTAAATCTCATATCAAAATATCCTTCAGCAACAAGCTTAGAGCAGGTTTTAAAGACCATCTCTAGCAAATCAATTTCTTTTCCCAATGTTTAAATCGCATAAATTACTGATTGCCAACCGTGGCGAAATTGCTTGCCGTATTATTAAAACATGTCGCAAACTTGGCATTAAAACCGTTGCAGTTTATTCTGATGCCGATGCTAACTCGCTTTTTGTACAAATGGCTGATGAAGCTGTAAATATTGGTCACTCGCCATCTTCACAAAGCTATTTAAACGTTGATAAAATTTTAGGCGCGATCAAAAAAACCGGTGCAACTATGGTGCATCCTGGTTACGGATTTTTGTCTGAAAATCGTGGTTTTGCCAACGCTTTAGAAAAGGCTGGAGTAATTTTTGTCGGCCCTTCTGTACATTCAATTGAAGCGATGGGTGATAAAATTGAATCGAAAAAAATTGCCATTGCCGCTGGAGTTAGCACAGTTCCGGGCCATATGGGCGTTGTAAAAGATGACAAAGAAGCAACTGAAATCGCTGAGAAAATCGGCTTCCCAGTTATGGTAAAAGCTTCTGCTGGTGGCGGTGGAAAAGGTATGAGAATTGTATGGAAAAGCGAAGAAATGTCGGAAGCTTTCTTATCAGCTTCAAACGAAGCGCGTAACAGCTTCTCTGATGATCGTATTTTTATTGAAAAATTTATTGAAAATCCGCGTCACATCGAAATCCAAGTGATTGCCGATAAACACGGAAATATTGTTTGTTTGGGTGAACGCGAATGTTCAATTCAGCGTAACAACCAAAAAGTAATTGAAGAAGCGCCAAGCTCTTTCGTTGACGAAGCAACTCGTAAAAAAATGTACGATCAGTCAAAATCTTTGGCGGCGACAGTAAATTATTTCTCAGCTGGTACGATTGAGTACATCATGGATAAGAATAAAAATTTCTATTTCCTTGAGATGAACACTCGTTTGCAAGTTGAACATCCAGTTACTGAACTCATTACTGGTTTGGACATCGTTGAATTGATGATTCGTATAGCACTAAACGAAAAATTACCGTTCAAACAAGAAGACATCAAATTAAACGGTTGGGCGATGGAATCTCGTATTTATGCCGAAGATCCTTCTCGTGGTTTCTTACCTTCTTCTGGCCGTATCAATCTTTATATTGAACCCGAAGAAAATGCCAATGTTCGTGTTGATTCAGGTGTTTACGAAGGTGGCGAAGTAAGTATGTTTTATGATGCGATGATTGCGAAGCTTTGTTCTTACGGAAAAGATCGTGCTGAAGCAATTGACCACATGCGTCACGCTTTAGGAGCTTTCGCAATTGGTGGTGTTTCACACAACATTAGCTTTCTTGAAACAATCATGCGTAATGAAAAATTCGTTACTGGTGATATTTCAACTAGCTTCATCAAAAATGAATTTCCAAAAGGTTTCTCAGGAAATGAATTAGACTCAGAATCTGAGGCGGTTCTTATCATCAGTGCCATGCATATTTTCCTGCGTAACTATGAGAGAAACGGTAAAATCACTGGTCAACTTTATCATCGCGAAAAACAAATTTCAGATCGTTGGGTAGTGATGCTGGATGAAAAATCTTACTTGGCTACCATTTTAGATCGTAACAACAATTACATCAAAATTGAGTGCGATAAGAAAGAAATTATCCTTGAAACTCCGTGGAACAACGGCGAAAAACTTTTCCGCGGTTCTGTTAATGGTAAGGCAATTGGTGTTAAAATTAGAGAAAATAATAATACTGGAAGCTACTTGCTGCAATATTCTGGTTCAGATGTTTTCGTTAGTGTTATGTCGCCAAGAAACGCTGAGTTGACGAAGTTCATGCCAAAAATTCAGAAAAACGCTAAGCCAGTAAATTTAACGTCGCCAATTACTGGGAAAGTTATTCGTTTTAAAGTTCAAGAAGGTGATGAAGTAAAAGCTGGCCAAGAATTGGTGGTGATCGAAGCCATGAAAATGGAAAACTCAATTCGTACTGATCACGACGTAAAAATTGGCAAAATCAAATTCAAAGAAGGTGAACCAGTTGGAATCGGTCAAGTTGTGATGGATTTCGTGAATTAAGTAGTAGTGGCAGATAAAAAGTAAAAATCCTATCCAGAGTCGTCGTCATCCTTGATGCAAAGCATCGAGGATCTCTTAAGGTTTTTCGTTAAACTTAAAGAGATTCTCGAATTACTCCGTAATTCAAGGATGACGGTGACTTATGAGGCTGTCGTTTGTCGTTTTAAGTTTACTCCGCTGCAATTTTTACAATCTTCGCCGTCGCAAAAACTGAAATTGAGCCGACAAAAATTACTAATCCGGCGAGAATCTTAAACCCAGAAACACTTTCATTATCAAGGCATCCAAACGCAATTAATAAGATCGGAATAATCAACGGCATTGCAATTACGCCAATCATCGGAGCTGAATTTCCTAGAATCGAAAGACTTCCGCAAAAACCACAAATAAAATTTATTGCTAGAGTTGCCAAAAAAGCGGATAAAATTAAATTGGTCGTCAAAGCTTGATCTAGGCCAATTCCAAGACTTAACGGCACAATCGAAACTAAAATTGGCAAAGACGAAACCAGCCAATTTGCTAACATTTTAGCTAAAACAAAAATCTCAAAATTATCGACCGAGTTTAGAGCCTGTTCAATTGTGCCATCATCAAAATCGCGTTTGAGAAAATCATCCGAAGAAAAAATTAGACAAGAAAGCAGCGAAAACCAAATTATTGTGATCGAGTAAAAAACGGTCAAGCCCTGATAGTCTTGGTTTTGCGACAGGAGAGAAAAAATCGTAACCGAAATTATAAAGAAAAGAAAGTTAGCGAAAATTTTTGATAAATGACGCGAGAATAACAGAATTTCGTGATAAAAAATAATCCAAAAAACGCTCATTAACTATCTTCCGTAAATGTCGCTAAATCTTATGATATCATCTTCGCCAAGATAATTTCCGGTTTGAACTTCGATAATTTCTAGAGGAATTTGGCCTTTATTTTCCAGACGATGTTTTTTCCCAACTGGAATGTAAGTTGATTCATCTTCAGTCATAACAAATTCTTTGCTACCACAAGTCACATGGGCTGTGCCTTTCACGATTACCCAATGTTCTGCACGGTGATTGTGCATTTGTAGTGAAAGTGATGATTTTGGTTTCACGGTAATTCTTTTAACTTTGAAACGGTCAGAAAGATCAATCGTTTCAAAGCTTCCCCACGGGCGCAAAACTTTAGTATGAGAATCGCATTCTGATCTTTTGTGTTTTTTAAGTGCTTCGAACAATTCTTTTACGTCTTGAGCGTTATCTTTATTGGCAATCAAAGTTGCATCTTTTAGGGCAATAATGATCAGATTTTTTACGCCAATTGCTGTAACTAAATTATTCTTGGAATTGATGTAACAATCTTTGGTTTTGAGTGCTAAAACATCACCAATCAAACTATTGCCATCTTGGTCTTTTGGAGCGATTTCGGAAAGAGCGTGCCAGTTTCCAACGTCTGACCAGCCAACATTGATAGGCATTACGGCGACTTTGTTGGATTTCTCCATTACAGCGTAATCAACTGAAATATTAGTGCATTTTTCAAAATCTTCAGCGAATAGACGAACGAAATCCAAGTCTTTAATGGCTTTGTTGTAGGCGCCGCAGCAATTGATAAATATGTCATTTTCGAGCTGGCGTAAAACTTCCAAGTAAACTGAAGCACGAAACATAAAGATACCGCTGTTCCAGAAATATCCGCCATCTTTTAAGAAACCTTCAGCAACATCTTTTTTGGGTTTCTCGATGAATTTTTCGACATCACAAATTTCGCCGAAATTTTCAATTTTAGCACCGGATTTGATATAGCCGTAACCAGTTTCTGGACTGTTTGGAACAATGCCAAAGGTAACCAAATAACCATCTTGTGCTGCTTTTGTTGCGGCTTTGACGCTATGGATAAAACCTTCTTCATCTTGAATTATGTGATCAGAAGGCATGACTAAAATCAAATCTTCTTTGCTTTCGACGGCATTTAAAGCTGCAACTGTGATTGCAGGCGCGGTATTCCTTCCCAAAGGCTCAAGGATAATTAATTTTGGAGTGATATCAATTTTTTGTAATTCTTCTGCAGCAATAAAACGATGTTCGTTATTGCAGACTACAATTGGATTATGAAACAACTCTTCGTCTTTTGTGCGTAAAGCGGTTTTCTGGAATAACGAATGATCGCCAACCAAATTTAAGAATTGTTTAGGATTTAAGCTGCGAGAAAGTGGCCATAATCTAGTTCCAGAGCCACCTGATAAAATAACGGGTGTGATTTTCATAAGTTTTTTGAGAATAGACTTATTGCCGCAAAGCCTGATAAGCCAAGCTTTCTGATTGAGGCAAGATTTTCCGAATTAATTCCACCTAACGCGTAAAGCTTCAACTTAAAGTAAGAATTGCTTCTAGATTTCAAAGAAATTTTAGCCAAATTCTTGAGGCCAAGGCTTTCTGTGTTTAAATGAGTTGTTGTAGGGAAAGCTGGTGAAATAAAAACCATATCAGGCTTTAATCTCTTGGCTTTTAGAATCGACTTAAAATTGTGGCAAGAAAAACTAAAAATAAATTTTTTATTGAATTTATTCTTTTTCATAAATTGTAAAGGTAATCTATCGAGATCAGAAAAATGCAAGCCATCAGCTTTAATTCTTTTTGCTAAAGCGATGTCTTTCCCAACTAATATTTTCAAGCTTTTTGACTTGGCAAACAGTTGAATTTTTTTAGCAAAAATTTCGCGATCTTTTTTATTTAAATCATATTCGCGAATTATGATTGCTGAATTTTTTGGCAGAGATTTTATGGTGTTTTCAAGATTGGAAATTTTTTTACGATCGGTAAACAAAACGCTCGCTGGTAGGTTTAAGCCGCGATTTATTTTTTTATTTCTTTTCTCGAATTTTTTTATTTCGAACAAAATTTTTTGATCCATGACAGGCAAAATTAGTGCAATAGAGCGTAACTTATTTTTGATTAATGACCGATTGAAGAAGGCTTGCCAAATCTACAAAAAAGATAAGTCAAAGGTCAATCTTATTGCAGTTTCTAAAACTCAAAACGTTGAGAAAATTTTGGAAGTGATCGATCAAGGATGCAGAATCTTTGGAGAAAACTATGTCAAAGAAGCCAGCGAAAAATGGTCAGAAATTCGTGCAAAAAATTTTGAAATTGAATTGCATTTTATTGGTCATTTACAAAGTAACAAAGTTCCGGAAGCGCTGGATCTGTTTGATGTAATTCAAACTTTGGATAGTGAAAAATTGGCTTTGGCTTTCAAAAAAGAGATCACTAAAAGCAAAAAAAATCCGCAATTTTTTATTCAGGTAAATATTGGCGAAGAAGAGCAAAAATCAGGAATCGCACCAATGGAAGTTAGAAATTTTGTGAAATTTTGTCAGCAAGATTGTGGTTTGAATGTCACGGGATTGATGTGTATTCCACCCAATAATGAAGCAGCTTCTCCTTACTTTGCGCTTTTGGCAAAGTTGGCCAAAGAAAATAATTTAAAAAATATTTCTATGGGAATGAGTGCTGATTTTGAAGAGGCGATTGCGTTAGGCGCAACTCATATCCGAGTTGGTACAGCAATTTTTGGCGAGAGAAAATGATTAGACATATTTAACTAAACCAAATCTTAAATTTTTAATTGCTTTTCTTGCAGACCACTTTTACAAAGCGCGCCTCTTTTTAAAAGCTCCCCAAATTTTCCTCATGTGCCCTTAGCTCAGCTGGATAGAGCAACAGCCTTCTAAGCTGTAGGTCAGACGTTCGAATCGTCTAGGGCACACCATTCCTATCTTTCTCTCCAGTTGTAATATTTGGTAAAAAAAAACTTTAAAAAACCCCTATACTTTTGTGGGGCTAAAAAGTAAAAAATTACTCCCGTCTAAAAATAAAAGACCGGCAAAATTCACGCCGATTTCCTCCCCCAAAAATTATTTCTAAAATTACCATGTCTAAGGCATCTGGCGTTTCCGCTATTTTTGATTTGATCAAAAATAACGATATTAAGTTCGTTGATTTTCGTTTTTCTGATTACAACGGTAAATGGTTACACATCAGCCATTGTGCTGATGCAGTTGATGAAGAGGCTTTAACTAAAGGTGTTGCTTTCGACGGATCTTCAGTTCCAGCTTGGAAAGAAATTAACGAGTCTGACATGTTGATGATTCCACAACTTGATACTGTTTTTATCGATCCATTTGCAACTCATCCAACTCTTGTGATTACTTGTGATGTAATCGAACCAACTACTGGAAAAGGTTATGATCGTGATCCCCGTTATACTGCGAAAAAAGCTGAAGAATATTTGAAAAGTTCAGGAATTGGCGATGTTGCTTATTTCGGTCCAGAACCAGAATTTTTTGTGTTTGATGATGTGCGTTTCCAAGTTGGAACTCATGGCGTAACTCACTCTATTGATTCAGAAGAAGCTCCGCACAATTCTAATAAAGTTATCGAAGGCGGAAACTTGGCACGCCGTTCACAAGTTAAAGGTGCTTACTTCGATCCAGCTCCACAAGATACTGGCCAAGATTTACGTGGTGAAATGTGTGAAACTATGCGCCAAGTTGGTCTAGTTCCACTTTTGCATCATCACGAAGTTGCTAACTCACAATTTGAAATTGGTTTCAAATATAGCACTTTGACAGGAACTGCTGACAATATCCAAAAGTTCAAATATGTAATTCACAACGTTTGCCAAGCTTATGGCAAAACCGCAACTTTCATGCCAAAACCAATCTTCGCTGACAATGGTTCTGGTATGCACGTTCACCAATCAATTTGGAAGAATGGTCAAAATTTGTTCATGGGTAACGATCATGCGAATTTGTCAGAATTGGCTTTGTATTACATCGGTGGAATCATCAAACATGCGAAAGCAATCAACGCTTTCTCAAATGCCACAACTAACAGCTACAAACGTTTAGTTCCTGGCTACGAAGCACCAGTTCTTTTGGCTTACTCAGCGAAAAACCGTTCAGCTTCAATTCGTATTCCACATGTGACTAACGAAAAAGCTCGTCGTATTGAAACTCGTTTCCCAGATCCAGCCTCGAATCCATATTTGACTTGTGCAGCCTTGTTGATGGCTGGTCTTGATGGTATTAAAAACAAGATCCATCCGGGCGAACCAAAAAACCAAGATTTGTATCACTTGTCAGAAAAAGAATTGAAAAAAATTCCGACAGTTTCGCGTTCACTTCGTGATGCTTTGAATTCTTTGGATAAAGATCGTGCTTTCTTGCTTGAAGGTGGAGTTTTCACTAACGAACAAATCGATGCTTATATCGCATTAAAAATGCAAGAAGTTGATAGATACGAACAAATTCCTCATCCAGTTGAGTTTGAAATGTACTACAATTCATAATTTTTAGAAATTCTCACCACGAATTTTTAAAAAGATTTTTGTTTGCATTTTATTTCGCCAAAAATACTTTGCGCGACCTCTTCACATGAAGTTCTTTTTAAAAATCACAAAATTTTAATTTTGAAAACGTCGTAAAGCACACTAAATGTTGTGTTTACGGGTTTTTTATTAACTCGAAAAAGGTTTAAATAATTATGTCTAAAGCCGTCTTCCAACGCAATAAGCCTCACGTTAACATTGGTACTATT
>CAYUHG010000011.1:0-61317 GCA_964444545.1 uncultured Rhizobium sp.
AGAACTGTTGGCGCTGGTGTTGTTGCTAAAATTATCAAATAAGAATTATGAAAAATAAGGAAAGCATCAAGATCACACTTGAGTCTTTTGATCACGTTGTTTTGAACAAAGCGATGGGCGAGATTATCGGTACCGTTAGAAGAACTGGTGCTGGTATCAAAGGTCCAATTCCTTTGCCAACTAAAATTCAAAAGTTTTGTGTAATCAGAGGACCTCACGTTGACAAAGATTCTCGTGAACAATTTGAAATCAGATCTTCAAAAAGATTATTGATCATCTCTCCTACGGCTCAAACAGTAGATGCTTTGATGAAGCTAAATCTTTCAGCTGGTGTTAATATTAAAATCGCAATTAACGGGGCAAAGAACTAAGATGTTGGAACTAGTCGGAAAAAAAATCGGTATGAGCCATATCTTTAAAGATACTGGTGTTGCTGTACCTTTAACCATGATCCAAGTTTATGATAACTGTGTTTTGGAATTATTGGTTAATGAAAATAAATCTTTTGATAACTTGTTAGTTGCTTTTGAAAAAGCTGAAAATGCTAAAAAAGTTTCAAAGCCACAAACTGGATTGTTTAACAAAAAATCAGTTCCTCTATTCAAAAAAATTAGAGGTTCTCAAGTTAGAAAAAATCTTGAGTTGAAAGTTGGTGATTCAATCGCCATCGATTCAGTTGTTAAAGAAGGTGACAAAATTGATGTAGCTGGTGTTACTGCAGGTAAAGGATTTGCCGGCGTTATGAAAAGATGGAACTTCCGTGGTTTGGAAGCTTCTCACGGTGTTTCTGTGTCTCACAGATCTCACGGCTCAACTGGTCAAAGACAAGATCCAGGTAAAACTTTCAAAGGTAAAAAAATGGCCGGTCACATGGGCGTTGATAATGTTACCGTAAAAAATTTGGAAGTTCTTATCGTCGATAAAGAAAAATCGGTAATTGCAGTAAAAGGTGCAATTCCAGGAAATAACGGCGGTGACGTTGTTTTGAAAATCGCCAAAAATTTCTAATTGTATAAATTATGACTTCTCTAACTCTTAAAAAGATTGATTTTAGTGGTAAAGCAGCTGGATCTCAACAAGTTGAAGTTGATTCGGATCTTGCTCTTCAAAGCCCTAAATCTGTTGCTTACGTTGTAAGATGGCAATTGGCTAGAAAAAGATCTGGCTCTGCTAAAACAAAAACTATGGCGGAAATTTCAGGTACTACTGCAAAACCTTATAAACAAAAAGGTACCGGTAATGCTCGTCAAGGTAGCAAAAGATCAGTACAATTCGTTGGTGGTAGAACTTGCCACGGCCCAATGCCACGTTCTTTTGATTTTACCATGCCGAAAAAAATCATCAAAGTTGCTTTGGCTGATGTGCTAAAACTAAAACTTAAAGAAGATAAATTGTTTTTATTTTCTGACGATTTCGGTGCCCAAATCAAAACTGCTCAAATCAACTCTTCATTGAAACAAAACAATGTTTCAAGTGCTTTGATTTTGTTCAACCCAGCTTCAAAAAATAACGAAGTTTTGGCTAGATCAGCAAGAAATTTGAAAAATGTTAAAGCTTTGAGTGCTAATGCGATCAACGTTTATGACATCTTGAGTTTCGATCATTTAATGGTCGATAGCTCAATTTTTGAAACTATTAAAGGAGCCTTGTAGAAATGTCTGCTCTATTAAATTACGACAAGATTAAAGGTCTTGTTTACACAGAAAAATCAAACAGACAATTGGGTGAAAATAAGCACCATTTTGAAGTTGATTCTGCTTGTACAAAACAAGAAGTTGCCTCTTTGATTAAAAAGGTTTTTGGCGCTGAAGTTGAGAAAGTTAATATCATCAACACCAATGCTAAAACTAAGCGTTTCAAAGGTGTTGAAGGCAAAAGAAAATCATATAAAAAAGCGATTGTCACTTTGAAAGAAGGCCAATCAATTAATTTTGGTTCATAAAAAATGGCTCTTAAAAATTATAAAGCGATTACTCCTTCTCTAAGGCAGTTAATTACGATTGACAGAAGTGAACTTTGGAAAGGCTCTCCGCTTAAAGCGTTGACTACTAAAGTTTCTGAAAGCGCTGGTCGTAACAATATTGGTCATATTACTGTTCGTCATAAATCTGGCGGTCACAAAAAATCTTTCCGTGTCATTGATTTCAAAAGAGATAAATTTGATCTTGAGGCAACAGTTGAAAGAATTGAATATGACCCAAACCGTACAGCTTTCATCGCTTTGGTAAAATATTCTGACGGCATTTATTCTTACATTCTTGCACCTCATAAGCTTGCTGCTGGCGAAAAAATTATGTCATCAAGAAGCTTGATTGACGTTAAGATCGGTAATGCAATGCCACTTTCTGTTATTCCGATTGGTACTATCGTTCATAACGTTGAATTGAAACCTGGTTGCGGTGGTTCAGTTTCTAGATCCGCTGGAACTTACGCTCAATTAGTTGGTAAAGATGGCGGATACGCTTTGGTAAAAATGCAATCTGGCGAAATCAGACTTTTCCTACTTGATTGCATGGCAACTATTGGATCAGTTTCGAATCTAGATAATAAAAATATCTCGATCGGTAAAGCTGGTAGATCAAGATGGATGGGTATCAGACCTACAGTTCGTGGTGTTGTAATGAACCCTGTTGATCACCCACATGGTGGTGGTGAAGGTAAAACTTCGGGCGGTAGACATCCTGTTTCTCCAACTGGTAAATCAGCTAAAGGTAAGAAAACCAGAAAGAGAAGCAATCCAACTAACCGTTTCATTGTAAAATCAAGACGCGCAAAATAATTAAATAAACTATGCCTAGATCAACCTGGAAAGTACCATTTGTAGACGGATACTTACTAAAAAAAGCAAGAGACTACGTTAATTCTTCTAAAAAACCGATTGTTAAAATCTGGTCTAGAAGATCAACAATTTTGCCACAATTCGTTGGCATTAATTTCGCAGTTCACAACGGAAAAAAATTCGTTTCTGTTGCGGTTACTGAAGGAATGGTAGGACATAAGTTCGGTGAGTTCGCACCAACTAGAACTTTCTACGGCCATTCTGGAGATAAAAAAATTAAAAAAGACTAGAACATGACTGAAAAAGTAGCAGTAGCCTATCTAAGTGCTGTAAAATCAAGTCCTCTTAAAGTTATGAAGTTGACCGGAAATTTAACCGGTAGACCAGTTTCTGAGGTTTTAAAAATCTTAAAGTTTTGTAATTTGAAACTTGCGCCGATTGTTAGCGGTTTAGTTTATTCGGCTATGTCAAACGCTGAGAACAACCACAACATGGATGTTGATAATCTTTACGTTAAAAGAATCGACATCGGTAGATCTTTTGCTCTCAAAAGATTTGCTGCTAGAGGTCGCGGTAAATCAAGCAGAATTCTAAAAACTTTCAGCAACGTCAGAGTTGTTTTAGCAGAAAAACAAGAAAAACAAAAATAGAGGAAAAATGGGTCAAAAGGTTAATCCGGTTGGTTTCAGACTTCTCAATAACAAAAATTGGGAATCAGTTTGGTATGATAATAAAAATTATGCCAAAAAACTTATCAACGATATCGCAATTCGTACTTTTATCAAAAAAAACTATGCTCATTGTGGTATTGGAAGCGTAGTTATTGAAAGACCATCTGACAAAGTTAATCTAATTATCAAAACTTCTAAACCGGGTGTTCTTATCGGTAAAAAAGGTTTAGATATTGAAAAAATTAACCAAGCAGTAGAGAAAATCGCTGGTGCAAAGGTTGACGTTAAGATTGTTGAGATTGATAAGCCAGATTTGAACTCTTCTCTAGTTGCTCAAAGTATTGCTAAACAACTTGAAGGTCGTGCTGCTTTCAAAAAAGTCATGAAAAAATCTATGCAATCAGCCATGAAATATGGTGCACTTGGAATTAAAGTTTCAGTTGCAGGCCGTCTTGGTGGTGCTGAAATTGCTAGAACTGAGTGGTATAAAGAAGGTTCAGTTCCTCTTCATACACTTCGTTGTAATATCGATTACGCTACGGCTAACGCTTACACAACTTATGGTGTAATCGGTGTTAAAGTGTGGATCTACAAAGGTTTCGTCGAAAAAAAATCAAATAAATTGGTATAGTAAATGTTAACTCCTGCAAAAACCAAATACAGAAAGGCGCAGAAAGGTGGAAAAAAAATCCTAGGTACTGCAGCTAATGGCAATAGCCTTAAGTTTGGATCTTCTGGTATTAAAGCTCTTGAGCCTGGTAAATTAAATTCAAAACAAATTGAATCTGCTAGAAAAGTAATTACTCGTTACATGAAAAGAGCTGGAAAGCTTTGGATCATGGTTTTCCCTCATACCCCAGTTACTAAAAAACCAGCTGAGGTAAGAATGGGTTCTGGTAAAGGTAACGTTGAGTACTATATTGCAAAAATTAAACCAGGCAGAGTTATTTTCGAAATTGATGGAATCGATACCGCTTCTGCGAACACTGCTTTGGAAAAAGCGGCGGCTAAATTGCCATTCAAGACAAAAATTGTTAATTTGATCTAAGTAAAGACTTATGAAAAAAGAAGAAAAGCAATCAGCTTTAGTCGATATCGCAAATTTGAAAAAAGAGCTTTTGATGATGAGAATCAAAGCTTCTTCAGGTGAAGCAATTGTTGCTAAAGATTATCGTAACAAAAGAAAAGAAGTCGCTAGACTGTTTACTAAAATTAACAGCACTAAAGCTGTTAAGAAAAAAACTGCTAAGGCATAAATTAAAGAAATATGAAAGTAAAAGTTCTAAACATTATTGATGAAAAAACCTTCAAGGGTGTTGCTACGATTTTCAAGAAGCACCCTCGTTATGGTAAATACATTACTGTTCACAAAAAATATTTAGTAGATTCGCAAGGCAAATCTCTGAATATTGGTGATGAGGTTGAAATCGTTAGCTCAAGACCGATTTCAAAAAGAAAAAAATGGGCATTAAAAGTTTAATTAAAGCATAGGGTATTAAAATGATTCAAATGCAATCAAGTCTGGTAGTTGCTGATAACTCAGGAGCCAAGACTGCTACATGTATTAAAGTTTTGGGTGGTTCTGATCACATGATTACTGGAGTTGGCACTATCGTTGTTGTGTCGATCACTAGTGTAATTCCTGGTTCTAAAGTTAAAAAAGGATCAGTCGCTAAAGGTGTGATCGTTAGAACTAAAAGCAAAATCGTTAGAAATGACGGAAGTTTTGTTAAGTTCGATGATAATGCCATCGTTTTGGTTGATAAAGATGGAGAACCAATTGCAACTCGTGTATTTGGACCAGTTGCGAGAGAAGTTAGACAAAAAAACTTCTTAAAAATCGCGTCATTAGCTTCGGAGGTTTTATAAAATATGGCTCATAAATTTAAGAAAAACGATCAGGTGATTGTAATCACAGGTTCTAGCAGAGGTAAAACTAGTAAAATTACTGCCATTCTTGGTGATAATAAAGTTTTAGTTGAAGGTGTAAATCTTGCTACGGTTCATAAAAAACCAACTTCAACTGCTCCTGGGCAAATAGTAAAGGTTGAAAAACCAATTCATATTTCAAACATTTCACATGTTGAAAATGGTAAAGCTGTAAAAGTGAAATTTGTTGTTGACGCTGGTGAAGGTAAAGCTTTTACTAGAAAGTCTAGAGTTTCTAAAAAATCTGGCAAAAAAATTGATTAATTAAGCGATGCAAACATTAACCGAAAAATTATACAAAGAATCAATTTCTGATCTTAAGACGAAATTTTCTTACACTAACGATATGGAAATTCCTAGGCTGAAAATGATCAGCTTGAACGTTGGTATTAAAGCAACTGATAGTGACAATAAGTTTTTGTCTTATCTGACAACTCAAGTTTCTAATATTGCTGGTCAAAAAGCAGTTCAGACTAAGTCTCGTAAAGCGATCTCGACTTTCAAATTAAGAAAAGATCTTCCTATTGGTTGTCGAGTTACTCTTAGGGGTGAAAAGATGTACCAATTCTTTGACAAACTTGTAAACATTGCTCTTCCGCGAGTTAAAGACTTTAGAGGTCTATCTTCAAAAGGCTTTAACCAAAGTGCTCATTACAGCTTTGGTATCAAAGAACATAACGTATTCCTAGAAGTTGATCTTGATAATATCATGAAAATCTTCGGTATGAATATCAGCATCGTTACTACAGCCAAAAATAAAGAAGAGGCTCTGTACTTGCTTAGAAAGCTTAATCTTCCAATTAAATAACTAGTATGGCAAAGAAATCTCTCGTCAGAAGAAATCTTAAAAGAAAAAATTTGACTGCTCTAAAAAGAGTGAAAAGAACTAAACTTATTGAAACCACTAAAGATACTTCTCTTTCTTTTGAAGAAAGACTAGTGGCTCAAATCAAGTTATCGGAAATGCCAAGAGATGCTTCTAAATCTAGAGTCAGAAACAGATGTAGTCTGACTGGAAGACCAAGAGGAAATTTCAGAAAATTCGGCCTATCAAGAATTGCGCTAAGAGAACTAGCGTCTTGGGGTCAGGTTCCTGGCTTAGTGAAATCAAGTTGGTAATTTTATTTAATAACAAAAGATCTACAAAAGATGTCTAATCATCCAGTTTCAGATTTAGTGGCGAGAGTAAAAAACGGGTATTTGGCGAACAGAACCGTGATTAACTCTCCTGTTTCTAAATTAAGAGAAAATATTTTAAAAATTTTGAAGGAAGAAGGTTTTATTCTGAGCTACAGCAAAGTTAAATCTGGTAACCTTGAGCAATTTGATATTCATTTGAAATATCATTATTCTAACCCTGTTGTTAGTGAAATTTCTGTAGTTTCAAAACCAGGAAGAAGAATATATTGCAGAGCTGATGAAATTCCGTCTGTAAAAAATGGTCTTGGAATGGTAATCATTTCAACTTCTAAAGGTGTTATTTCTGATCACGAAGCTAGAGTGCAAAAGCTTGGTGGCGAAGTTCTACTAAAAATCTTTTAATTGGTTCTTAAGTTATGTCTAGAGTAGGAAAACTACCGGTAAAAATTCCTGCGAACATCAAGGTTGCTGTTGAAAAAAGCAACTTATCGTTCGATAATGGAAAAATTCAAAAAACTTACAAGGTTAGCCCAAAAGTAAAGATCGAATTTAACGATGGTGCTATTAAATTGTTGGCTGATGAAAATGCTCCTTCTGATATTTCGATGTTTATCGGCATGGATAGAAGTAATATCAAGAACATTGTTAGTGGTTTACTAGAACCATTTAAAACCGTTCTAGAAATAAATGGCGTTGGTTATAAAGCTGCAGTTGAAAAAGAAGTTTTGATTTTGACTCTTGGCTATAGCCATGAAATTTATTATGCTCTTCCAAAAGGAGTTGCTGCTGTTTTTGAAAAGCCAAACTTGATCGTGCTTACTGGTAGTGACAAAGTTTTGGTTGGTCAGGTAGCTTCCGAAATCATTTCATTCAGAAAGCCTGAGCCTTATAAAGGTAAAGGTGTAAAAATTGCTGGAAAACAAATTTTAAGAAAAGAGGGTAAGAAGAAATAATATGCTTACTAATTACGAAAGAAGAAAATACAGAGTTAAAAATAACATTCTTAAGAACAATAAGTCTCTTAGACCAAGAATCGTTGTTTCTAGATCAAACAAAAATTTCTATGCTCAGCTTATTAGCATGGATGGAAAAGTTATATGTGCCTTTTCAACATTGAACTTTGCTGAAGATAAAAAAATCAGCGGTTTGGAAAAAGCCAAATTAGTCGGTAAAAATTTCGCTGAACTTTGTTTGAAAAATAACATTAAAGAAGTTGTTTTTGATAAAGGCGCTTACATTTATGGTGGTAGAGTTAAAGCTATGGCTGAAGCCTGCCGCGAATCAGGACTATCATTCTAATTTTAAAAATTCATCAGATGTCAAAACAAGCTAAAAATAACAATTCAGAAATTGTAGAAAGACTGATTTCTATCAATAAAGTTTCTAAGACTGTAAAAGGTGGTAAGAATCTTTCATTCGCAGCATTAGTTGTTGTGGGAGATAAAAATGGTAAAGTTGGTTTCGGAAAAGGAAATGCAACAGAAGTTTCTGATGCGAAAAACAAAGCTTTTGAAGCTGCCAAAAAAGCAATGACTAAAATTGCTCTTAAAGAAGGCAGAACAATCCATCACGATATTTTTGGAAGATTTTGTGCTGCTAAAGTATATTTGAGAGCTGCTCCAGCAGGTACTGGTGTTATTGCTGGTGGACCTATGCGTGCTATTTTCGAGTGTGCTGGAATTCACGATATAGTTGCTAAATCAGTAGGAACTTCGAATCCCTACAACATGGTTGGGGCAACTTTTAGCGCTCTGAAAGCTTTAACTTCTCCGAAATTGATCGCAGAAAAAAGATCAAAAGAAATTTCTGAAATTGTTAAAAGAAGAAATTTAGCTCTTAACACAAATAATGAATAATCCCATGAAGTTAGATACTTTTCTAAATAAAAAAATTCTTGTTGAGCAAGTGAAAGGTGGATCAAAATTAAACGACAGACAAAAAGGTAGTTTAATTGGTCTCGGACTAAGAGGTATTGGAAGTGATTCTACTCTTACTTGTTCTTCAGCTGTGCTAGGTATGATTAAAAAAGTTCAGCACGTAATCAAAGTTTCAATAGTGTAATAAATATGACTATCTCATTAAACGGCTTAGCTAAAATTAAAAGAAACGACGCGATCAGAGTTGGACGCGGGATTGGTTCCGGAAAAGGTAAAACTTCTGGACGTGGTGTCAAAGGTCAAAAAGCTAGAACTGGCCATCACTCTGTAAAAGGTTTCGAAGGTGGTCAAACTCCAGTTCACATGAGACTTCCAAAAAGAGGTTTCGTTAATGTTCTCAGAGAAGAATATGAAGCAATTACTATTTCTGATGTAATTTCTGCGGTTATCAAACATGAACCAAATATTTCTGTAGTTACTAAAGAAAAATTGGCTGAACTCGGTCTAGTAAAAAATAAAGACTCTAAAGTGAAGCTGATCATGGGTAAAGATAACTCAGTAAAAGCGAGTTTTAAAGTTACTGTTGATAGCTATTCAGAAAAAGCGAAAGCTTTTGCCTAAACTTATTTTCATTTATTTAATTCAAGATAACTCGCGAGATCCCAAACTGTGTCAGCCTTATCTTCAAATTCAGAATTAAAAAAAAGAATCTTATTTACTATCTTCATCCTTTTGATTTATAGATTCGGTACTTTTGTTCCGATCCCTGGAATTAATGTTGAGGTTTTGAAAAAGTTCTTTGAAAGCTCTGGTGCCAATATTTTTGGCATGGTCAACCTGTTCTCAGGTGGAGCGTTACAGAGAATGAGTATCTTTGCGCTTAATATTATGCCATACATTACGGCATCAATTATTATGCAGCTTTTGACTTCGATGTACAAAAGTTTAGAAGCTCTAAAAAAAGAAGGTGATTATGGTCGAGCCAAAATTAATCAATACACCAGATACCTAACTATTGTCTTGGCTTTCTTCCAAGCAATGGGTGTTTACTATGCACTAGCAAATGGTGAACAAAGTGCCTTCATTTCGGATTCATCGATTTTTATGTGGACGACTTGTATTAGCCTTGTTGGTGGTACGGTGATGTTGATGTGGTTCGGTGAAAGAATTACTAATTCTGGGATTGGCAATGGTATTTCTTTAATTATTTTTGTTGGTATTGTTTCTTCGCTTCCTTCTACGATTGTTCAGGTTTTCGACCTATCAAGAACTGGTGTTTATTCTTGGTTAACTATTATTTTGTTTTTCGTAATTTTTGCAGCATTTTTAATGTTTGTCTGCTTTGTGGAAAAAACTCACAAACGCATTAAGATCCAATATCCAAATGGCGCGATGATGAAAGCTTCAGGCATGTCTGATTCTTCTTTCTTGCCCCTTAAAATTAATATCTCTGGCGTTATACCCCCAATTTTTGCCAGTTCAATTTTGATGTTTCCGGCGGCCATAGTTCAATTTACCGGTGCGGATGGAGACTTCCTGGTTTCAATGTTACGCAGAGGTGGTGGATTCTATTTATTACTGTTCGCGGGTTTAATTTTATTTTTCTCTTATTTCTACTCTTCGATAATTTTTAATACTGAAGAAGTAGCTAATAATTTGAAGAAAAGCAATTGCTTCATTCTTGGAATAAGGCCCGGTGTAAATACGTCGGCATATCTAGATAAAATTGTTGCAAGACTGACTTTAATTGGAGCTGCTTACTTAACTTTTGTTTGTATAGTTCCGGAAATTTTAGTAACACAATATTCAATTCCACTACACATCGGTGGAACTGGTATTCTCATTATGGTTAATGTGATTTTAGATTTGATAAACCAAGTTCAATCCCATTTATTTTCCAGTAAGTATGGTTCTTCTACAAATAAAAAAAGAAGAGTTAGGGTAAGGGCTTAATGATTAACATAATTTTTTTAGGGCCACCGGGATCTGGTAAGGGTACACAAGCTTCTATGCTCGCTGCCGAATTGAAAATCCCAACGATTTCTACTGGTGAAGTTTTGCGTAAAGAAGTTGAATTGCAAAGTGAGATCGGAAAGTTAGCGAAATCTTACATGAATTCAGGTGGATTGGTCCCAGACGAGGTGGTAGTTGGGATTATTAAAAACAGAATTACTCAGGAAGATTGTCAGAAAGGTTTTATTCTCGATGGTTTTCCAAGAAATATGAACCAGGCTGTCGTACTTGATTCGATGCTTGATTCACTAAACAAAAAAATTGATATCGTTTTCAACTTTGAAATTGGTGACGATATCTTAATCAAGAGAATTGCTGGCCGCTTTTCTTGTAAGGAATGCGGTACAGTTTATAACCGTTATTTCAAACAACCTTCTAAACAAGGTGTTTGTGATAATTGTAAATCTGACCAGTTTGAAAGCAGAGCTGATGATAATGAATCTACAGTGACAAATAGATTGAAAGTTTATCACAATTCTACTGCTGAACTGATTGGATATTACGAAAAAAAGAACTTGCTTTGTTCGATCGCCGCCGTAAAAAGCGTGCCCCTCGTTTTCGATGGTCTGATCGATGCGGTTTCAAAAATTTCTCAAAAAAATTTAAATAATAACTAACAAAAGGAGTCTCGCTTTGGCTAGGATCGCTGGTGTCAACATTCCAAAAGAAAAAAGATTTGTTATCTCGTTGACCTATATTTACGGTATTGGAACAACTACCGCCCAAAAAATTTGTCAAAAATTAAAAATTGATGCGGCTGTAAGAACTCATCAAGTAAGTGAAGATAAGCTTGCGCAAGTAAGATCTTTAATCGAAAAAGAATATCCTGTTCTTGAAGGTGATTTGAGAAGAAAAGTTTCTTCCGATATTAAAAGATTGATTGATATCGGCTGTTATAAAGGTATCAGACACGTAAAAAAACTTCCTGTTAGAGGACAAAGAACTCACACTAATGCCAGAACTCGTAAGGGTAGAGGCGTTGCTATTGCAGGCAAAAAGAAGGTGGCTAAATAATTAATTTTCTAAATAAGTTATGACTAAATATAGCGGTAAAAAAACTACCAGCAAAAAAAAGAAAAGTGTTTCTAGTGGCATCGTTCATGTTTATGCGAGTTTTAATAACACAATCATTTCTGTAACTGATCTTCAAGGAAATATTCTTTGTTGGTCATCTGCAGGTAAGCATGGCTTTAAAGGCTCTAGAAAAGCCACTCCATATGCTGCTCAAATCGCGACTCAAAATGCAGTTGAAGCTGCAAAAGAATACGGTTTGCAAAGTGCAGTTGTTGAAATCAAAGGTCCGGGAGTTGGAAGAGAAGCTTCTCTTCGTGCGATTCAAGCTGCTGGTATCAATGTTAGCATGATTGTAGATAATACTTATCATCCACATAACGGATGCAGACCGGCAAAAAGAAGAAGAGTTTAATTAACTCGTTACACAAGTTTATTAAAGAAAACCTAAATTAAAAATATGACGATCTTAAAAGAAAGCTGGCAACTCCTTACTAAACCAAGCTCTATCGTGGTAAAAGAAGGTTATGATAACGTTACAAAATCTATTATCGTTTTGGAGCCTTTTGAAAGAGGATTTGGCGATACTTTAGGTAATGCCCTTAGAAGAGTAATGCTTTCTTCAATTGCTGGTTTCGCTGTTACTTCTATAAAAATTGAAGGCGTGCTTCATGAGTACAGTTCTGTTGATGGTGTAAAGGAAGATGTTCTTGATATTATCATGAACATTAAATCTTTGGCTATTACTAAAGCTGATTCTTCTCCATGTGTTTTAAAACTTTCTACCAATAAAGTTGGTCCAGTTTATGCTGGTTCTATCGAGACTCAAGCTGGTGTTGAGATCGTTAACAAAGATCTAGTTATTTGTACTTTGAATAAAGGTGCAAAAATTGACATCCAAATGCATGTTGAATGTGGTAAAGGTTACGTTGTTGCTGAATCAAACAAGAAAAGCGAACATGGTGTTGGAGCGATCGCCATTGATGCAGTATTCAGCCCAGTTAGCCGCGTAGCTTATAAAGTTGAAAATGCACGTGTTGGACAGATTACTGATTATGATAAATTAATTTTGGAAATTGATACTAACGGTACAATTACTCCACAAGATGCTCTTGGTGTTGCTGCAAAAATCTTGCAAGAACAGCTTCAAGTTTTCATTAACTTTGATGTAAGCAAGCTTGATACTCCTGCTCATAAGGAGATCAATCTTGAGCCAGAATTTAATAAAAATTTACTTAAAACAATTGATGAGCTCGAGCTTTCAGTAAGATCCTATAATTGTTTGAAGAATGAAAATATCATCTATGTCGGTGACCTAGTTTCTAGATCAGAAGGCGAGATGCTTAAAACAGCTAACTTCGGTAGAAAATCTCTAAACGAGTTAAAAGAAAATCTAAAAGCTATGGGTCTTGGCTTCGGAATGAAGTTAACCAACTGGCCACCAAAAAATTTGGAAGAACTTTTGAAACTTAAAAATAAAGAGTTCTAAGCGATAGAAATCCCGTAATTTAAAATTGATTAGAAAATGAATCACAGAATTAAAGGCAGAAAATTGAGTAGAAATAGTGCACACAGAAAGGCTCTATTCCGCAACTTGTCAATTGCTCTTTTGCAACATGAGTTGATCAAAACAACTTTGCCAAAAGCAAAAGAAATCAGATCATTTGTTGAAAAAGTCATTACTTTAGCAAAAAAAGACACTTTGGCAAATCGTCGTTTGGCCGCTTCTATTTTGGGTAACCAAGCTATTGTTGAAAAACTTTTTAAGGAAATTGGTCCAAGAGTTGCTGCTAGAAATGGTGGATACACTAGAATCTTGAAATTCGGTTTTAGAACCGGCGACAAAGCTCCAATGGCAGTAATGGAATTGGTAGACAGAGTTGCTTCTGTAGAAAACTCTCAGGAAAAAGTAGCTAAAAAAGCGTAACATAAGTTTTAAACTAAGGAGAATATGAAAAATATACTTGCAAATTTTGCTTCCGAGCAAGTCAAAAGAATCAAAGAAATCAGAGGCGCTGAGCTTTCTAATTTTAAAGTTGGTGATACTGTTAGCGTGAAATACAAAATCACTGAAGGTACAAATACTCGTATCCAAGCTTTTAATGGTATTGTGATTGCTAAAACTAAAGATATTTCAAACTATGCCGCGACTTTCACAGTCAGAAAAATCAGCAGTGGTGTAGGTGTAGAAAGAAAATTCACAGTTTATTCTCCACTTCTTGTTAGCGTTGATATTATGAAGCAAGGCGTTGTTCGTAGAGCAAAACTTTACTACTTAAGAAAGCTAACTGGTAAAGCTTCTAGAATTAAAGAGAAGTTGGACTTCTTCACTAAAGCAGGAGTTTCTGAAGGTGAGACAAATTCATAATACTTTGAAAAAGTCGTTTACAAAAAAAAGCAGGATGATCCTCGGATCCCTGCTTTTTTTTATACTTGTGGCTTCTTGTGCCTCAAGGGATCTTTCTCAGTACGGTCGTGTTACTTTTTACGGGCAAGATAGCAAAAACTTTACATTCTTTGTGAGTGAAGAATATATGCGTGCTAATCGTGATTCTAAGCCTGATAAAAATAATCCGAGAATGAGCAAGGCGGAAACAGAATTATTACTGAACTTGCTAGAAAAAAGTAGCTATTGCGTTAATGATCAAGGGAAGACTCTTTATAGAATAACCTCCAAGCAAGAAAAAATTTACGATATGACATTTGCCCATTTGATTGAACAAAACTATAATGCTCGTCCGGTAACACCGATGATGTACTATGGTGAATGTTTAAGCAGACCACTTGATAAAAAAGAAGTGATTAAACAGCTGGTTAAGGAAACAAGAGCCGTAATCAACTAGTTAATTAATTTCTTGATACTTACAGCGTCAAATTTAACACTCTAAACACAGCCTAATCTAAGCTGAATTTCGCACAAAATCTCCTTACTTATTATGGACTTACTTTCGTTTTTCTCTCTCAGAAGTGTCATTCTTTTTGCTTCTACAGCATTCTCAATGATGTTGGTTATGTTAGTTTTGAATATCATCACGGTTGATGATGTGGTGGCAATCCTAAAATTGTCTCCTGAAGGTGCTAATGCCTTCAAGCTTGTAGTGTCAAGAATCCAAGAAGTGTCGGCAAATATTCTTGGCATTATTTCTCAGCTTTTAAATAAATTGTTTAGTTTCGCTGGAGTTAACGTTGATTTAACCAAAATTAAGGTTGATCTACATCAAAATCCTGAAGCGCTTAGCAGTTCAAGCTCTTCAATCGTAGATCCTAAACAATAGATGATTGCAGTAATAAATTTATTCAGACTTACCGCGCTGTTTTTGTTATCTTTACCACTTGGTATTTTTAACAAAAATGCCGCGGTTTTTTATTTCTTAAAATTTGCTGGTCCTTCTTTCATAAAGCTTGGACAAATTCTGTCTGTCCGATCTGATTTGGTTGGGGAAAAGATGGCAAAAACACTAGCTGGTTTTCAGGATCATGTACCGCCTTTTTGCGAGGCGAAATTAAAAAAAATTCTCGAGCAAGAATTCGGAAAAAATTTCGATAAGATTTTTGCAGAATTCAATTTTAAGGCTGTGGCATCGGCCTCAATCGCCCAAGTACATCAAGCTAAATTAAATGACGGCAGGATTGTTGCCGTAAAGGTGTTGCGTCCAAATATTTCTAAAAATATGGCGCGCGATATCAAAACGTTAAAAATTCTCATAAAATTCTTAGGGATATTTTCGAAGTTTTTAGAAAAAAGTTTTTCTGATATTTCGGATTTGTTGGAACAAGTTTCAAAAAGTGAGCTGGATCTTTTGCGTGAAGCTGCAAACGCTTCACGACTCAAAGAAGATTTGAAAGATGTGAAAGGTTTTTATGTGCCGGAAATTTTCTGGAAATTATCTACGAGCAAAATTCTAGTTTTAGAATGGATTGATGGCATCCCGCTTTCTAAAAAAGAAGAGATTGCCAACTCTGCTTATGATAAAAAACAAATCGCCCAAAACCTGGTGATTAGCTATTTTACGCAAGTCTATGTTCATGGATTTTTCCATGCTGATATGCACCCAGGAAATTTATTCCTACTAAAAAATGGCGATATTGCCGTAGTTGATTTTGGAATTATGGGGCAAATCGACAAGAAAACTCGGTTGGCTGTTGCTGAAATTCTGATCGGATTTTTGAACAAAGATTATCGCCGCGTTGCCCAATTGCATGTTGATGCTGGTCTTATTCCGCAAGACACTAATGTTGATGATTTAGCACTTTCTTGCCGCAAAATAGGTGAAACTATTGTTGGTTCTGATGTTAAAGATATTTCGGTAGCACAGCTTCTGGGCAATCTAATCACCATGACGCGTGATTATAAAATGGAAACGCGACCAGAATTATTACTTTTGCAAAAAACTTTATTGCTAGTTGAGGGCGTTGGTGTGTCACTTGATCCAACTCTTAACATTTGGGATTTGGCGCGTCCGTGGATTAAAGAATGGGCGCAAAAAAATATCGGATTTGATGCCAAAATTCGGGACACAATGATTGATTTATTTGAACTCGCGCGAAAATTTCTGCGCAGCATCTAGTGAGGTGATTTATGTTTCACATCAATTCTAAGGCTGATTACGATCAACAATATCAAGCCTCAATCGCTGATCCAAAAAAATTCTGGGAAGAAATTGCTAATAATTTTTTCTGGTTTGAGAAATGGTCAGAAGTTACAAACTGTGATCTAGCAAAAGCGCAAATTGAATGGTTTAAGAATGGCAAAACCAATGTTGCTTATAACTGTCTTGATCGGCATTTGGAAAGCTTGGGAGATAAAACCGCAATTATCTGGGAATCAAATGATCCGACAATTCCTAGCGAAAAAGTAACTTACAAAGAACTTCATTTACAAACTTGTCAGCTCGCGAATTTATTGATTGCGCGCGGTGTTAAAAAAGGTGATCGTGTTTGCATTTACATGCCGATGATTCCGCAGTCTATGGTCGCAATGCTTGCTTGTGCTAGGATTGGCGCAGTTCATTGCGTAGTTTTTGCCGGATTTTCAGCGAAATCTTTGGCCGGAAGAATCCAAGATTCCGGTGCAAAAATTCTGATTACTTCTGACGTACTTTTTCGTGGTGATAAAAAAATTGAACTATTGGAGATCGCTAATGAAGCTGTTGCAGAGTGTAATACGATTAAAGAAGTTTTAGTTTTTCAAAGATCAGAACAAAAAATTTCCGGTGAAATTTTTTTTGTGTGGCAAGACGAAATCAAAAAATTTTCCACAGAAAATAAAGCCGAAATTTGCGATTCTGAAGATCCTTTATTTATTCTCTACACCTCGGGATCGACTGGTAAACCTAAAGGAATTTTGCACTCAAGCGCTGGCTACATGGTTTACGCTGCATATTCCTTCAAAAATGTTTTTCAGTATGCAGAAAACGATATTTTCTTCTGTAGCGCTGACATTGGTTGGATCACTGGCCACAGCTATTTAGTTTATGGTCCACTTTTAAACGGCGCGACGATTCTAATGTTTGAAGGAGTTCCAACTTATCCAACTCCAGCACGTTTTTGGGAAATTATCGCAAAGCACAAAGTTAATATTTTTTACACTGCTCCAACGGCGATAAGATCTTTAATGCAAAAGGGTGACGAGTTTGTTTTAGATCAAGATTTATCTTCACTAAAAACTTTAGGAACTGTTGGTGAGCCAATAAATGAAGAGGCGTGGAATTGGTTTTATGAAAAAATCGGCAATAAAAAATGTCCAATTGTTGACACTTGGTGGCAAACTGAAACTGGTGGAATTTTAATTTCTTCAATGTCGCGGATTTTTGACAGCAAGCCGGCACACGCTGGTTTGCCATTGCCAGGAATCGTGCCGGTTTTATTTGATGACACCGGTAAAACAATTACCGAAAGAAATAAAGTCGGGAACCTATGTTTCTCACAAGCCTGGCCAGCAATGGCTCGCAGTGTTTGGGGTGATAAAGAAAAATTCTTTAAAACTTATTATGAACAATTCCCCAATCATTATTTTGCTGGTGATGGTGCATTTTTAAGTGATGATGGATTCTACAGAATTATTGGTCGAACTGATGATGTAATTAAAGTTTCCGGACATCGTTTAGGTACCGCTGAAATTGAAAATGCAATTAATTCACACGCGTCAGTTTCAGAATCGGCGGTGATTGGGATGCCTCACGAAATTAAGGGCGAAGCGATTTACGCTTTTGTTATTAATAAATCATTACAATCAAATCTCGAGAAAGAAATTGCTGAAATTATCGTCAAAGAAATTGGCGCAATTGCTCGTCCAGAAAAAATTTATTTAGTTGCTGATTTGCCCAAAACCCGTTCTGGCAAGATTATGCGACGTATTTTGAAAAAAATTATTGCAGGTGAAGAAGATTTGGGTGATCTTTCAACTCTCGTCAATATTGATGCGATTACACAATTAAAAAATCTCAAATAATGCATTTAACACTTCTTAAAGCAAAAATTCACCGCGCTACAGTTACAATGGCTGATCTTCACTACGAAGGTTCAATTTCAATCGATACCGACCTTCTTGATGCTTCGGGAATTTTGGTTAACGAAAAAGTTGATGTTTTGAATATCAACAATGGTGAACGTTTTACAACTTACGCAATTGCTGCCCAAGCCGGTTCGGGAGCAATCCAAGTCAACGGCGCTGCTGCAAGAAAAGTGCAGGCGGGAGATCAAGTAATTATTATTGCTTATGCTTCGATGAGTGAAGATGAAGCTAAAAAATATCAGCCAAAAGTTGTTTTGGTTGGTGAGGGAAACAAACCAAAAAAATAGGTTACTTGCATTTAAAAAAGTGGCGCCTAAATTGCGCCGCCTCTCAAAACGGATGACTCCAAAAATTAATTAAATTTCAGGCAAAAATATGAAAAGAACTTGGCAGCCAAGCAAAATTGTGCGCAAAAGAAGACATGGTTTCAGATCTAGAATGGAAACTGTTGGTGGACGTAAAGTATTGGCACGTCGTCGTGCTAAAGGTCGCGCTTCTTTGACAGTTTAATTGCTATTTGGTTTTTGAGCACTGATGGTAGTGCTTGGAAGTTTTATTACTTTAACAGCAATAAAATTTTCAGTATTTCGCCATCATCTCAAATCAGTTCGCACCTTTGCTTATAGAGCTCAAAAAAGGTTTCTATCTTGAAAATCCTTTCCATAAAAAAATCCGCAGAATTTCAAAAAATCGGTAAAAAAGGTCAGAAGTTTCATTCCAAGACTGTTCTGCTTCTCACATCTCCTTCTCCGCAAATTTATTTTCAAAATCTAGAAAACGGTAAAAACGCCAAAGAATTTTGTCGCGTTGGTTATACTGTTGCCAAAACAGTCAGTAAATCTGCGGTTGTACGCAATTTAGCCAAGAGACGTTTGCGTGAAATTTTTCGTTCACTTACATCACAATTTTGTAAAAATAATTACGATTATGTCGTGATTGCCCGTAAAGAAATCGCTGAAGAAGATTTCGCAAAAATTTCTGCTGATTTGAAATTTTGTTTGAAGAGAATTCACAATCTGCAGAATAATTCAATACAACCAAAAAATCCTAAAAATGACCGCTAAAAAATCGAAAATTCCTTACTTCTTTTTCGTGTTTTTCGCAGTAATTTTCGCCGTTGATGCCTATTATGTTTATATCTCGAAGAAGACCTGGCGTGGTGTAATTACAGAAGATTCCTACCGCAAGGGTTTAGATTATAACGAGGTTGTTGCTGATGCTAAAAAGCAAGAAGAGCTGGGTTGGAACTTAAAAATCTCATACAAAAATCTGAAAAATAAAAATGGTGAATTGGAAATTTTGTTGGTTGATAAAAATAATAACAGAATTTCCGATGTGTTGGTAACTGCTAATTTCAAACGTCCAACGCAAGAAGGTCAGGATTTTTCACAAGAATTAAAATTTATTGATGGAAAATATTTTGCTAAAATTGAATTCCCTTTAGCTGGACAATGGGATTTCCAAATCGTCGCTACTAAAGGCGAAGACTCATTCCGTCAATCAAAACGGTATGTGGTGCAATGATAAAATCGTGTTTGCATTGCGGCGAAGATACTAAAAAAATTACTGAAGATTTCTGCTGTCTTGGATGTTCTACCGCCTACAAAATTATCAACAAACTGGGATTTGAAAATTATTACAAACTGCGGGAAATAAATTTTGCGAGCGGAAAAATTAAGCCAGAGGCAATAGATATTCCTGATATTTCTGAATTTGTTTTAACTGAAAAAGATGGCGCTAATTCGATTTCTTTAATGGTGCAAGGAATGCACTGTGCTGCCTGTGTTTGGCTGATTGAAAGCATTTTGAAGAAGCAAGAAAATGTCATTGCAGCGCGTATAAATCTTTCGAAAAAAACTTTGTTTTTACGCTTTTCTGGCGACAAAAAAACCGGCAATGATTTGGTAAAATTAATTCACGAAATTGGTTATAAATTATTGCCTTTTGATGAAGAGGTTCTGAATTCGGCGGAAAAAAAATATAACGACTCAATCTTGCGCGCTCTTGCCGTTGCTGGTTTCGGAGCGGGTAATATTATGCTATTTTCTTTGTCGTTGTGGTTTTCTGATACCTTGGAAATGGGTGTTAATACTAGAAATTTGCTGCATTTTTTTTCTTCATTAATTGCGCTTCCAGTAATTATTTTTTCCGCGCGACCATTTTTCTCATCAGCTTGGAAGTCAATAAAACAAGGCTATCCTAACATGGATTTGGCAATTTCGATTGCGATTTTTTTAGCATGTGTTGTCAGCTTGCTTGAAACTTTCCGCAGCGCTAGTCACGTCTATTTTGATTCGGCAGTAATGCTGATTTTCTTTTTGTTGATTGGACGTTATCTCGATGTTAAAGCGCGCAAAAAAGCATTTGCGGTGGCAACTGAATTTACGATGCTCGCGGCTAGTTTTGGTCGTGTTGAAGAAGATTCAAAAATGAAAATTTTACCAAGCAGACAATTACTCGAAGACATGATTTTGGTAGTTGCTGCTGGTGAAAAAATTGCGGCAGATGGAATTGTAATTGAAGGCGAGAGTGAAGTTGATACATCGTTAATTACAGGAGAATCTTTACCAAAAAAAATCATCAAAAATTCGGAAGTTTTTGCTGGTACAATAAATTTAGCTCAGCCGCTTAAAATCAGAATTACCAAGTCTCCGCAACATTCACTGCTCGCAGAAATTATTCATCTGAGTGAAGAAGCTGAAGTCAAAAAAAATCACTATATTCGTATTGCTGATTATCTGTCGAAATTTTATACGCCGGCAGTTCATTTAATTGCTTTTGCGACGTTTTTATTTTGGTTCAAAAATGGTTGGGAAGTGGCGTTGATGAACGCAACTGCGGTTTTGATTATTACCTGTCCATGCGCTCTGGCTCTGGCTGTGCCGATTGTGCAAACTATTGTGATTTCGAATTTTATCAAAAAAGGAATTTTAGTAAAATCGGGCGAAGCCTTGGAAAAGCTGCGCGAAACTGATGTGATTGTTTTTGATAAAACTGGAAGTTTGACGATTGGCGCGCCGAAATTGGTTAAAATAATTGCGCCGCAAAGTCAGATTGATTATGTCAAACTTGCTGCCAGCCTCACAAAAAATTCACGTCACCCAATCGCTCAGGCAATTTCTGCGAGTTATGGAGGTGAATTATTCGAGTTGCAAGTTGAGGAAAATCAAGGATTGGGACTTGCGGCAAAGTTTGAGAATAAAATTTTACGTCTTGGTCGCAAAGAATTTTGTGGTGTAAAAAGTGATTTTGGAAATGAAGAAAATTTGCTTTCCTGCTTCATGAAATTTGGAGAAGAAGAAATAATATTTTTATTTTCTGATGAAATTAAAATGGACGCGAAGGCAGTAATAGAGAAGCTACGCAGTGATAATAAAAAAATAATTTTGCTTTCAGGAGATAGCGAAAATGTTGTAAAAGATGTGGCGCAAAAATTGGCAATTTCGGAATTTTATTTCTCTCAAACTCCGGTTTCAAAAGTGCAATTTTTAGAAAAATTAAAAGCTGAAAATAAAAAATTTGTGATGATCGGTGATGGTTTGAATGACGCGCCAGCTTTGGCTTTGTCGCATGTTTCGATTTCGTTTTCTCGTGCTTCTGACATTGCCCAAAATATTGCTGATGTTGTAATTCAAGGTGAAAAATTAATGCCTATTATTGACTTATTTTCTTCTTCAAAAAAAGCATTGTCATTGATGAAACAAAATTTGCTAATCGCATTGGTGTATAATCTGGTTGCTGTGCCTTACGCGATTGCTGGTCATGTTGTGCCTTTGATTGCGGCAATTGCAATGTCATCATCTTCGTTGTTGGTTTTATTTAATTCGTTACGAATGAATTCAAAAAAATGTCAGTCTTAATTTTTCTTATCCCGATTGCTCTTGCTACTGCCTTACTTGGTTTGGCAGCTTTTTTGTGGAGTCTAAAATCTAGACAATATGAAGATCTTGAAGGTTCTGCCAGTCGTATTTTATTTGATGATGAAGTCGATGTGAAAAAAAATAATGAGAAGAAATAGATTTATCATTGTCTTTTGAAGCTGCCAAATTAGTTTTCCGTTGCCTTGCTATCCAAGCCTCGCGGTAAGTCTCGTGGCTTTGGGTTTTGCGAAATTTTCTCAAACAAAATATCAGCAAAAATGATCAGAATTTCTCTTCAGAATCTCGGAAAAACCCTTCTGATTTTGCTTAGCCTTTCACTTTTTTCTTGTGTTAGAAGTGGTGATGAAGGTTCTTCATTCCGCATTGTCGGACTGAATGGCGAATCACGTCAGCTTAAAACCAGAGTGCCAGAGTTAAACGCACGTATCCTTGAATCCCAAGGTCGCCCAGTTTCGCAACAAGAATTAGTATCGGCGCAATCGCCAAAACAAGTTCCGCAAATTCAACAGCAAAATCAGCAATTCGTAGCATCTCCAAATGCTAATTTTGGTTCAGAGACTCCGGCAGCTTTGAAAGAAACTATGCAAATGCAATCTCAAGCCGAACAAGAAAAACCAACTTACAATGTAGCCGCTGTTAATGAAGCCGAGAAGAAGCCGGATACTGCAACTGTTGGAATAGCGGAAAAAGAGACCGAAATTCAGTATGATCTTTCTGAATCAGAAAAACCGGAAAAGAAATCTGGTAAAAAAATGAAGTTAAAATCAGGAAAAGCAGCGGAGATAAAATCGGAATCTAAAACTGAAAAAGTTGAAAATGATGAAGAAGAAGTTTCGGTAACTGATAAGAAAAAAGGAATTTTTGTGCAGACCGGTTCATTCGCTGACAAAAATAATGCCAAACAGGATTTCGCAGCGATGCAAAAATTTTACAAAGGTAAAATTGAAGAAGGCAATTTCGGTGATAAGAAAATATATCGCGTTTTGTTAGGACCATTTTCTAACGCTAAAAAAGCCAAAGATACTGTCGCTAAAATCAAGGCTTCTGGTCACGATGCGATTGTTGTCAAAAACAAATAAGGGTTTGCGCGCATGAAATTTATCGATTTCTCGGCAAGTTTTTTTTGGAAAACAATTCTGATAGCAACTCTGTTGATCTTTGCTTCTTGTCGTAAAAACGATGATTGGAATGAAAACAAAACTTTTGAAGCCAGATACAGCCAAGATATAGAAAAAATTAAGGCTAGTAGAATCGACCCGTCTCCGACTAAGCTTGATACCACTACCAAGCTTGATTTTACTGCACCAGTTGATCGCGATACTGCTCGCTATACCAATAGTAATATTACGGTGCCAGAACATTATACTAGCCAACAATTCGCCAATCAAAATCCACCAAATCCGGCGTTCCAAAATCCGGCTGAGATGTTTGAAAATAATTACAATACTACCATTAAACTGCCTTTCAGAAAAATAGGCGAAGAGTTTGATACAATTGATGTGCCAAATCAAGATGCTTACGGTGTCAAGGTGGGAATGTCAGACAAAGAATATTTGTTGGTGAGCAGAAAGTTACTACAAAAGAATGTTGATCAAATCAACGCCCAAAAAACTTCTGACGATATTGAAAATAGTGAAGCTCTCATTTCAGAGCAAAGAAAGCTGAAACGTAAAGCCAAGATGATTAAGATTTTTGGTAAAGATTCTGTGGTGGTTGAGGAAGAAGCGAAATCTCTCGAATCTTCTAATTCTGGTGATTTAGGTGATAAAATTGTCAAAACTAAAGCCAAATCAGACAAATCTAAAGCAGTTAAAACAACAAAAAAAGTTGACGATAAAACTGCGCCTAATGTTGTTGCAAAATCTAATTCTCAGCAAGTTCCCGCTTCTCCTCCGGTAAATCCAGCAGTTGCAGTTGCCCCAACAATGCCAAACGAAATTCCTGCAGGTGCCGCTCCCGGTTTAGCGCCAGCACAAACTTCAGAAACGGAAGTTTCTCCAATTCCAACTCCGCCTTTACCGGCGAATAATCCCTAAATTAAATCCATGAAGAATCTGAGAAATTCTTGCGTCTTATTCTGTCTATCTTTCTTGCTATTGGCGTCTCCGAGTTATGCGGCTCATGCTAAAAAAAGTACGGAAAAATCAGTTATAAAAAAACGTTTAGCGAAAAAAAAGGCTGTTAAAATTGTTGAAAATAATAGCGAAAACTCTGCTGAACCAGCTTCGCCAGAGGCTAGAAATGCAAAAATGATTCGTGATCTACAAGAAGCGCAGTTTTATTTTCTTCTAGATGCTGATACGAAAGAAGTTTTGCTTTCAAAAAATCCTGATGCGCGCATTCCGCCTTCTTCGATGACTAAAGTTATGACCGCATACGTAGTTTTTGATCAGGTAAAAAATGGTCGCGTTAGTTTAGAAAATCAGTGTATGATCGGCAAAGATGCTTGGCGTAAATCTGGTTCAAGTATGTTTTTGAATTATGGGGATATCGTTACGATTGATGAGTTGATGCGTGGTCTTTTGGCAGTTTCGGGAAATGACGCGGCGATTGCTTTGGCAGAAACTACAGCCGGCGGCATCAATAACTTTGTTGCTTTGATGAACCAAAAAGCCAAGGATCTTGGTTTGACCAATAGCCATTTTAAAAATCCTCACGGTCTTGCTGAAGAAGGTCATTACATGAGTGTGCGTGATTTGGCGACGCTTACTTACCGCATTTATCAAGACTTTCCGCAATATTCACACTATTTAGGCATTCAAGAATTTACCTACCGCAACATCAAACAAATCAACCGCAACCCTTTGATCAAAGGAAATTATGACGGAGTTTTGGGTGGTAAAACTGGTCATACCGATGCTGGTGGTTACGGTGTTTTAGGAGCTGTAAAGCGTGATGATCGCATGTTGATTGCAGTTGTTAACAAAGCGCCAACGCCGAAGAAAAGAGCGGCCTTGATTGTTGATCTGATGGATTACGGTTTTGAAAATTACAACAAGCTAACTCTATTTAATAAAGGTCAGGAAGTGACGGATATACCGACTTGGCTTGGTTCTGATAGTGAAGTTAAAGCGACAGTTAATGATGATGTCGCTTTCAATCTTCCGCGAGGAAAAGTGTTAGATAACATTAACGTGACGGTAAAATATAAAGGACCTTTGTACGCTCCGGTTGCAAAAGGTGATAAAATCGGTACATTGCTGGTTGAAATTAAAGGCTATAAAAATCTTGAGTATCCGCTTTTTGCTAAGGAAAGCGTTGACAAAGCCGGATACTTAAAAAGAATCAACCAAATTCTGCGATACAAGATGGCGGGAATTTCTAAAATCTTTGACGCTAACTAAAACTTTTTATTTTTTCTCCTTATGGACATGAAATCTCTGATGCGTCAAGCGCAAGAAATGCAGAAAAAAATGCAAAAAATCCAAGATGAAATGGCTAACGCCGCATTTGAAGGTTCATCTGGTGGTGGTATGGTAAAAGTTGTCATTACTGGTGCGGGAGTGGCGAAAAAAATCGCGATTGATCCTTCTTTGGTTAAAATTGATGAAAAAGAAATTCTGGAAGATTTGATTATTGCGGCTTTTAACGACGCAAAAAACAAAGCTGACGAAGGTTCTGCAAATTCAATTCAATCGGTGACTAACGGAATTCCTCTTCCTCCAGGATTTAAATTCTAATCTGATTGTTTTAAGTTGTGCCGATTTTTAGCTGATAAATCGGTACAACTAAGTAAATTCCAGCTATCGAAAATTACATATGAAAGTTAAGTTGTGCGGTTTTACCGATGCTAATTCAGTTGCGGCAGCGGTGGCCAATAAAGCTGATTTTATCGGTTTTGTTTTTGCTCCAGATTCTCCTCGCTATATTGATCCAGAAAAAGTTGCTGAAATTGCGAAACTAGTTCCACCGACAATTAATAAAGTCGCGGTGTTTGCCAATACTGATTTGGAAATCATCAAAAAAGTTTATAAAAATCTTAGTCCACAATATTTCCAATTTCACGGTTCAGAAACGCCAAGATTTTTGATGAAGATTCGTGAAATTTTTCCGAGAGTAAAAATCATCAAAGCGTTCAAAATTGCCAACAGACAAGATTTAAAAGATGTCAGAAATTTTGAACCTGTTTCTGACATGTTCCTTTTCGACAGCAAACCAAGAACTGCAGGAACTCCATTGGGTGGTTCTGGACAAGCTTTTGATTGGAAATTGTTATTCGGTTTTAGAAGCAGAAGAGAGTGGTTTTTATCTGGCGGTATCGATATTACCAACGCTCTAGCTGCCGTTAAAATTACAGGAGCACGAGCAATTGATGTGTCTTCTGGAATTGAGAAAGTTCGTGGTGAAAAATCTGTCGAGCTAATTGAACAGCTAATGAAAAAAGTAAAAACTAATGCTTCGTAAAATTGCGGATTTTCTAATCGGTAAAGCGCGCGATCCTTTTGACAAGGAAACCAGAAAACATATCTCTTTGGTGGCCTTTTTTGCGTGGGTTGGTCTTGGCGCCGATGGAATTTCATCTTCGTGTTATGGTCCGGAAGAAGCTTTTTTAGCTCTTGGAACTCACGAAGAATTAGCGATCTATTTGGCAATCGCCACAGCATTTACAGTTTTCATTATTTCTTACGCTTACACTCAAGTTATTGAACTATTCCCTAAAGGCGGCGGTGGTTATCGTGTTGCTACAAGATTACTCGGCAAAAATGCTGGTTTGGTTTCTGGTTCGGCGCTTCTGATTGACTATGTTCTTACTATCTCGATATCAGTTGCCAGCGGTATTGATGCTATTTTTAGTTTTCTGCCTCTGGAATGGCAGCCAGCAAAATTATGGATTGCGATCTTGTTTGTAGGAATATTGGCGATGCTGAATTTACGGGGCATGAAAGAGTCGATAAAATTTTTGATGCCAATTTTCCTTGGTTTTATTGTCACCCATTTTTTCCTAATTATTTACGGAATTGTTGCTCATCATTCGGGAGTTGGAGAGTTGATGCCACGCGCAATTAATGAATCTTCCGAGCTTAGAAATTCAGCTGGTTTGATTTTTGTCATCTCATTGTTTCTGAAGGCATTTTCGATGGGTGGTGGTACTTACACTGGTCTTGAGGCTGTGTCTAACAACGTTCATGCTCTTGCTGAGCCACGAGTTAAAACTGCTAAGCTGACAATGTTTATTGTTGCTGTCTCTCTTGCCTTCATGGCCGCAGGTATAATCATGCTATATTTGTTGTGGGATGTCGTAAAAATTAGCGGTCAAACTTTGAATGCCAGTGTGTTTTATACTATTACCGAGAACTGGAATGTTGGTGGTTTCGAACTTGGTGCCGTGATTGTTCCAATCGTTTTGGCGTTGGAAGCCGGTCTTTTAATTGTGGCGGCAAATTCCGGTTTCCTTGCTGGTCCAAGTGTAGTTGCCAACATGGCGGCAGATGAATGGATGCCAAAATCTTTCAGCTCATTATCAAGCCGTTTAGTGGTAAAAAACGGTGTGTTATTTATGGCAATTTCTGCGGTGTTAACGTTGTTAATTACTGGCGGATCGGTTCATATCTTGGTCGTACTTTACTCGATCAACGTATTCATCACCTTCTCAATGTCGCTTCTTGGTCTTACAATTTACTGGTTCCGTAACCGTAAGAGAAAACCACATTGGCAAAGAAAATTGATCGTTGCGGCTCTGGGCTTCATTTTGTGTTTTGCGATTTTGGTAATTACAACTTTCGAAAAGTTTTACGAAGGCGGTTGGGTAACTTTGGTTATAACATCATTGTTTGTTGGTATTGGCTGGTCGATAAAAAGACTTTATCGTAATTTCAAAATGCGTTTGGCACACACGGAATTAAAGTTCTTTGACTATGAAAATATTGCTCCAACTTTAGAGGAAATCGAGATCAATAAAAATGCTCCAACAGCTGCAATTATCGTAGATCAAACTTTTGGTAGCGGAATGAATTGTTTGCTACAGATCAAAAAACTTTTCCCGGGAATTTTTCAAAATTTTATTTTCGTAACTGTTGGCGAGGTTGATTCGAACACTTTCCGCGAAGAACAAAGGTGGCGTGAAATGCGCAGAAAAACCAAAACTGCTTTGCGTAAATATCGTAATTATTGCAACGCCAATGGTCGTTTTGCTAAGGCTTACGTTGGATATGGAACTGATATTGTTGAAAAACTTACTCAACTAACAGATCGCGTTGGTAAAGATTATCCAAATGTCGTCTTCTTCGGTACAAAATTTATTTTTGATAATGAAAATATTTTTACCCAAATTTTGTATAACCATGTGCCTTATATTATGCAGCGCCGCCTTCATGTGCGCGGTCAGAACATGGTAATTCTTCCGATGAAGATATAGTCCAGTCATCGCGAGCAGCGCGGTGATCCAGAATCTAAAACTGGATTGTCAAGTCGGACTTTGTCTTCCTCGTAATGAACGCCAATCCAGTAAAAATTTCTCAAAATATGAAGAAAAATAGTAACCTGGTGATTTTGATTTTGCTTGGAATCATGTGGTCGAGTTTTGCTGCTTTTACTAAAGTTTCAGCAGAAGCGGTTTCGCCTTTCTTTGTTGCTTTCTCTCGTTTGGCGATTGGTGGAATTTTGCTTTACGCAGTTTTGTTGTGGCAAAAAAAAGAAATTTTTCTGCGTCAAAATTTTAAGCGTTATTTGGTTGTTGGATTTTTTAACTCCGCATTTCCCTTCACTTTATTTGCCTTGTCAGCAAAGCACTTAGACAGTGGCGTTGTGGCAATCATTGACGGTGCAGTTCCGATGTTTGAAGTGCTGATAGCGGCTTTTATTTTGCAACAAACTGTCAGCAGAAATGCAGTGATTGGAATAGTTTTTGGAGTGATCGGAATTATTGTGACATCATGCGGAAACATCTCCAGCTTTGACTTAGCGCCAGTTCAAATTGCTTCGATAATTGCGATTTTAGTTGCGACTTTTTCTTACGCAGCAGCATCACATTACATCAATTTGCGCTGTAGTGATATTGAATCAATGACACTTGCAACCGGTAGTGTTGTAAGTGCGGCGCTAATTTTGTCTCCTTGTATTTTCTTCACCAATTTTACACCACTTACTGAATTAAAAATAATTTCATCTTTGTTGGGTCTGGGATTTTTTTGCACCGGAATTGCCTATATTTTTTACTTCAAACTGACAGCGGAAGAAGGGCCTAGAACTGCTGTTAGTGTGGTGTTGTTGATGCCGGTATTTGGCACAATTTTTGGAGTAATATTTTTAAACGAAGTAATTTCTCTCAGTAAAATTATTGGCTGCATCACTGTTTTGATCAGTATGAAATTCATCTTAAATTTGTCGCGTGAAAGTTTTTTTCGCTCGAAAAAAACACCTGATTTTGTTGGGTAATTATTTTTTCCTGCCGTCGGTTGAGCTTGTCGAAACCTCGTTAGCTTCCTTCGGCTATAGTTTGGCAGCAAGAAGCTAACGAGGTTTCGACAAGCTCAACCGACGGCAGGGATTTGATAATTATTTCTGTACTGACAACTCACGCGCCCGATTCTCAAAAGCATCCATCATTTTCTCCGTAGCACGTTCAAAAATTGTACCCAATATTTTTGTCAGAAAAATTGAGTTAAATTCAAACTCGATAAAAAATTCGATCTCGCATTTTCCATCTTCGATTTCGCGAAATTTCCATTGATTTACTAATTTTTTGAAAGGGCCCTGAATGGCTACAACATCAACAAAATAGCTGTTATCAGAGTTTTTTCCGTGTTTGACATCAGAACGATATTTCTCAAAAAAATTTTTGAAATTAATCAACAAATCAGCTTCCAAATTGTGCGAAGAAATTTCGCGAATAATTTTTGCTTGTTTGCACCACGGTAAAAATTGTGGATATTTTTCGATATCCATCACGATCTCAAACAAGTGCTGAGCTGGGAATGACAATGTTTTTATTTGTTTAAGTGTCGGCATAAAAGTTACATCATTCCACCAAATCCACCGCCAGATTTTTCGTGTTCTTTAATCATTTGTTGCATTTGTGCTGGTGAGATTTTGCCGAATTTTTTCATCATTTTTTGCATCTGTTTATATTTTTTAAGCAGACGATTTACTTCTTGAATTGTGCTACCCGCACCGTTGGCAATTCGGTGTTTGCGCGATGAATTTAAAATGTCGGGATTGCGTCTTTCTTTTTTGGTCATTGACAAAATCAACGCTTCTTGGCGCAGCATTTCTTTTTCAGCATCACCAAGTTTTCCGATATGTTCTTTAAGTTGCGACATACCGGGTAAAAATTTCATCATGCTGCCGATACCACCCATTTTGCGCATGTTGCGGATTTGTGAAAGTAAGTCGTTTAAGTCGAAATGACCTTTCTGCATTTTTTTTGCCGACTTTTCCATCTCATCCATGTCGAACATTTCTTGTGCTTTTTCAACCAAAGAAACTACATCGCCCATGCCGACAATTCGTGATGCGATACGATCAGGATTGAATTCTTCCAACTCGTCAGTTTTTTCACCAACACCAATAAATTTAATCGGACAATTAGTCGCCGCTTTCATCGTCAAAGCCGCGCCACCACGAGCATCGCCGTCAAGACGAGTTAAAATTGTGCCGCTAATTTCTAATTTTTCGTTGAAAACCTTCGCAACATTGATCGCATCTTGACCAATCATGGCATCAACAACCAAAAGGATTTCGCTTGGGTTAGCGATTTTTTTGATTTCGCTTAATTCATTCATCAACTCGTCATTTATATGAGTTCGTCCAGCGGTATCAAGAATCAAAACATCGTGGCCAATTTCTTTGGCTTTTGCGATGGCGCGTTTGGTAATTTGTAGCGGATTTTCGCTCGGAATTATTTCGAGGGAATCGACAGAAATTTTATTTGCTAAAATTTCCAACTGGTTTTGCGCTGCTGGCCTGTAAGTGTCGAGTGATGCGACTAAAACTTTTTTGTGTAATTTATTTTTTAATCGCGCTGCTAATTTGCCAGTTGAAGTAGTTTTACCAGCGCCTTGCAAACCAACCATCATCAAAATTGCTGGTGGATTAACGTTTAAATTTAATTCGGCGCGCTGGCTTCCTAAAAGTTTTACCAACTCATCGTGAACAATTTTAATGATCATCTGACCAGCTGAGATGCTTTTAATTACTTGCTGTCCCAGCGCTTGTTCTTTTACTTTTTCGATAAAATCTTTGGCAATTGGCAAAGAAACGTCAGCTTCCAAAAGTGCGATTCTGATCTCGCGCATTGCGGTTGCTAAATCATCTTCTGAGATAAATTTTTTGCCAGAAATCGAGCTAAAAATTTTAGTAATTTTGTTGGAAAAATTATCAAGCATTGAACAATTCTTTTAGATTTTCAGGGATTTTTTTAGGACGGTAAGTTTCAGAGTCGATGCAGACGATTACTACATCCATCGCAGCTAAAACTTTGTCATCTTTTTTCACTTCTTGATGCATGATTAATGAAGTTGCTGAAGTTTTTGTAACTTCAGAAGTAACTTCGATTAAGTCATCAAGTTTTGCAGGAAATAAATAATCAATTTCGCAGCGGCGTACGACAAAAATTAATTTTTCGTCACGAACTAAATCAGATTGTGAAACTTGCAGATCGCGCAAATATTCGGTGCGCGAACGTTCGCAAAAACGTAAATAATTAGCGTGATAAACGATGCCGCCAGCGTCGGTATCTTCGTAATAAACGCGATATTTTACAGAAAATTTATGCGACATTTGTGTAGCAATTTGGAGTTTCATAAAGCTTGATCGCCACGCATTTTACTTCTTTATCAGCAAAAAGTTTCGGACAAATCTCAGCAAAAATGTGCTGCGCGATGTTTTCGGCAGTTGGGTTTTCCTTGATGTAATAAATTTTTTGTCCAGTTGTTGCGGCAATTTTGTCGCCTAAATCTTTGTCGTGAATCGAAAGAATTGTGTTGTGATCAAGATTGTCATCAATCCAGGAGCCAAGGACTTCGCGGATAACTCCGAAATCAATTACGCGACCAAGATTATCCAGTTCTTTTGCGGCAAAAGTTGCTTCCAAAGCGTAACGATGGCCGTGCAACATTTTGCATTTGCTTTCGTGATTAATAATGCGGTGAGCAGCATCAAACTCGATGCGTCTTGTGCAGCTGATCATTGAAGTTGATTTTTGTATTAGAGAAGATGAAGTGCAATTTATGTCGCCGACATAGAATTATCAACCTCTCTTTAGCTATGATAGAAATTCTGAAAAAACTGAAATTTGATCAAAACGGATTAATTCCGGCAATCGCCCAAGATGAAAAAACAAACGAAGTTTTGATGATGGCGTGGATGAATGAAGAAAGTTTGAAGCTTACAATATCAACAGGTTACGCCACTTATTTTTCGCGTTCTCGAAATCAACTTTGGAAGAAAGGAGATACTTCTGGGCATGTTCAACAAGTGGTTTCTATTCATGCAGATTGTGACTTCGACTGTATTTTGTTGAAAGTAAAGCAAACCGGCGCTGCTTGTCACACCGGCAAAAGAAGTTGTTTTTTTAACGAGATAAAATCTTCAATCACATCTTAGAAATTGAATTAGAAGTAGCTGATGTCAAAAGGATATTACACAGAATTTGCCAGAAAATTAGTCGTAAAATATCGATTATTAGCTGGTGATGGATATGACATTTCGGAAAAATCAAGATTGTTTGCGCGTATTGTTAGCTCACTTCATGAAGAAGATAGAAATTCATATTTCTCGTTAATGCTCAACCCAGAAATCATCTTAAACAAACTAGCTGATTTTTTAACTACATGTCCTTGTGAAGAATATTCTTATCAAAAACATACGGCAACTTGGAGCAATATCGGAGATTCTTCGGCAGATGATGTGAGAGAAATGTTGGGTAAATTATCGCCTGATTATAACGACAGAACTAAAGAACATTACAAAGATGGTTTCAGAGCGGTTTTTTTAGCTATTGAGAGAGATTATAACGATATGAAACTTGATGTAGAGGAAAGATTTGCAGAGTCGCAAAAAGCAGGAGTGCTTCAAGATCTAAAAGAATTATATGCTAAAAATTTGGATCAGAGCTTAGCACGCAAAGCTCTTGTGAAGATTGAGGAATATAAAATAAGAGCGGGATCTACTTATGATCAAAGCTTATACGATCAAGATTTAGATAAAATTAAAGTGACTTTCACATTAGCAAATTATCAAGAAATAGAAGCGGATTGGAAAGCTATCGTAAATGAGGCCCGTGACAACGTTCTTTCTCCTCCACTATCGCCGGTAAGTTGGGAGCTTAGGTCAAGAATTCAGCCATTCGAAAAAATAAAGCCGATTTCTGGTTCTAAAAAAGATCAAAAAAATCATAAAGTAGTACTGGGAGATGAAGACGGTCAAGATAGTCCACGAGGACATTCTGAGGTAAGTTTTAGTGTACCATTATCTAGGTCTTATAACCATAATCACCGCAAATAATTTAAAGATGAATTTATGCAGCAAACTTGGCTTGAAATCAGTAAATCTGCTCTTTTGAATAATATTTCTGAAATAAGAAAAAATTTATCGCCGCAAACAAAATTCATCGCGGTAGTAAAAGCTAACGCTTACGGACACGGACTTTTTGAAGTGGTAAATATCATAAAAAATCAAGTCGATAAGTTGGCAGTTTATGATTTCAAAGATTCTATTCTTTTACGTGGTGAGAAAATCACTCAGCCACTTCTGGTGCTAGGACGCTTGTGGGTTGAGCAAATTGGCGTGGCGATCAAAAATAATATCGAAGTTACGGTTACAACCTTTGATGTTTTAGAAGAGTTAAAAAAAACTACGCCGGAAAAATATGGTGAGAAAAAATTACGAGTTCACATCTGTGTTGATACAGGTTTAGGACGCGATGGTTTTGTTGCTTCTGATATGGAAAAATTAGTGGAGATTTTACAAAACAAAAATCTGCAAAAAAATATCGAACTGGTTGGTCTTTACTCCCACTTTGCTTCTGCTGATGATGCTAGTTTTGATGATTACACTAAAAATCAAATAATTGCTCTGAAAAAATGGCAAAAAGCTATAGAAAAAATAGGTTTTAATTTGGCAATTCACACATCGGCAAGTGCTGGTACTTTAAGCGGTCTAGCGACGGATTTTGACATGGTAAGAATTGGTTTGAGTTTATACGGATTTTGGCCGTCGAAAGATGTTAAAATTCGCAATCAAAATAAGGTAAATTTACATCCAGTTTTAGAGTGGAAAGTAAGAATTTCTGAAGTGAAAAATATGCCACAAGGCAGCGCAATTTCTTATAATTGCACTCATATCTTAACTCGTGATTCTAGAATTGCGGTACTGCCAGTGGGTTATTTTGATGGTGTTCCTCGCATCGCTTCCAACAAAGCTTACGTGTTAGTCAATGGTAAAAAAGTTCCACAAATTGGTCGCGTGACAATGAATTTAATTGTGCTCGATGTAACTGATTTGAAGAGTGTGAAAGAAGGAGATATCGCAACAATCATTGGTTGTGATGAAAAAGAATCTATTAGCGCTGAAGACTGGGCGGTATGGTCTCAGACCGTAAATTATGAGATTAGCACGAGATTAAATTCTTCGTTATACCGTACAGTTGTAAAATAGTTTCTTGCTTCTTGGGTAAGGGCTATGTCAGAATTTTTCCTTCCTATTTTTTAATTCGCCCTTTTCTTAAAAGACTTCACCAATCTTTCCTCGTCTGATGCTGTGTTTAAGGGCTAAACGGAGGTTCTTATGAAAGGAAAAATTCCTTCAATTTTTGATTTTATTCCTGCATTTCCCAAAAATTTATTTGGTCGAAGAGAAACAGATTTTCGTTCCAATGGAGTTTTAACTTTGGGTGCTGAAATAGAATTACAACTTATTGACGTTAATTCGCAGAACCTTGCACCACGAGCAGAAGAAGTTCTGAAAATGGCTGCAGGTATGAATAAAAAAATCAAACAAGAATTTTATTTAAGTACAGTTGAGATCAACAGTGATAAGTGTTCAAATGTTCAAGAAATTGAAAAAGATTTGAATCAATCTTTGAATGATACTGCTAAAATTTCGCAAGCTCTCGATATAAATTTTGCGACAACTGGTTGTCATCCGTTCTCGCGCTATGCAGATTGTGTGATTACTCCTTCAACTCGCTACAATGAGTTGATCGATCGTAATCAATGGCTGACCCGTCGCATGACGGTTTATGGTTTGCATGTTCATATTGGAATGAAAAGCGGAGATGATGCAATTCGCTTCAATAATTTCTTCCTCAATTTTATCCCGCATTTGTTAGCGCTTTCAGCTAGTTCGCCTTTCTGGCAAGGTGATGATACTGGTTTGGCGTCGTGTCGTCCAACAACTTATGAATCTTTGCCAACAGCAGGTCATCCATATCGCGTGAAGAATTGGCGTGAGTTTGAGCAACTTTGTGATACGCTAAAAAAATGTCGTGCGATTGATTCGCTGAAAGATTTGTGGTGGGATATTCGTCCAAGTCCATCTTTCGGAACTCTAGAAATTCGTGCTTGTGATGGTCTTTCAAATTTAGAAGAAACTTTGGCGATTGTGGCGTTTATTCATCTTTTGGCCAACTGGTTTAACGATAATGGCAATTGGTTAGCGCAAGTTCCAACATCACCTTTGTGGTTTACTCGCGAAAATAAATGGCGCGCAATTCGTCACGGTCTTGATGCGCAATTGATTGTTGATATTGAAGGCGCAACTAAGCCAATTGCACAAGATATTTTGGAATGGTTGGAAAAACTAAAACCTTACCAGAAAAAATTGGGCTATCAGCAATATTGCAATACTTTACAGAAGGTTATTGAGCGGGGTGGAAGTAGTTTTCGTCAGAGAGAAATTTATGGTAAAACTAATTCTTTGCAGGATGTGGTGAAGTTTAATGTGGAAGAATTTGTCTCTAGAAGTCCGATCTATGGTTAAACAATATTGGAAGAGATAGTTCGGGATAGTATCAATAGCTAGCCAGACTTTTGAGGTAAAAATAGGCCCTATGTTTTGGGTCCGCTGCCTTACATACTATCCCTTAATTCCAATTTAATTACAGGATTATTTATCTTAAAGTAGAATTTTTCCTCCTTCTTGTTCGACTCCCGATTTTTTTCCGGCAGCTTGTGCACGTAAATTACCAGCTTTGGTGTGTTTTGTTTGTGGTGATGTAGAAGGCTGATCTTTTTCTTCAGGGTTGAGAGAGTGGTGAATAATTTTGGATAATTCTTTGCAAGAAGATGAAAGCTTGTGGCCTAGTTTTTTTCTATCCGTCAAGTCCTGTGCTGCAGAAGCTAAATTAGATGCTTGTTCTAACAAACTTTTTCTATCTTCAGGATTAATGGTTTTATCGATTTCTAAATGTTTGTAAATCAAAGCGGCTTCTTTGATCAATAATGATGCGATTTCTCTTCCTACAGTTTGGATGTCGTAAACTCTGTATCCATTACCATTTTCCAGAGGAACTCTATTGTTATGTCTATTGATTGTATCAAGTAGATTATTTGCAGATTCTGCTGCTTTTGCTGTTCTAAGAAGTGCATTTTCAAAACCATTTATGGCCATTTCTAGCTCGGCCAATTTCATAAAATCATCAAGATGTAGAACTTTTAGGTTCATACGATTAGATGAAACGTGTGAATTTAAGTCATCATATGCCTGCTTTTCATATTCTTTCGCTGAATTTTCTTCACCATTCTTTTTGGCTTGTTCCGATTTCCCTAAATAGAAATAGGCTCTGTCGATTGTTACGTCGAACTCATTATTATAAAATCTTCGAGATGAGAGGTGTTCCGAATGTTCAGTGACCTCTTCTAGTAAAGCTATTGCTGTATCGTAATCTCCGGATTTAGCTTTTAAGTGAGCCTTAGTTAAGATTGCATCGCGCATTGTCCAAGGATCGTTTGATTCTCTAGAAATAACAATTTCTCGATCAAGATGCTCTAGTGCTTTTTCGGTTTCACCTTTTCTGACTAAGCATTGTGCAATTCTTAAATTTAATGATTTTGCTTCGGGGTTGATTTTACTAGCTTCTTGTAGGTGATGAAGTGCTTTGTCGAATTGGTCCTCTCTTTGATAAATAATCCCTAAAATCTCGTGGCTTTGGTGATTTGGATTTGTGGCAAGTTCCTGTTCTAGTAATATTTTTGCTTGTGGCGCAGGAGCAAAAATTGCAGCGAAGTGATAAAACCACTTCATTTCGTGCGCCTGTGTTTTCTTTTCTTCTTCGGGTAGTGATGAGAAATGTGCCTTTTTAAGCTTTAGCGCTTCAGTAAAATGTTGCGCCGCTGGTTTTCTTGATCCTTTATTGAGAAAGAAAAAACCAGTTTGGAATTCTGATTCTGCGGTTAGATTATCGAATTGCTGTAATCTTGCAAAAGCGTGCTCGGTTTCTTTTTGTAATTCATTATTTCTGTTAGAAAAAAAGCCACTTCTTAGCTCATTGGTTCTAAGATTGCTCGTCTCATATAAAAATCCGCTACCTTGTTGGTTAAGATATAGATTTAGTAGTGACTCAGCGTATTTCAGATAATCTTCTTGGCTAACACTATCTCCTTTTTCAGTAATTATAGCTTTGTGTTTTTTTAGCTCCGCACGCAATTGGGCATTATCAAGAGACATGTTGGGTTTTTGGTAGTAAAAATCGTCTCTTGCTGTCCTGATGTGAAACTCTCTTTTTACGCCGGAATGTCTTTTTTCTTCAACTAGACTATCGGTTATACTGTCGATTTTTTCTCTTCTAGTATCTTCAATTTTTGTATTTGGCTCTTCTTTTCTGCTGCCAAATAGGTAATTAATAAATCCTCTGAGATTGCCGAGCAGTGATCCAGCAACTCTTGCTGGATTTTGTCTTTCTGCTAATTGGCGGGAAATATTATCTACGACTTCTTGGGCTGATTCTGGGTCGCGATAATCTTCTGCTTTGGTGGCTTGACTAAGAATTTGCGGAGCTGCCAGATCAACTCTGATCTGGCTTGATCCAACAATGTTTGTGTTTGATGTACTAGGTAAAGTTTTGCTCATTAGCTGTGAATTTGTCTTTTTTCAACTGCCATCGCAGCTTCTTTAACTGCTTCGTTGTAGGTTGGGTGAGCGTGACAAGTTCTAGCCAAATCTTCTGAAGATCCGCCAAATTCCATCACAACTGCAACTTCGTGAATTGTGTTTCCAGCTTCACGAGCAATGATGTGAGCGCCAAGAACGCGATCAGTTTTTGCGCAAGCCAAGATTTTTACAAAACCTTGTTCGTCAAAAGTTGCACGAGCACGAGAGTTAGCCATCATTGAGAATTTACCAACTTTATATTCAACGCCGGCTGCTTTTAATTCTTCTTCAGTTTTGCCGACAGATGCGATTTCTGGGTAAGTGTAAATTACGTTTGGAATTACGTCATAATTTACGTGACCAGCTTGGCCAGCGATCATTTCAGCAGCAGCAACACCTTCATCTTCCGCTTTGTGTGCCAACATTGGGCCAGTAGTTACGTCACCGATTACGTAGATGTTATCAACTGAAGTTTTTAAATGATGATTTTCGATGAAACCGCGTTGGTTGGTTTTGATGCCAACATTTTCCAATCCCAATTTTTCAGTATTTGGACGACGACCGATTGCAACTAGAACCACATCAGCTGATAAAGTTTCTTTGGTGCCATCTTTTACAGATTCAACCTCAATAGTTGCACCTTTTTTATCTTTTTTTACGGACACAACTTTGGTTGAAAGACGGAATTTGAAACCATCTTTTTCTAAGATTCTTTGGAAGTTGCGAGAAACTTCTGCATCCATTGCTGGAGTGATTTTATCAAGGAATTCAATCACCTCGATTTCAGCACCAAAACGACTCCAAACTGAAGCCATTTCCAAACCAATTACACCAGCGCCGATTACGATCATTTTGCCTGGAACTTTTTCTAAATCGAGTGCACCAGTTGAAGAGATGATAACTTTTTCATCAAGCTCAACACCTGGTAAATTCGTAACTTCCGAGCCAGTTGCGATGATGAAATATTTTGAAGAAATTTTTTCTTTTGAACCATCAGCTTTAGTAACTTCGATAGTATTTTTATCAACGAAGCTGCCAAGTCCTTCGATTGAAGTAACTTTATTTTTTTTGAACAAGCCTGCGATACCGCCAGTCAAGCCTTTAACGATTTCGTTTTTGTTTTCGATTAATTTTTTTACATCAATTTTTGGTTTAGAAACTGCGATACCAAGTTTTTCGAATTGATGATTTGCATCGTGAAATTTATGTGAAATTTCAAGCAAAGCTTTTGATGGAATACAACCAACATTTAAGCAAGTTCCGCCTAGAGTTTTGCGTTTTTCTACGCAGGCAGTTTTCAATCCAAGTTGCGCTGCACGAATTGCTGCAACATATCCACCAGGTCCGCCGCCGATAACAACGACGTCAAAATTTTGTTCGCTCATTTTTGTAAAAAAATTAAAGTTAAAATGTCATTCTGAGCGTAAGCGAAGGATCTCGGGAGTTTGGCTTTAATAAGATAAACTCCCGAGATCCTTCGCTTACCCTCAGGATGACAGGTGAAAAAATTTTAAATCGTAAATCTTAAATCGAAAATTATTTATTCGATTTCTTTTGTAATCCAACCGCCGCCCAAAACACGAGTATCTTGATAAATCACACAAGCTTGACCCGGAGTTATGGCGCGCGTCATTGATTTCATTTCAACTTCGGCTTCGTTGTTTGGTAAAAATTTTACGATTGCTGGTTCTTCTTCATGATTAGAACGTAATCTTGCAAATCCTTGAATTTCATGCTCAGAAACATCATCGGCTAACCAATTTATTTCGCGAATTTTGAATTTTTTATTTTGTAAAAATTTTTCTTCGCCAACAAAAACCAAGTTATTTTTCGGATCAATTTTGATCACGTAAAGTGGATTTGGATAAGAAATTCCAAGGCCGCGACGTTGACCTAAAGTGAAGTTAATTATGCCAGAATGTTTGCCTAAATTTTTACCGCTTTCGATGTGAATAAAATCTCCTTCGCGAAAAGCAGAAGGGCGATGTTTGCGAATTACTGAAGCGTAATCGCCATTGGGCACGAAACAAATATCTTGCGAATCGGGTTTAGTTGCAACTTCCAAACCCAAGCGTTCTGCTTCTTTGCGAGTTTGTTCTTTAGTGTTTCCGCCCAAAGGAAAACGTAAAAATTCGAGCTGTTCTTTGGTGGTGGCGAATAAGAAATAACTTTGATCTTTGTTGTCATCGACAGCTTTGTGTAATTGTGCTTCGCCGTTCGCGCCAACTTTTCTTTGTACGTAATGACCAGTCGCCATGCAGTCGGCTTTAAGCTCGCGCGCTACTTTTAACAAATCGCGGAACTTCACCGATTGATTACATTTTACACACGGAATTGGTGTTTCGCCTTGCAAATATGAGTCAGCAAAATCATCGATCACAGACTCTTTAAAAAGATTTTGGTAATTCAGAATATAATGCGGGAAGCCATGTTTTTCGGCGACGCGTTTGGCATCGTAAATATCAGTTCCAGCGCAGCAGGCGTTTTTTTTCTTCAACGCTTCGCCCATGTCGTAGAGTTGTAAAGTGATGCCGATTACGTCGTAACCTTGTTCTTTCAACAAGCAGGCAACAACCGAAGAATCAACGCCGCCCGACATGGCGACCACAACGCGAGTGTCTTTATTTGGTTTGTTAAAACCCAAAGAATTCATTAGTTAATTTTTTGATTTTAGATTTAGATTTTAGGTTTAGAAATCTTACTAACTCAAATCTACTACCTCAAATCTAAAATTAAAAAATTTATGTCCGAGTCTGCCAAACTTACCCTGCCAAATGGTAAAGAAATTATTTTACCAGTTCGTAAAGCCTCAATTGGTCAGGATGTAATCGATATTTCTGCGCTTTACAAAGAAAGCGGCATGTTCACTTACGATCCGGGATTTTTGGCGACGGCATCATGCGAATCGAAAATCACTTTCATTGACGGCGACCAAGGAATTTTAAGACATCGCGGTTATTCAATCGAAGAATTGGCAAAAAAAAGTGAATATTTGGAAGTAGCCTACGCCCTTGTAAATGGAGATTTGCCGAGTGCAAATGAGTACAGAGATTTTAGAAGTGGCATCATCAAAAATATGTTGGTGCATGAACAAATTAGCGTTCTTCTCCGTGGCTTTCCAAGACGCGCGCATCCAATGGCGATCATGGTTGGATCGGTTGCGTCACTTTCAGCTTTCTATCACGAAACTATGGATATTCACACGCCAGAAGGCAGAATGGACGTGATTTACAAAATCATTTCTAAAATGCCGACACTTGCTGCGATGGCTTATAAATACTCTATCGGTGAGCCAATCATGTATCCGAATAAAGAATACGGATTTGCCGAAAATTTCTTACATATGTTGTTTGATCGTCCAAACAACCAACACAAAGTAAGCCCTGTAATTGCTAAAGCGATGGAGATGATTTTGATTCTTCATGCTGACCACGAACAAAACGCTTCAACTTCAACTGTGCGTTTAGCTGGTTCATCGGGTGCAAATCCTTTTGCTTGTATTGGCGCTGGCATTTCTTCACTTTGGGGTCCAGCTCATGGTGGCGCGAATGAAGAAGTGATTGAGATGTTGCAAGAAATTGGCAGCAAAGATCGTATCCCTGAGTTTATTGCTCGTGCGAAAGACAAAAATGATCCATTCCGTTTGATGGGATTTGGTCATCGTGTTTACAAAAACTATGATCCGCGCGCTGCAGTTTTGAAAAAATCTTGCGACGAAGTTTTGGGTGAGCTTGGAATCAAAGACGATCCACTTCTGGCAATCGCAGTTGAGCTCGAAAAAATCGCGCTTAACGATGAATATTTCGTATCACGTAAATTGTTCCCGAACGTCGATTTCTATTCTGGAATTATCTACAAAGCACTTGGTATTCCTGCAAACTTGTTTACGGTGATTTTTGCCATCGCACGTTCTGCTGGTTGGATTTCACAATGGAAAGAAATGATTGAAGATCCAGCATTCAAAATTGGCAGACCTCGTCAGCTTTACACCGGACATGCAACAAGAGAGTATGTTGAAATTAGCAAAAGAAATTAGCGCAAAATAATGGCAGCATTAATTAAAGGTTTGGCGAAGAAAGGTGGTGAAAGCTCTAGTAAGCTCATCGCCAAAAAACCTGATGAAGACTTTATTCCCTATGTTTGCCATTATGATCCTAACACCATCATTACTAAAGATGGTGAGTTGCTTCAAACGATTCGCATTACTGGTTTTGGTACAGATTCTGTAGCAACCGATATACTTTCTCTGCGCGACACTTTGCGCGATTCAATCGTTGCCCACGTTAAAGATACCGAGTTCGCTTTTTGGTTTCATACTTTCCGCAGAAAGAAAAATGTTGTACCGAAAGGCGAATTTCCAGATTTCTTTTCGCAACAAATTAATGAAGCGTGGGACAAAGAAAATGACTGGTCACAGCGTTACGTTAACGAATTATACATCACGATAATTACCGAAGGTTTGGATACTTCGATTGGAAATATGAGCGCTTTTATTCGCTCATTTTCTTATGCAACTACTAAAAGTTTGCACCAGAAACATTTAGCGGATGCTCACAAAAAATTGTCAAAAGTTGTAACCAGTATTTTGGTCGATATTGAAGAATATGGCGCGAAATTACTTGGTATTGCTGACTTCGAAGGAGTTTTATATTCCGAACCGATGCGTTTTTTTGGTAAAATTATCAATCTTTACGAAGAACGTTATCCGCTTTGGATCAATGATATTGCTGCTGATTTAGCTAGTCACAAATTTGCTTTTGGTGATCGCGGACTAGAAGTTTTTGGCTACAACAATAAAAATTTTGCGGCGATGTTATCGCTGAAAGAATATCAAGAAGCTTCAGTTGAAGCTTTGGATCGTATTTTGCAGCTGCCATTTGAATTTATTATTAGCCAATCTTTCGATTTTAACTGCGATAAAAAAGATCTCGAACACTATCAATATCAGGACTATTTGCTGAATGTTAGTGGTGACGAAGAATGTCGTTACCTAAGTGGTATTGCTAATTTCATTGATAGCGCAACTGATTCGCCAACTGATTATGGTAAGCTCCAAACCACAATCATGATTATCAGCAAGAATAAAGAAGAGCTGGAGAAAGATGTAAAAGTTGCTATGGAAAAATTCTCTTCTCTAGGTTTGGTGGTTATCAGAGAAGACGTGTTCTCGGAACATTGTTTCTGGTCGCAATTGCCAGGAAATTTCCGTTACTTACGTCGTCAGAAAGTAATTAATTCTTACAGAGTTGCTGGTTTTGCTGCTTTGCATAATTTCCCTTCTGGAACTATGTCGGGAAATTATTGGGGATCAGCAGTTACTGTGCTTAAAACAGTTTTGGATACGCCATACTTTTTCAATTTTCATGAAAAAGATATGGGACATACTTTCATTTTTGGACCAAGAAAATCTGGAAAAACTGTGTTAACAAATTTCTTGTTAGCGCAGTCAATGAAATTTAATCCCAAAATATTTTATTTCGATTTAAACAAAAGCTCGAAGCCTTTCATTAAAGCACTTGGCGGCAGTTATTATAGTTCAATTCTTGATGCCCAAAATCCGGAATTCTTTCAGTTAAATCCGCTATCATTAGCAAAAAATGATACCAACAAAGAATTTCTGAGTGAGTGGTTTAAAAGCTTGGTGATGTTTGCTAAAGATCACGTGCCACAAGAACAAATCGATTTGATTCCAAAAATTATTGAGAAAATTTTTGCTGATAATGTCACAACTTTTCATGCTGCAGTAGAATGTTTCAATGTCCCTGAAACAAAGGTGATCTACGAAAAACTAAGAATTTGGGATAGTGGAAAATTGTCGCATATTTTTACTGCAGAAGCTGAGAAAAATTGGGATCAAATCATGGCTTTTGATGTTACTGATTTGATTGAACAAAAACCGATTTTGATTCCGGTCGTAGATTATTTATTGCGCAAAATTGAAGAAAATCTCGACGGATCACCTGCAATCATTGTGTTAGATGAAGCGTGGAACTTGATTGATAATCCAATCTTTACGCCGCAAATAGCCATGTTTATGGAACGTGTTCGTCAGAAAAATTGTGTTTTAATATTCACTTCTTCTGACTCAGATGCGATTAATGCCAGCGACATTATTTTTGAAATTAAACGCGTAATATCTGGCGAGATTTACACAGCGAACCCACAACCAGATTCTTGCTATAAGTCTGTTCTTGAGCTTAACGATGATGAAATTGACATCATAAAAATGATGGAAGATGACGAAAGGCACTTCATTTTTAAACATCGTGGTGATGCTGTAATCGCTTCACTAAGTCTGAAAAAGATGCCGGAAATTTTAAAAATTCTTGCAGCTGATGATCTTACTATGACTGCAGCTGAAGAAATTACATCAGCCAACAAAGATGAAAATGGAAAGTTGTCTGAAACAAAAGAATGGGTGCCGCAACTATTTGAAATTCTTAAAGAAATTCAGCGCGATCAAGAAGAGGCTAGAAGACAAGCTTTGATCGAGGCGGCACAAGCAGAAAGAAAACGCAAAGAAGATCTAGAGAACGGCATCTAGATACATCTAATATAATTCAATGGTTGATAGGTTGTTTCTTTGTGCTGGTCGGTAATCTCTATTTACAGGATGAGAGGTCGGAAGTCTTCTCTCTGGATGGCTTAGAATTCTGTTTCTATGACGAAATTTCTGTTCACAACAATAAAGTGCACAACCAAAACCAGATAACAAGATTCCACCAACAATGTAACCAACAAGATTATTGTGATTGTTTGATGGTTCGTGGGTTGGCATGGAAGTTGGATTCGGGGCCGTAGAATTGGTGGTAGAATTATTATTTTCTAGGGTGCCAAAATTTAGCGTTGGTATTTCCAATCCATCAACTTTGACAGTATTTGTTTTACCATCCTGTACTAAAATTGAGCTAACTTCGGTAATGCCGCGATCAGAATTTTCTCTGTACAAAAGCAGTAACTTTCCTTCGCTGTCTGGCGTTAAACTTTCATGATTACTCAAAGTTTTGTCGCGAATTTTTATTAATTCTGCTACATCAAGTACGGCATATTTCACGCCTTCATCAAGATCAGTGCTGTTTAGCATAACAATATTGTCGTGATCTTTATCACCGATGATGATTTCGTTTTTCGTGCCAGAAACTAAAGTTGTGCCATTGCTTTTAGTATGCTGGGAGTTTTTTTCAAACTCTGCAGCTTTAATGGCAATTTCTTCGATAGTTATGAAATGCTTATGAGATTCGGTTATTTCTTCGTTTAGTGGTGTAAAAATCTGTTGTATCTTTTCTTCAAAACTATCCTTACGTGGTAAAGGATAGTTTTGAACTAATTCAACTGGTTCTGGACGAGATCTTCGAAAAAATAGTTTGGTAAAGAAATTTATTAGCGAAAAAGTTTGATTAACGCCTGAATAAATTCCTTCAGTTTGGTTTGTAAATTCTGTGCCTCTTAAAGAATGATCTTTTTTAGACATTTAATTCCTATTTTTTTGAGTCTTTTGCCTTTTTAAGCAATTCGTTAACCATTCCGGGATTGGCTTGTCCTTTGCTGGCTTTCATAACTTGGCCGACAAAAAATCCGTGAATTCTTTCATCTCCAGCTAAATATTTTTCAAATTGAGCAGCGTTGGCGGCGATAACTTCAGCGATAACTTTTTCGATTGCGCTAGAATCTGAAACTTGTTTCCAGCCTTTATCTTCAACGATTTTTCCGGCATCATCTCCGCTCTCAACCATAATGTCTAAAACGTCTTTGGCGATTTTTCCGGAAATTTCTCCGCTTTTAATTAAGTCTAAAAGTCCGGCTAATTTTTCTGGTGTGACTTTGAGATTTTCGAAATCGATGTTAAGTTTCTTCATGCGGCCGAATAGCTCAACTGTAAGCCAAGTGATCGCAAGTTTGGCTTCGTGTTTTTGAATTAATTTTTCGAAATAAATTATCAAATCGCCGTCATTAGTGATTACGCCAGCATCATATTCAGGAACGCCAAGTTGTGAGATATAACGTTCTTTTTTCGCGGCTGGTAATTCTGGTAAAGATTTTTTGATGTCATCGACAAATTGTTGCGAAAGCACGAGTGGCGGCAGATCAGGATCTGGGAAGTAACGATAATCCATGGCATCTTCTTTGCTGCGCATAGTTCTGGTTTCGCCAGTTAATGCATCAAACAAACGAGTTTCTTGATCGATTTTTCCGCCGTCTTCTAAAATTTCAACTTGGCGTGCTGCTTCAAATTCAATGGCGCGAGCGATGTTACGCATTGAGTTTAGGTTTTTTATTTCGCAGCGAGTACCCAATTTTTGTTCACCAACTTTACGTACAGAAACGTTAGCATCGCAGCGCAAATTTCCCTTCTCCATATCGCCATCAGAAGTACCAAGTGCGCGCACGATTGAGCGAATTGTTTTTACATATTCAGCAGCTTCAAAAGGTGAACGCATGTCTGGTTTGGAAACAATTTCCATCAAGGCAATTCCAGAGCGGTTCAAGTCAATCAACGACAAAGAAGGATGTTGGTCGTGAATTGATTTTCCGGCATCTTGTTCGAGGTGAATTCTTTCGACGTTAATATTTTTTTTAGAACCATCTTCCAGTGTAATTTCAACAACACCTTCACCGACAATTGGATCAAGGAATTGCGAGATTTGATAACCTTGCGGCAAGTCGGCGTAGAAATAATTTTTGCGATCAAAAACTGACACCAAATTGATTTTTGCATTAATTCCCAAGCCAGTTTTTACCGCCTGTTTTATACATTCTTCATTAATAGTTGGAAGCATGCCAGGCATGGCGGCATCGACTAATGAAACTTGTGAATTTTGCGGTGCGCCAAATTCAGTTGCGGCGCGTGAAAATAATTTTGATTGTGAAGCCACTTGTGCGTGTATTTCGCAGCCGACTACAAGTTCGTAAACGTTATTTTTTCCTTGGATTGTGTAAGTCATTTTAGAAGGTCGAAAAATATAAAACCAAATTAAGCAAAAGTAGGACTATTACTGAGGATAAAGTAAGAATCATGCCACCAATTCTGAAACGAAAATGGGCTTTTTGAGAAATTCCATAAGCGTGAAAAATTCTACCCAATAGAAGAGTTATGCCGCACAGATGCACAAAAAATGGGTTCAAATTGTTGGCTTCCGCAAGAATAATCAATAGTAGGGCTAATGGTACAGTTTCACTAAAATTTCCCTGGGCGCGGATTGCTCTTTGTAGATAATCATTACCGTCATCACCTAAACTAATTTTTAGAGATTTTCTTAGTTTTATGACTCTTGCAGTCAAAACTAAGAAAACTAAAGCCAATAAAGATGCGTACAAAGAGCTAATCATATTACTCAGCGTTTATAGATGTTTCAGCATTTGCCTCGATACCATCATTTGATTCTTCGCCAGTCTCAGCTTCATCAACTTCTTTATTTCCGGTGTGAGCAATTCTCGCAACTGACACTACAGTTTCATCTTTGGTTTTAATCAAAGTTACACCTTGTGTGTTGCGACCAGAAATTCTTACCGAACCAACTTCAGTTCTAATCAAAGTTCCTTTGTCGGTGATGATCATAACTTGGTCTTTCGGCTCAACTGGGAAGCTGGCGACAACATTTCCGTTACGTTTAGAAGTTACGATGTTGGTAATTCCTGAACCGCCGCGGTTAGTGATGCGATATTCGTAAGCAGAAGATCTTTTTCCAAAACCGTTAGCGGTCATGGTCAAAATAAATTCTTCGTTAAGTGCCAATTCCTCAATTTTAGATTGTGGTAATTCCGCACCTTTAATTTGTGGAATTTCTTTTAATTGGACCAACAAGTCGTCAGATGGATTTTGTTCAAGATTTCTGTTGAATAACAAAGCATCGCGCAAGGCCACACGTTGCTCAACATCAATTTTTAGATATTTTTCTTTAACTTCTGAATCGTCATTCGCGTGTTTCAAGACTGACATTGCGATTACTTCGTTGCCATCTTCAAGTTTAACGCCGCGAACACCAGTAGAGTTGCGGCTTTGGAACACACGAAGTTTTTCAACCGGGAAGCGGATACATTTTCCGTCTTTGGTTGAAAGCAGAATGTCGTCTGATTCGGTACATAAAGAAACACCAACCAAGGCTTGACCTGGTTCAAGTTTCATCGCGATTTTACCGCTTGAACGAATATCAACGAATTGATCCATTGAATTTCTTCTGATGTCGCCGTGTGAAGTGGCGAAAGCGATGCTCAAATCATTCCATTTCGATTCGTCTTCTGGCAATGCCAAAATTGTTGAGATTTTTTCGTCAGCTTCCAAAGGCAACAAGTTTACCAAAGCGCGACCACGAGCTTGTGGCGTACCGAGAGGAAGTTTGTAAGTTTTTAAACGATAAACTTTTCCTTTGTTCGAGAAGAACAAAATTGGCGTGTGAGTGTTGGTTACAAAAATGTCAGTTGCGATATCTTCTTCGCGAACATCCATCGCGCTGCGACCTTTACCGCCGCGTTTTTGCGTACGATAAGCGTTAAGCGAAACGCGTTTGATATAGCCGTTCATTGTACCGACAACAACCATATCTTCTTTTGGAATTAGGTCTTCGATATCAACTTCAAATTCAGAATCTTCGATGGTTGATTTTCTTGGCGTAGCGAACTGATCTTTAACTTCAGTCAGTTCTTTTTTCACCAATTCCATCATTTTGATGCGATCAGAAAGAAGTTCCAAATAGCCAGAAATTTCAGCGGCTAAAACTTTCAATTCGTCGCTGATTTTTTCCATCTCAAGACCAGTCAAACGCGCCAAACGCATTTCAAGAATTGCTTTAGCTTGAACTTCGGTGAAGTGGAATTTACCGGCTTTGATGACGTTTCCTTTGTCTTGAACAAGCTTGATCATAGTTTCAATAAGACCGACTGGCCATGCTTTAGCAAGAAGTCGATCTTTAGCTTCAGTAACGTCTTTTGATGATTTAATGAGTTCAACAATTTCGTCGATATTTGCAACCGCAACAGCCAAACCAATCAAGATGTGAGTTTTATCGCGCGCTTTACCAAGTAAGAATTCAGTTCTTCTGGTTGTAACATCAAAACGGAAAGCGGTGAAAACTTTGATAACATCAAGAAGACCCATCAATTGTGGTTTACCGTGATTTAGCGCCAACATGTTAACGCTGAAATTGCACTGCAATTCGGTGAAGCTGTAAAGCTGATTGATGATGACTTCTTCCATGGCATCTTTGCGAAGTTCGATAACTACACGAATACCGTCGCGGTCAGATTCATCACGAAGATCGGTAATGCCTTCGATTTTTTTCTCTTTTACCAACTCAGCGATTTTTTCAACAAGCTTAGCTTTGTTAACTTGGTAAGGAATTTCTTCGATGATGATCGCAACTTTGCCACCAGTTTTTTTCTCAATTTTATGGCGACCGCGCATTACAACTGAACCACGTCCAGTTCTTGCTGCCGAGTCGTGGCCAGCGCGACCAAGAATAATACCACCAGTTGGGAAGTCAGGGCCTGGAACGATTTTTATGATGTCTTCAATAGAGATTTCGTTGTTGTCGATATAGGCCAAACAAGCATCAATAACTTCACCAAGATTGTGTGGTGGAATGTTAGTCGCCATACCAACGGCGATACCGCCAGAACCGTTAACTAAAAGGTTAGGGAAGCGAGCCGGTAGAACTTTTGGTTCTTTTTCGTGACCGTCATAGTTAGGCATGAAATCGACAGTATCTTTGTCGAGATCGTCCAACATGGTGTGCGAAATTTTTTCCAAACGTGACTCGGTGTAACGCATCGCGGCCGCCGGATCGTCATCAATTGAACCGAAGTTACCTTGACCGTCAATCAATGGAACACGCATCGAGAAATCTTGCGCCATACGAACCAAAGATTCATAGATTGCTGAGTCACCATGCGGGTGATATTTACCCATCACTTCACCGACAATTCTTGCCGATTTTTTGAATGGTTTATTGTAGTCGTAAGAGCCTTCATACATGGCGTAAAGAATACGGCGATGTACTGGTTTCAAACCATCGCAAGCATCAGGAATCGCACGCGCCACGATTACGCTCATCGCATAATCGAGGTAAGATTTTTTCATTTCAGAAACTAGCGAAACTGGCTGAATATCTTTGCCAGAAGCAACTTGCCAAGAAGAAGTATTTGAGTTTTGCTCAGTCATTTTTGAAATTTTTGGAAGTGAAAATGAGGACCTAAAAAGGAACTTTCATTCTAAAAACACGTCCAACCAAGTGCAACAAAATTTTCGGGGATTTTTATTTGCCTTCGAGTGATGCGGTTTATAACTTCACATCAATTCTCAATTTAAATGTAAAAATTATGAAAATCGGAGTTACTGGAATTACTGGCCGTATGGGTCGCACAATCGCTACTTTAGTTTTGCAAGATTCAGTCGCTGAACTTGGATGCGGTTTGGTAAGAAAAGGTTCGGAAATTGAAGGTGATGATTTCGCCGAGTTCTTGGGATTTGAAGCCAATGGCGCCCAAATCGTTTCTGATATTGATGTGTTTCTACAAAATTGCGATGCGGTGATTGATTTTTCTTCGCCAGCTTTAAGTTTAGAAATGGCTGCAAAATGCGCCGCCGCAAAAAAAGTTTTAGTTTGCGGAACTACCGGTTTTTCGGAAAGCGAAAAACAGCAATTTTCTTCATACGCGAAAGATACAGTAATCATCTGGTCTTCAAATATGTCTTTAGGCGTAAATCTTTTGATGAACTTAGTTCAAAAAACCGCCGAAATTTTACGCGACGATTTCGACGTTGAGATTGTTGAAATGCACCACAATCGTAAAGTTGATGCGCCATCTGGAACAGCGTTATCACTTGGCGCAGCAGTTGCTCAAGGTCGTGATGTTGATTTACAAAAATCCGCTGTAATGGCCAGAGTCGGCAAAGATGCTAAAAGAAATAAAGGTGAAATCGGCTTCGCCACTCTTCGCGGTGGCGACGTAATTGGAGATCACACCGTAATCTTCGCCGGCGACGGCGAACGCGTCGAACTCAGCCACAAAGCCAGTAGCCGCGACATCTTCGCCAAAGGCGCCATCCGCGCCGCAATCTGGGGAACTGCTCAGAAAGCTGGATTTTACTCGATGCGAGATGTTCTGAGTTAAGTCCAAGATATTTATGGCAAAGAGAATAATAGTTTCTAACTCTGATCTTAATCTTATGAGCCACATTGCTCATGAACAAGAGACGTTGAATATTTCTCTTTGGAGGAGTGGCTTAACAAAGCGTAAAGAAGTGATCGAGAATATTGACTATCTTGCGAGAATTTTGATGGCGGATAGGGAAGTCCTATCTAATGGCGATATAAAAATTAAGGAGGAAGAAAAATTAGGTTTTGAGCTTTATATGATATTTAGAAGATACCTATTTTCTACAATAACCGCTTTTTTCAGAGGTTACTACGATATCAGTCTAGCTAATGCAAGAGTGGCTCTTGAGGCTAGTATGTATGCATATATTTTTTACTACGACCAAAACTTACAAACCCAATACAAAGATAAAAAATATCTAAGACAGTTAGATCAAAAATTCTCAAAAATTACGGAGAAGAAATCAAATCTCGGTGATATAAATGATTTTCTTGAGATTTATGAGTTATGTAGTGCAAGAGGTGCACATTGTGATTATAGGATGATTGAAGATACCACTATTTTACTGTCGGAGAAGGAAGGATTGATACCAAGCAATGACTTACAAGATGACGAAAAAGGAGAGTTTGATCAAAAGTTATTCGATATCTTAAAAGCATTCACAACTTCACTGAAGATTTTTAATCTTGTCATGAATTCTGCGAATCAAAATTTTGCCAAGGCTTTTAATGATGATGTTGATGTAAAGCTGAAAAGTTTATTTTCCGAATAGTTCGTTGTGTGAATCTAGTCTGTAAATAATTAGATCATTGTTCTGAATTTCGTAAATTAGCAGCCAGTTGTGTTGAATGTGACAATATCTTGTTATTTTTTGATATCTTTGAGGAATTCTTTGAAACTGGAATGTTTGGTCAAATCTTTATTTTTTTGACGTCATCAAAAGTTTTTTTAGTAGTTGAATTGGAGTTTTGAGATTTAACAACCACCGTCCTAACTCCATCCACATGCTCATGCAGCGAAGGATCAATCGGATTCCAGAGTGGATCAAGGACAAAGTCGATACCTTCGCGGCGGGCTAATTTGGCGGCGGGAATGAAATCGCCATCACCGGAAATCAGGATGATTTTGTCGACTAGTTTTTTCAGCGCTAAAAAAGTGATGTCGATTCCGATCTTGATATCTGTGCCTTTCTGAATGGTATTATATTTGAAATCATCGTCATTTAAATCTGTGAAAGAAATTTTTTTGTTTAAAATTTCCTTGAGCTTTTGATTGTTAATTCGCCATTCCTTTTTGTCGTACAAATATCCCAGACGTAAAGCTAATTTACGTTTCTTTTTTAGTTCTTCGAAAAACTCTAAACGAAAAATTGCGGTGGGACTTTTTGAAAGATCGGTAGATTTTTTTGAGATAGGTAAATGTATTTTACTGAGCAAAGGCGGGCAATCGTAATATAAAATGCGGTAGAGTTCGTCACGGATCTTTTTATTTTTCGATAGCAAATGTTGCTGACAGATTTCGTAAAGGTTGTCGGCAACTTCTTGCGGGGTATGATTTTTGCCGTCTTGGAAAAGTTTTGGATAGAGCTTGAGAAAAAATGCTCCGTCAACGAGGATCGCTGTTTTGGTCATCTTGGTGTTTTTTGTGGTAAAAAAAATCCCCTAGGATCAACAGGGCTGCCATTAGGACCTATGCTTCTGTTTACTGCTAGGGGAGTTATTGGACGTGCAGTTTTTTAACTTAAGAAAAAGAGTCAAGGATATTTATCATTTAGAAATGACGAACATGAATGCAGAGTTTAATGAAAAAATCACGGAAATTTTTGGTGAAAAAAAATTGCCCAAGACGTTGGCAGTTGCGGTTTCGGGTGGGTCGGATTCGATGGCTTTGGTGATGTTGTTGCGGGAATTTTGTGAGCAGAAAAAAATAAGATTGGTGGCGTTAACTGTAGATCATAAAATGCGGGAAGGCTCGTCGGAAGAGGCTTTGAAGGTTAGTAAAATTTTAGCGAAGAAAAAAATTGTGCATGAAATTTTAGCAATTGATGTCAAAAAATTACCGCAAAAAAATATTGAAGGAGCCTTGCGCGAGATGCGCTATGAGATGCTTCTTGGCTATTGCAAGAAACACAAAATTTCGCATTTATTTTTGGGTCATATTATTGGTGATGTGGCGGAAAATTTTTTGATTCGTTTGTTTCGAGGAAGTGGTTTGGATGGTTTGTCGACGATTGCAGAAGTTTCTGAAGTCAATAAAATCAAGTTGGTACGACCACTTTTAAATTTCGAGAAAGCAGATCTGCAAAAATATTTAAGCACCAAAAAAATTGAGTGGTTTGAAGATGAATCGAATTTGGATGAGAAATTTTTGCGCAATAAAATTCGTCGTTTTTTTTCCGAATTTGACGAGCGAGATTTGATTCATAAACGCATTAAAAATGCGTCAGATGAAATTGCTAAAATGCGTGATTTATTTGATTCGATGATGCTTTCTGAAGCGGCACAAATACTGGAATTTAAGGCTAACGAATTTTTCTTAATTCATCATCAAAAATTGTGTAAATTAGATGAAAAATTTGCGCTGAAAATTTTGTCGTTAGTGGCGATGGAAGTGAGTGGAAAAAATTACAAACCGCGACTGAAAGATTTGAAAAGTTTTTACGAATATTTGCTCGAAAATTCTAAGATTAAGCCGCGGAATTTTTATGGATGTGAAGTGGTGCAATATGATGAAGAGCGGCTTCTGATAAGAGCGCAAAAGCCACGCGGCAAATTTGAATTACGAACAGTTTTAAAAAGTTTTTTCTAAACCTGCTGCTGGTTGAGCTTGTTGAAACCTCGTGAGGTTCTTTCTGCTCTAAGTTTAGCAGCAAGAACCTCGCGAGGTTTCAACAAGCTCAACCGACGGCGGGGATATATTAGGAAGCTTTTTGCATTTTTGATTTTTTCTTCAGCCACCACAAAGCAATTCCGGTGATTGAGAAAAGTAATGGCAATAATCCAACCACAAATGCCAGGCTTTCGCCGTAAATTCCCGCAACAGTTCCATCGTGAATTGAGTGCCAAAGTTTGTTGCTTTCTTTGGTTTTGAAATAAATCAGATAAATGCCAGTAATGCTTACAGCTGTAAGTGGAATCAACAACCAAAAACCAACGGCGCTGTGTAGATCGCGATGAAATTTTTTACCTTTGTCAGAAAATTTGAAGGTGAGGGCGCGTTTTAACATGCCTTGTTTTGGCCACCAAATTACAAGTCCGCTGACGCACATAAAGAGCATCACTATACCAAAAATTCCGACGATATTTTTGCCAATTTCACTCAAAAAAAGATCTTCATGAAATTTTTTGAGGATGCGGAAAATATTTTTGCTTGGATCGTTCACTTCAAGAACCTGTAGTGAAACTGGATCAATCACAACTTCGGCAACTGGCTTTCTTTCACCTTTTTTATTGAAACGAACTTTAACGAAATTTCTTTCTTCCGGCATTCGCAAAGGTGCAGGATTTAATTCCGGATCAACGGCGGTTGATGCGGCTGCGATTATTTCTTCTTCGCTTCTGAAATAGCCTTCGCTCAAATCGAATTTGTGATGCAAAATGGCGTTAGAAATTTCGCCGCGAAATGCCATAATTGAGCCAGTTAAACCTTGTAAAACTAAAGGAATAAAAAGCGCAAGCGCGAGGTAAAGGTGAATTTTTTTTAGGATCTTTCTCATAATTCTTTTAGGAATGAACGTGTGAATTCGCGTGAGTTTTTTTTGCAATCTTGCGATTACATTTCCGCCCAGCGACGTAATAGATTATGATAGATCCCAGTTAAGTGAATTGTCGATTCGTGATTGGGCACATCAAGATTTAGAAGTCTGATTGAATTATCTAAATCAAAAAGCAAAGTTCTTTTGGCGTCATCGCGTACCATGCTTTGAATCCAAAAGAAAGAAGCAACTCTTGCACCTCTTGTTACGGGCGTAACATGGTGTAAGCTGCTTGCGGGATAGAGGATCATATGGCCTTTAGGTAATTTTACCTTGTGAGTGCCATATGTATCCTCCACCACCAACTCTCCGCCGTCATATTCCAAAGGATCAGAAAGAAATAATGTGGCGGAGAGGTCGGTTCTTATTTTAAACGGTGTACCTGGAACTTGACGAATTGAGTTATCAATATGGGTTCCGAAGTTTTGTCCGCCGGAATAGCTGTTAAAAAGTGGCGGAAAAACTTTATGAGGTAATGCTGCTGAAATGAAGGTAGCGTTGCTTTCAAGTGCTGCCAAAATTCTATCTCCCAGAAGTTTTGCTTCTTCGGAGTTTTGCGGCAATTGCGAATTATCTTTAACTTTAGCTGATTGATGTCCGGCAGTAACCTTGCCATCAACCCAATTTGCTTTGTCTAAAATTTCACGAAATTGATCTACTTGATCGATAGTCAAAACTTCTGGAATGTGTAGTAACATAATTAGAACTTAACTTTGGTTGTAAGAAGCACCACACGTCCTTCACCAGGAACCGCGGCATTATTGCCACGTAGTTGATCGAAATAGTATTCGTTGGTGATGTTGTTAATGTTGAGTTGAAGATCGATGTTTTTGTTAAGCGGATATTTTGCCATCGCATTGAAGGCGACATAACCCGGAACTTTTCTTACAGTACCAGTTAAAGTATCTGCTGCTGAAGTTGGATTAACATAACGTTCAGAGATGTAGTTTCCGCCGCCACCAATCTCAAATTTTTGAGTTACTTTGTAGGTAGCGAACAAGTTGAAGCTGTGCTCAGGAGTATTTGAAAGTGCGCGATTTTCATAATCAGAGTTGATTAGTGATTTAGTAACGCGACCATCCAAATAAGCGTAGCCGGCAATCAACTGTAATTTTTCAGTAATTTTACCAGTGACTTGAGTTTGGAAACCGTAAACGCGCTGGCTTCCAGAAAGTGTGTTGCTGGTTAGACCGGTATTCTCACGGACGTTATCTTTGTCGGCTCGAAATACAGCGAAAGTAGTCGAAAGGCGTTTTTTAAACAAATCCCACTTGGTACCAACTTCATAAACTGTACTTTTTTCTGGAGCAACGCTTGCCGTAGAAGTTGAAAGTGATAGTGATTCAGCGGATGGATTGAAAGAAGTTCCATGGCTGATGTAGACACTACCATTTTCTGCTGGCTTATAAACTAAACCACCATTGTAACTAAGTAAGTTGTCGTTGCGTGATAAGATTGTTCTAGTGCCAGATGAAAAGCTATCGTAGCTAGTTTGTAATTTATCAAAACGGCTACCGAGAGATAATTCCCAAGCATCACTAATCTTGATGGTATCGGCGAGGTAAACTGCCATGGTATCAAGTTTGGTTTTGGTGGTTGTGGTAGTTTTTGAAGTGTAGCTGAAATCAGCAGAGTTATTTGGATCTTGTGCGGTTGTTGATGATACGCCGCTGTAGCTTATAGAATTTGGTTCGGAAGATTCGGTTTCCAAAGCTACGCCTAAAATTGTGTTATGTTTCAGGCCGAAAGTTTCAAATTTATTTGAAATATCAGTTTGGTTTCCCAAATAAGTTTCAACAGAAGTTCTGGCCTTAATGCTGCGAGTAACTGTTGTGCCGCTAGTGCTCATTTGTGGTTCGGTAACTTGCACATCACGGAAATAACGGGCGTATCTAGTCTGGTTACGAATTGTCGAGCTATCAGACAAATCATGCTCAAATTTTACGGTGGAGATATTCACGTCAGTTTTGAGATGATCGTGATTTTTGAAGCCATAAAAGTTATTACGATTTGTATCAACTACTTCGCCTTTAAAGAAGGGAATACCGTAGTCAGGAATATTATCTTCAGCTTGGTACAAATGGCTGATATTTAGGCGAGTATCAGTTCCAAGACCAAAAGCTAGGCTTGGCGCAAAACCGGCACGGCGATATAAAGTTGCATCACGTTCAGAAACTTCATTTCGGTGACCCATTGCGTTCAAACGGAAAGCTGAATTGTCTCCAATTTTAGTATTAACGTCAGCGGTAGCGCGAGTGGTTTTGTTAGTGCCAAGCATCATAGTGCCTTCAGTTTTCGATCCTAAGAATGCTTGTTTACTGCTTTGTTGAACTGCGCCACCAGTCGATCCACGACCAAATAATGCTGAAGATGGTCCCTGAATTACTTCGATATTTTCCAAGTTAAATGGATCGCGGAAATAGTTACCAAAGTCGCGCATGCCATCGATGAAGAAGTCGTTACGCGCTGAGAAGCCACGAATGTTTAAGTTATCACCTTGGTTTCCGCCTTCACCAGCCGCCAAAGAAACGCCAGGAACGTTACGCAAAGCGCCAGAAACTGTAGTTACGCCTTGGTCGTCCATCAATTGACGAGTAACAGTAGAAACGGTTTTTGGCGTGTTAAGCAAAGGTCCGTTTAACTTATAGTAAGAACTTTCAGTTGCGTTGTAGCGTTCATCAGAATTGCTTTCGACAACTGAAACGGTAGGAAGTTCTGTAGTCTCTGCTACTTTTGCGTAGAGATTGTTTGGCATCAAAGATGCGCTTACAACTACGGTACTGCTTAAAAGTCGAGATAGAGAATTGTTTTTTGCTGGTTGTGCTAAAGGAATAGGATTTTGTAACATTTTTTTAAAAATTTAAATTGTGATCCTTTTAAATTTTAAACTTTGATCCTTTCTAAAATTTGTTTTTGGTGTGATTCTAACGTGGCTGTGTAACAAAACCGATGTTAGAGAGTCCGTTACGCTGTAGCTGTGCAAGTAGATGACTTACTTTGCCATAATTCACATCAACATCAGCGCGAATGTGAATTTGCTGTTTGGGATTTTCTTTTGCTGTGGCGCTTAATTTTTGCGTCAGCTCATTTTCTGAAACCAATTTATCATCGACGAAATATTCGCCGGCGCGGCTTACCGAAATTGTAATGGTTTTTTCTTCGCTAATTTGTGCTGCACTTTCTGCTGGCAAATTGAGCTTGATATTGCTGTTGAGCATTGGTGCGGTGACTAAAAATATCACTAGCAAAACTAACATTACGTCAACTAGCGGAGTCATATTAATTTCCGATAGCGGCGCTTGTAATTCTTCGCGTTCAAAAGGACTTTGCATAGTTTAGTTCTTTTGAGTTTCGTTAGATAAATAGACGGTCATTTGCTCGGCAACGTGACGTAAATTTTGTACTAAAAGACGGTTAAGACGTACAAAAGTGTTGTAAGCAAGCACTGCTGGAATTGCGGCGAAAAGGCCGATTGCTGTTGCGATCAAGGCTTCACCCATTGGACCTGCAACAACTGAGATTCCGGCATTTCCTTGAGAAGCAATGCCTTGAAGCGCATTATAAATTCCCCAAACTGTACCAAATAATCCGATAAAAGGAGCAGAAGATCCGATTGAAGCTAGAACAGTCAAACCTTTGTCTAGATTGATGCGAACTTCATCCAAAGCTTGCAATAAATGCATAGTTAAGATTTCGGTTTTGGCTTCGTGAGATTGGTATTGTGGTAAAATTGTTTCTAATTTTCTGACTTCATCGATCAAATAATTGACGCTGCCCTCGACATTTTCAAAAGTTTTGCGTGCTGGCCAATTCTTGATGTTGGCGTGATCCACAGAGAATTTTGCGAAAGCTCGTTGTTCACGACGTATTCTCATTGTTTTCCAGAAAATAATATACCAGCTGGCAAAAGACATTGCGACAAGCAACAAAAAAACGGCAATAAGAACAGGATTACCTTGAGAGAAAACGTGAGAAAAATTCATAACTATATAATTTTAAATTCGACGGGAACGATAACGTTGGCTTGAACAAATTGACCGCCACGACGCGCTGGAACAAATTTCCATTGTTTCACCGCATCAAGAGCGGCTTCATCTAAAGCGCTTGATCCGCTTGATCGTGAAATCTCAACTGTTGCTGGAGTTCCATCAGTTTTTACCGCAACATTAAGAAGTACTTTTCCTTGAATGCCTTTGCGTTTTGCAGCTAGGGGATAATAAGGAGCTGGATTGTTTAAATAATTAGCATTGAAAATCGGGTCGCTTTCAGCGGCTTTTGTTGCGTTTGCATTTGGATCTTCACGACCAGAAGTTTGTTTTCCGGCTAATTGATTTTTCTCAGCTTTGCTTTCGACTTTCTCAACTTTATCATTTTGTTTTTGTTTGATGGCATTTTCGCGGTCAATATTTACAGCGATTTTTTTGTGTGATGCTTGTTCAGTTTTTTTGTCAGAACCTTTTGGTGCGACAAAACTAATTTGAATTACTTGTTGATTTATTACGATTGGATCTGAAGGAAGAATAGTCCAAGCTGCAATAGAAGCGTGAACAAGCGCTGCTGAAACGAAAGCAATCAAATGTGAATTTTGATGAGTTGCGGCAAACATGAGTTTGATAATTATTTTCAGAAATTAAAATCAGGGCGCGCAAAGTAAGTTTGACGAAAATGATAGTCAATATCAAAAATGAAAAAAGTTATCACTTAATGATTTTGGTGAAATTTCTGATTTTTATTTTGTGAAAATTTTTTAGCTAAATCAGATTTCTTCGACTACAAATTATTCGATTTAAAAAATTTCAGAAAAACAAAATGAAAATCGTGAACGCTCAAATTGATTCTTATATTCAGAAAATTGCCGAAGCGAAAATTTCCGGATGTTTGGTTTTTGGGCCAGAAACTTCTGTTGTTAATTATCGCTTTGATTTAATTGCTAAAAAAATTGCGCCAGATTTATCAGATCCATTTTTGGTTTCTCATTTGGGGAAAGAGAGATTAAGCGAAGATAAAGGAATTTTAGCTGATGAATTTTTCTCGATGTCAATGTTGGGAGGACGAAAATTAATTTTAATAAAAGACTGTGATGTTGCTTGTGGCAACGCTTTGAAGATATTGTTTGAAGACAAAGAATATTATAAAAAGAGTGACAATTTTATTTTGATACAAGGTGGCGACCTAGATAAATCATCAGTCCTACGCAAATTGTCTGAAGAAAATTTTAATTTTGCAGCGATTGCATGTTATGAAGATGATGAGCGTGTAATTAAAAAATTTATTTCTGATGAATTGGCTAAGAGACAAGTAAAATCAAGCTTGCAAGTTGTTGAAATGTTGGTCGGAAAATTTGGAAAGAATCGTCAAATTATTCTATCAGAGTTAGAAAAAATAATGATTTTTTTAGGTGAAGAAAAAAATCTAACAGTCGATTTGATCAGTAAAATCAGTGGTTTTGAAGAAGAGATATCTGTAAATGAATTCATCGAAAGTTTTGTTGCGCAAAAATTTGATATAGCTCTAAATCAAGCGGAAAAGCTCTTCAAATATGGATTTGAACCTATAACTCTGATAAGATTTGTAGCGAATTATTTGCAAAAACTTTATAATGCAAAATGTGATATAGAGTTCGCAGGCCTTGATTTTGAAGAGACCGTGAAGGCGCAGAAATTGTTTTTTAAAACTGAAATTGAGTTTCGTAAAAATTTAAAAGCACTTTCTTTGAATTTTTTAACAAAAAATTTGCAGAAACTTTTTGACTTAGAGGCAAAAATCAAAACTTCTTCCATTGCTCCGAGGCTCTTGTTTGTTCGTTTCGTGCAAGATTCAAAAAAATATTAAAATAATTTAATAATAGTTGCTTGACATTGTAGAAAGGGGAGATTAAGTTGCTCGCCCTCTTCGAAACCGAAGAATCAATTTAGTCTTTATTCGATGTCACTCCCGCTAATTAAAACGAGCCGGCAGTTGTTGTAAAATTCAGATAAAATTATCGTTGTTTTAAATCGTAAATAATCACGTTTTTATGCTTTTTGTAAAAAAAGCAAAAGAGAGAAAAATAAAGGCGATAGCTCTGTGATGTTATACATTTGAGCTATCTCTTTATTACTCTTTTAGAGTTTAGAGAGATTCAAGCTATAATTAAATTCTCAACTTGAGAGTTTGATTCTGGCTCAGAACGAACGCTGGCGGTATGCTTAACACATGCAAGTCGAACGGGTGTAGCAATACATCAGTGGCAAACGGGTGAGTAATACAGAGGAATCTACCTAGCAGTAAGGAATAACTTTGGGAAACCAAAGCTAATGCCATATATTACCCTTCGGGGGAAAGATTTATCGCTGTTAGATGAGCCTCTGCCGGATTAGCTAGTTGGTAGGGTAATGGCCTACCAAGGCAATGATCCGTAGCTGGTCTGAGAGGATGATCAGCCACACTGGAACTGAGACACGGTCCAGACTCCTACGGGAGGCAGCAGTGGGGAATATTGGACAATGGGCGAAAGCCTGATCCAGCAATACCGCGTGGGTGATGAAGGTCTTCGGATTGTAAAGCCCTTTTAGTGGAGAAGATAATGACGGTATCCACAGAAAAAGCACCGGCAAACTTCGTGCCAGCAGCCGCGGTAATACGAAGGGT
>CAYUHG010000012.1:0-49655 GCA_964444545.1 uncultured Rhizobium sp.
TAGTATCAGAACTCTCCGACTCTTTGAAACTCTTATCCAAACTACTCTCCAACCATAAAACTGAATCCGGAATACCCTGCACCGGTGATGAAATCGTCAGCGTCTGAGCCGTTTGAATACGAAACTTCTTAATAATCGCGTTCGAAGCCAAAATTCCTGAAATCAAAATACCAATAGTCAAAATAACGATCGACAACTCGATCATCGAAAAGCCTCTAATTAGTCGATGTCTTTTATGTAAATGCTTCATAAATAATTTTTGTCCCAAAAAACTAATTTTTTTCCACTGAAAATTTTAATAAATTTTCCTTAGTTAAACCCGATTCAGAGCGATGAAACTGTTGAGAACCATATAAACCAGAAACATATCCTTGAGCGTGCAGATGAGAAAAAGATTTTACAACAATATTTCTAGATAAAATTTGCACAGAAATCATCTGACCAACACTACCTTGCTCCACATGTTCTTCTAAAATACAGAGTTTCTGGTTTTTGATTTCTACAACTAATTGCGCTGGTAATTCAAACTTTTTAGCAAGCTCGCAGACTAACCAAATTGACGGACGATTCTCTTCATCAACATTTTTAAACTCTAAAAGTAAGTCGCTTGCAATCGCGCCACAAAAAATTGCTACACCTTTTTTTCCACTCAAAATTTTACGCCACGGGGCGTAAGGAATTTCACCACAATTTTTGGCGTAACCCAAACGTAAATAGCTTGGCCGTTTGGTTTTTGTTATTTCGCGAATCATTGCGCCGACATCAGAATCGAAGGCCGGCACAAAAGCGTGCATATTCTGCAATGTCAGCATCGCACCATAATCTTCAATTGCATGATGAGTTGCGCCCATTACCCCGTAACCGTATCCCCCACCATTTCCAACAATTGTTACTGGTAAATTATGCAAACAGACATCATTTCTGATTTGCTCAAAAGGTCGCGCAAAAGCAAATGGCGCAATGCTGTAGCAAAAAACTTGCAAGCCAGTTTTAGCAATTCCGGCTGCAACTGAAATCATATTTTGTTCAGAAATTCCAACATTGATGAAGTGATCACCCATCTTATTTTGCAAGGGCTCGAGCGCTTTAAATCCAAGATCGCCAGTTAAAAAAACAAACTTTTCTTTTTCAAAAGCTTGTAACATTTCAGCACAAAAAACGTCTCTCATAAATTTTCGATCTCCTTTTTTGCCGTGTTGTATAACTCTTCGTTAAGCGGTAAATAGTGCCACTCCATGCGACTTTCCATGAATGAAATGCCCTTACCTTTTATCGTATTCATCAAGAAAATTTGTGGACGTGATGATTTTTGCGCCAGTTTTTTTAGATCATTTTCGTTATGACCATCAATTTCAAAAACATCGAGATCAAAGGCGGAAAAAATTTTGTGCAGTTTTTCTAAATTAAGCGAAGCCACGTCATTGGTACTTCCAAACCCTTGCAAGCCATTGCAATCAACGACTACTTTAATGTTTTTTAATTGTTGATGATGAAGAAAAATCAACGCTTCAAAATTACTGCCTTCCTGCCACTCACCATCAGAAGTTAAACAAAAAATCTGGTCTTCACGATTCTGCAATTTATTTCCCATCGCAATACCGCAAGCAAGCCCTAGACCATGTCCAAGACTTCCTGTCGCGAACGGAATTTCTGCGAAAGAATTGACGGGAGGATGACCAGCAAGCTTGGTATTGTCTTTGTGAAAAGTTTTAAGCTGATCGTCAGAAATCTTTCCCAAACTCCAAAGCGTAATGTAAAGTGCACCAGCTGAGTGACCTTTGGAAAGAATAAATTGATCATCTTTTTGCATGACAAAATGATGCAAAAAAAGCATCGCATCTAAAGCAGATAAATTACCACCAATATGACCAACTCCGCTCTCAAAATGCATTTTGAGCAAACGCAAGCGGCATTCTTTACTTAGCTGAGAAAAGCTCATTTAGATTTTATGATTAAGTTCAATCGATTATCGAAAGATAATTAAAAACTCTTCCAAAAGTCTAAACAACTTTTTGCACTTAATTTTTGTTTGAGATGCGAGCTGTATCCGATGCCTAATTAGTGTGAGTTTAGGATGGATTTTAGGATACGGGTATATTGCATTTCTTAGGGTGATAAGAAATTGGGATAAGTTTGGTGGTCCAGACGTCCCTGATTGCGAACTTTAAAAAGTGCAGCCCGTTCAGAAAGATTGCCAAGAAACAATCACGGATAACTAGAGGGGGATATTAAAATCCTCCATCAACTTTATGATGGCACTTTTGTACTCCAATTCTTCACTCTTCATCAAAAACTGTATCACGTCACCGTGAGCGGCGCACCCAAAGCAATGATAAAAACCCCTTTGATCATTAACGATAAACGAGGGAGACTTTTCATTATGAAATGGGCAAAGCCCTAGAAATTCCTGATTGCGCTGTCTTAGCTGAACCTTTTTCTTTACAACGTCCGAGACAAGAATTTTAGAACGCAATTTATCTGGGAAGTCTTTTTCAATCTTAAAATTTTCAACCCTTCTGCTTTCAATTATCCTTATGAAAGCAAGCGTTGCTGTAATATGTTTTAGAATTAGTAGGCTCTCGTCTTTGTTCAGAATTTGATTGTCATGAGCAAAACTCTCGTTGTTCCTCGTATTGTTGAAAAATTTAAAAACCGATCCCGCTGATTTTAAAATTTCTCCCGTTGTCTTGGATTTTACCTCTCCGCTTTGCATCAAAAGATTTTTATATTCTCCGAACAAGCTGTCCAAACTCTTGGGTGGAGATCCCGCATCTATCCCTCTTTTACTACAAACACTCCTTATAAATTTTGTGGCATATGTATGAAGTCTATCAAGACCAGCCTCTGGAGCATTTTTATTAACGGATTCTTTGATGGATTACGCTAAAACATGAAATTCTTTTTCCGAACCCAAATCAACTTCTAACGACGCTGATTGAAGCAAGCGATTCGCTATTTCCATGCAATTTGTAAAAAGAGTCTGGTTGATAATATCGCTCTTTATTTCCGATGCGTAGTTGAATAGATCTTTTGTTATCTTTCCAACTAAATGGTTAGGCTCTAGTTGCCAGAATGCTCTCAGGCGCCTAGCTTTAGAGTCGCCATTTATTGCATATTTGTCGTCATAAATACCAACTCCCACGCTATCCAAAACAAATTCCCGAAACTTCCAATTGGAAAAATCCAAAACAAATCCTGACGACATATCAAAGATTTTTTCCAACTTCTGCTTTTCTGTAAAATTTAAATCTGACATAAAAGACCTACCTAAACAACTTAATATAAGGCTCGAAAGCGAAGATGCGATTGCGCTTTTGTCCGGTGATTTCGACCAGAATTTTTAGCTTGATGAAGTCATCAACAAGTCTCAAAGCGGTTGAGAGATTTATTTTTAAAACCTTAACTACATCAGTGCTATCAACAGTTGGATTGCCATAGAGATGTTGTAAAAATTCCATCGCCAACGCTTGTTTCTTACCAAGTTTTAGAATTTTTCCTTCGACTTCACTTCTCAATTTGATGATATTTTTGAAGGTTTGAATCGAGCTTTCGGAAGTTGAACGCACGCCTTCGAGGAAAAATTTAAGCCACTGCGTTAAATCATCATGGGTTCTAGCACGAGTTAGATTGTCGTAATAGAGTGCCTTATTTTTTTCAAAAAAATCTGACAGATACAACGTAGGTTTGTGCAGAAGCTCACTGCTAACCAGGTAAAGCGTAATCAACAAGCGCCCAATTCTCCCATTACCATCAAGAAATGGGTGAATGGTTTCAAACTGATAATGAGCAATACCGATCTTGATAAGATGCGGAATTGATGAATTGTCATTGTGCAAAAACTTTTCGAGATCAGCCATTAAATCTTCTACCGACTCTTGATGTGGAGGAATAAACACAGCATCTCGGAGACTAGCTCCACCAATCCAATTCTGACTTTTGCGGAAATCTCCCGGAGTTTTACGTTCACCTCTCACGCCCTGCAAAAGAGTTTTGTGTGCTTGCTTAAGCAAGCGATTGCTTAGTGGAAGTTTGTCTAAAGCTTTAATTGATTGGTTCATAGCGTGAACATAGTTGTGAACCTCTTGCCAATCATCCCTCTTTTCTGGCTCGATATATTCTTCCTTTTGCACCGCATCATCAATGTTAGTCTGAGTTCCTTCAATACGACTACTCTTAGTACCCTCCTTCAAAATGTGCATCTTGATAAAGAAATCGACATCAGGAATCAGCTGTGAGAAAGCATTCAATTCGCCAAGTTTAATGTCTGCCTGACTAAGCAGAAGCTGCAGTTGCGCATCGTCAATCAACCAACTCGTATTTACCAAAGAAGGTTCAAAGCTTTTATACTGGTAGCGCTGGGCTAACTTTCCGGATTTGAAATTACTGATATTCATAGTTTATTTTAAATGAGTTTTCTGCAACTATGAATATCATTACTTGTATTTCAAGTATCTTTATGCAATTATGTTATTACTAACTTGCAGTTTTTTAACAAACATCTCGCTCGTCATGAAGAAAAGGCTCGATACAGTTTTTATTACACAGCTTGATCAAATAGTTGCGCAATCAAAGGAGATATTAACTGCGAATCGGAAAGGTTTTATAGCCAAATCAGCCGCATCTGGAACTGTTCACTCAGGAGGGTTTGTAAAAGAAAATCTTGATATGACGATCTCTAACATAATTACCGTTTCTGATTCTATACTGAAATATGCTATCGAGTATGCTGCAAACGAAAATTTATCTCTAAAAAAATTAGTCGATGTCGCTGCAGAAAAAATTAAGAACTACAAATCTTTTGAATGGGATGAGCTTGAGAATCACTACCTGATTAAGCCATGGTTACAAAAAGATGGTATAAGAAAAATTTTCGAAGATGAGAGAGTTAAGGTAGATTCTGCGCTTTCTGCAAAAGTCACCAATGCTTACAAAGGTTGGCTGAAACAAGAAAAAATTTATAAAAAATCTGCCAGAGTTTGGCATGAAATTTGGTGGGTAAGATATATTACTTTCCCTATTATTGTGGGCAACTTGTTAATCTTTTTAAGAAAATTTCTCCAAATCTCCATTTAGGCTGCACTTCGTTTTGATCAGTGAAATCAAGGCTTTACAGAGCTACCTTAAAGAAAAATTCCCAAATATTTTGGCATCTCAGTTGATCAAAAAGTTCGCAAGTAGGGTTGTTTCCCTAAGCAAGATGTTGCGAACTTTTTAGTGCAACCTATGGGATCAGTGCTAGAGTGTGTAGAGAGCATCTTGGGGACAGTTCGACTCCCCTTTGGTCAAAATTTATAATGGGGTCTGAATCCTTATGGCTCTGGGCTTCACAGAGTATGGTGGAGCTAACGAGAGTCGAACTCGTGACCTCTTGCATGCCATGCAAGCGCGCTACCAACTGCGCTATAGCCCCCAATGAAAAATTCACAGCAATTTTGTGCGGCGCATCAAACACAGCTGATTAGAAAACTGCAATTATTTTTTATTAAATTTATTACTTGCCTTCAACATAAGTGACAGCCGCACCATGTCGTACTAAAATATATTTAGTATCCCAAAATGTTTCATAGGCATAGATTTTATCGCCCGAACGATATTGGCAGGAGAACTTCTTTTTAACTCTATTATGGACTTTATCAGAAACGACAGAAGTTCCGAATGTATCATAGTAAGATTGCGCTGTATTTCTTTCATATTCAGAAGGACTCATACATCCAAAATTCTCAAATCCCACACAGGAAACATTCAACAAAAGAAATAGCAGAAGCAGAAAATTTTTCATTTTTATAATTTACGTAATTATATCAAAATCGCACTTGGCACAAATTCACTCAAGCAATAAACTTAATCAAACAATTAAAGCGATGTCGACCAATCTTGCCTGGTTTTCCCTTATTGCTGCCGGAATTTTTGAAATTTTTTGGGCTTATTTTCTCAAACAATCCGAGGGTTTTAGTAAAATTTTACCAACGATTTTATTTGTTACTACCTTAGCCGCCAGCATGTTATTGCTTGCGTTGTCGGTTAAAATAATTCCGATCGGCATTGCTTATCCAATTTGGACTGGAATTGGCGCCGTTGGATCGGTTATAGTTGGCGCAATATTTTTTGGCGAGAGTTTAACTTTCCTCAGCGCGATTTTTTTAATGATGATTATTGGCGGCATTATCGGTTTAAAATTTTTCCCTTAAATTTATGAAAAATCACCAGCATTTGGTCGATAGTAAGAAGAAATTAGTATTTCTGATTTTGATTTTAGGCAGCGTTACCGCCATCGGGCCCTTAACAATCGACATGTATTTGCCAGCATTTTCGGCAATCTCGAAAAGCCTGACCGCACCAGAAAGTTTGGTGCAACTTTCACTGACAAGTTACTTCATCGGATTAGCTTTTAGCCAACTATTATACGGCCCCGTAATTGATCGCTACGGCAAAAAATTACCGCTTTATTTCGGACTTTCTCTTTTTGTTATTTCCACAATTGCTTGCTGTTTTGCTCACAATATCCACGAATTAATTTTCTTCCGTTTTTTTCAAGCGATGGGTGCTTGTATTGGAATTATCGCGCCTCGAGCAATTGTACGCGACATTTTTTCGCCACAAGAATCAGCACGAGTTTTTTCTCATTTAATGTTAGTGATGGGATTAGCACCGATCTTAGCCCCAATGTTTGGCAGCTTTATTTTAGCTGCTTTCGGCTGGAAAGCGATTTTTGTTTTCCTAACAATTTTTGGCATTTTTTGTCTTATAGTTTCTTACCTAGCTATTCCACAAACTAATGTACCAAATTCTGAAGAAAAAATTTCCCATGCGCTAAAAAAATATTGGGCAATTTTACAAGATCGTACTTTTTTGGTGTCAGCTTTATGTAGCTCAATAATTATGTCTGGGCTCTTCGCTTACATCACTGCATCACCTTTTGCCTACTTAGAATTTTTCGGATTATCCGCCAAAAGATATAGTCTAGTTTTTGCTTTCAACTCGATTGGCTTTATCGCCATGTCACAAATTAATGCCTATTTCTTGCGCAAAATTCCTCTCGATAAAATGCTCGGAAAAGTGCTTTTTATCCCTGTGTTTGCTGGCATCGCTTTAATTATTATTGGCACATTACATCCCTCTTTTTGGCCATTCACTATCACACTTTTTATCTTTATCGCCAGCATCGGTGCAATTATTCCCAACACTTCAGCTCTAGCTTTATCAAATCAATCGCAGCACAGCGGATCAGCTTCCGCATTGCTTGGAACCATTCAATTTAGCTTCGCAACTGGTATGTCATTTTTAATCAGCGAATTGCATGACGGCGGTATTTTCTCAATGTCGATCATTATTGGAATCTGCGGGATTTTGGCGTGCTGTTTTTACAAATTTTTCAAAAAATAATTTCCTGACAAACTTTCTCAATAATCGAATTAGTTAGTAATCTTGATTGATCGGGAATTTTTATACTACTTTGCGCGATCTTAATCAGCCCCTGATTCTCAAGCTTTTGCAAATTTTTAAAATTTAAAATTTCGTTCAGTTTTTTACCGAAATGCTGGATGAAAATTTCATCTTCAACCCCATCTCGTAATCGCAAGCCCATTAGAATCAGTTCTTCTACCAATTCTTGCGCAGAGATTTTTTCAAGTTTTTGAATGCCCGCACCAGATTCTTCAACTTTCCTTAACCACATCAAAGGTTCGTGAAGCATTGTAATTGCTGATCTCTTAGCCTCACCTTCCAAATAAATTCTTGAATGGGCACCAGCGCCAATTCCCAAATAATCGCCACCTTGCCAATAAACTAAATTATGTTGGCACTCGAAATTTTTGCGCGCGTAGTTAGAAATTTCGTAAAGCTCCAAACCAGCATCTGAGGTGATTTGGTTGGTTATCTCGTAAAATTCTGCGCTCAAATTTTCATCGGGCATTACAAACTCTTTACGAGCAAATTGTGAGTAAAATTTCGTACCTTTCTCAATCGTCAGCTGATAAAGCGACAAATGTTTAGTACCAAAATTAATTGCCCGTAAAAGCTCTTCTTTCCAAGCTTCTAGGGTTTGATCTGGCCTTGCATAAATTAAATCGAAAGAAAAATTATCGAAAATTTTTGCTGCCAATTCGATAGTTTTGATCGCCTCAGAGCTTGAATGTTCGCGACCCAAAAACTTTAAATCAGAATCATTTAAAGCCTGAATTCCCATCGACAAACGATTTACGCCGATTGTGCGCAAAGCCTTGAATTTCAAGCTTTCTGATGATGTTGGATTTGCTTCTAAAGTGATCTCACAATTTTCATCAATTTGCCAAAGCTGAGATATTTTTTGCAGAATTCCTGCCACCAGAAATTCCGGCATCAGCGATGGCGTACCTCCACCAAAAAAGATCGTTACAACTTTACGCTGACCAATTTTTTGGGCAAAAAATTCCAATTCACGTTCATAGGCTTGCAAAAATTTTTGATGATCAACCCCCTCGCGCACATGTGAATTAAAGTCACAATACGGACATTTCGATTTGCAGAATGGATAATGGATATAAATGGATAAGGCCTTGCTCACAAATATTTTTGCTCTATTTTGATTTTCATTATCAATTAATTTTACTTAAAAATGCTGCAAATCGCAATCGTAGTTTTCCGTGAAATCTTAGAAATTTCTTTGATCTTAGGAATTTTAACTGCCGCCACCAAAGAAATTAATGGTCGTACTAAATGGCTGATCGGCGGTTTATCTTTTGGGATTATCGCCTCTTTAATTTTAGCATTTTTTACCGATCGAATTTCTGAAACTCTTGATGGTATGGGTCAGGAATTTTTTAACGGACTCATTTTAATCTCGGCCGCTTTTATGATTGGCTGGACAGTTTTGTGGATGCAAAAGCACGCTAAATCAATTTCAGGTGAACTTAAAAGATTAAGTAACTCCGTGCGCGAAGGCAAAAAACCACTCTATGTTTTAGCGGTTGTAGTGTTTTTATCGGTACTTCGCGAGAGTGCTGAAATCGTGCTTTTCACTTATAGCTATTTTGTTTCTGGCACTTCATTAAATGAGATTATTTTCGGACTTATTGTTGGCATCGCTCTGGGTTCAGCTGCGGGTTTAGCACTTTATTTCGGAATCGTTAAAGCTTTCGGAAAATATTTTTTCATCGTCACAACTTGGCTTTTAGTGTTTTTATGCGCCGGAATTGCTGCACAAGGAATTGGATTTTGGACTAACGCTGGAATCTTGCCCGCTCTAGCTAATCCTGCTTTTGACGCTTCAGAAATTTTATCACAGCAAAGTGTGTTGGGAAAACTTTTGAATATGTTTTTTGGTTACATCGACCAACCAAGTGGCATGCAGTTGATCGTTTATTTTGTAAGCTTAGCGAGTTTAATTTTGGGATTACGCATCGCCAAAAAAATGTAATTTTACTTTCAACCAGCAGCACAGCAGGTAATAGTAATATTTACAATTTCTTCGCCGCTTCAATCGCACCATAGCTTATCACAGCTGAAGCTCCAGCTCTTTTAAAACACGTCAAACTTTCCAAAAACGCCGTATCAAAATCAAATGCACCCTGTTTAGCCGCATGTTTTAGCATGGCATATTCACCACTAACTTGATAGGAAATTATTGGTAATTTGAAATTTTGCGAAGCGCGAGAAACTATGTCTAGGTAAGGCATACCAGGTTTAACAATAATCATATCTGCACCTTCTTCAACGTCCATTTGGATTTCGCGCATGGCTTCATCAGAATTTCTAAAATCCATTTGGTAAGTTTTTTTGTCAGCTTTCTTCAAATTATTAGCAGATCCGACTGCATCACGGAAAGGGCCGTAAAAACTAGAAGCATATTTCGCAGCATAGGAAGTCAAACCAACATTGATAAATCCTTGATCGTCCAAAGCATCACGAATCACCGAGATTCTGCCATCCATCATATCTGAAGGTGAAACGATGTCGCATCCTGCCGCAGCTTGTGCCAAAGCTTGCTGGCAAAGAATTTCAATTGTAGCATCATTTTCAATTTCACCTTGTTTATTGACAATTCCGTCATGTCCGTGAGACGTGTAAGGATCAAGCGCCACATCAGTAATTACGCCGATTTCTGGTACCGCATCTTTAATCGCTTTGATTGTTCTACACATTAAATTTTTCGAATTTTTTGCCTCTTTTCCGCCATTATCTTTCAGTTTTTGATCGATCACTGGAAACAGCATCAAAGCAGGAATACCAAGCTTTTGCGCCTCTTTGGCTTTTTTAACGATTCCATCAATTGAAAAGCGCGACACATCAGGCAGACTGGCGACTTTTTCTTCCTTTTTTTTGCCTTCAATTACAAACATCGGCAAAATTAAATCATGCGGCGTCAAGATGGTTTGCGCAGTCAAATTGCGAATCCACGGCGCTTGACGATTTCTTCTCAAACGAGTTGCTGGAAATTTGCCAACTGAAAAATTTGTCATAAAGATTTGAAATTGGATTTTTGAAAACTAGCCTCACAAGCTAGCAAAATAAGCCAACCTCAATTTAACTTCCATGAAAAATATCCTTGAAGAAATCTATCAGCATAAGCTGGTCGAAGTGCGTAATCGCAAGAAAGAATTGTCGGTTCAAGATATTTGCGCTCGCACCAAATGCCTTGAGAAACCTCGAGATTTTTTTGGCGCGCTAAAAGTTAAAAGCTTTCGCAGCGAAATTGCTTTGATCTGCGAAATCAAGAAGGCTTCACCTTCACATGGCTTGATTCGCGAGGATTTCGATCACATCAAAATCGCTCAAGACTATGAAACTGGAGGTGCGACCTGCCTTTCAATTTTGACTGACGAAAAATATTTCCAAGGCAGCGGCAAATATTTAGAAGAAGTTCGTGCGATTTCACTGCTACCAATTTTGCGCAAAGATTTTATCGTCGATACTTATCAAATTTACGAAGCTAAAATGCTGGGCGCTGATTGTATTCTGCTAATTGTTGCCATGCTTGATGATGCCAAGTTGGCTGAGTTAGAGCAATGTGCTTTTGACGCCGGATTATCTGTACTCATCGAAGTTCATAACGAGGAAGAATTGCAACGCGCCTCTAAACTAAAAAGCAAACTTTTGGGCATCAATAATCGCGATTTAAAAACGCTGAAAGTTGATATTCAAACCTCACTTTTATTGTGCGAACAAGTTTCCGATGATTACGTTTTGGTTTCGGAAAGCGGCATCAAAGATACTTTAGACGTTGAGTTATTGCGTGAAGCTGGCATCAATTGCTTTTTGATTGGCGAACATTTTATGCGCCAAAAAAACATCGTCAAAGCAGTACAAGACATCTTAAATTAAGGATTAATACATGTTTAAAATCGCCATTATCGGCCGCCCAAATGTTGGAAAATCAACGCTTTTCAATAAGCTAGTTGGAAAATCTATCGCCATCACTGATGATACTCCTGGCGTTACGCGTGACCGCAAAGAATCTCGTGGAAAGCTTGGACCACTTGAGTTTGTTGTAATCGACACCGCAGGTTTGGAAAATCAAATCACCGATCGTTCTTTAGAAAAACGCATGATGGAACAAACCGAAGCTGCCGTTGCTGACGCTGATTTATGTTTGTTCGTAGTTGATGGTAAAGAAGGCGTGACCAATAAAGATTTTTACTTCGCTCAATGGCTGAAAAAATTAGATAAAAAAACCATCTTACTCGCCAACAAATGTGAAAATTTGAACGAAGAAGTTTTTGGCAGCGAATATTACAAATTAGGATTTGGCAAACCAACAGCAATCTCGGCGGAACACAAATTAGGATTTGGTGATCTTTACGAAAAAATCGCACCGGAAATCGAAGAATATGAGAAAAATTTCGATGGTGTTGATTCAGGATTTGAAGATGAAAAATCTGATTTACAAATTGCCATTGTCGGTCGTCCCAATGCTGGAAAATCAACTTTCTTGAATAAAATTTTAGGACAAGATCGTTTGATTACCGGCCCTGAAGCCGGAATTACGCGCGATGCCATTGCGATTGATCACGAATATAAAGGTCAAAAAATTCGTTTTATCGACACCGCTGGAATCAGAAAAAAAGCCAACGTTACGCAAAAATTAGAAAAGCTCTCTACCATTGATAGCTTTAGAGCCATTCGCTTCGCTCAAATCGTAATTCTGTTGATTGATTGCAATTCTTTACTCGATCATCAAGACGCTGCTTTGGCGGGAGAAGTTTTAAAAGAAGGACGCGGATTGGTTTTTGCGATTAACAAAATCGATTCGGTTCCGGGAGATAAAGAAGTTTTCTTGCGTGAAGCGCGCAAACAAATTCAGTCAGTATTACCAAGTCTTGATGGCGCCGCGATTGTTGGCGTATCAGCCAAAACTGGCTACAATGTTGAAAAAAGTTTAGATTTCGCACTTAAAACTTACGAAGAATGGCAAACTTATATTCAGACCAGCAAGCTACAAGATTGGTTAAAATATGCTGAATCAAAGCACGCACCGAAACTTTTCAAAGGCAAGCCAATCAAATTGAAATACGCGACGCAAATCAAAAAACGTCCCCCAACAATTGCTGTTTTTACCAACCATATCAAACCTTTGGAAGGTGCGTATGAGCGTTATTTAATTAATTCACTACGTGAATATTTTAACTTAACCTTAACGCCAATCCGTTTGGTATTGAAGAAGAGCGAAAATCCGTTTGCCGATAAAAAAGAAAAAACCTTCTCGAAAAAATTACACAAACCAAAAAAATAAATAAGCTAATGAGTAATAAAAAGATCGATACCAAGAAAGTTTTCGGAGTAGCTTGCGACTTTGAAGTAAAAGCCTTTGCGGAAAAATCAGAATTTGTTCCAGCAATTGATGAAAATTATCTTTTCGATCCCAAAACTACTTTAGCAATTTTAGCTGGATTTGCTTTTAACAGCCGCGTTTTGATTCAAGGAATGCATGGGACTGGAAAATCAACCCATATCGAACAAATCGCTGCACGCCTTAATTGGCCTTGTTTGCGCGTTAACTTCGATTCACAAATCACTCGTTTAGATTTGGTCGGAAAAGACGTGATCAAATTAAAAAATGACAAGCAAATTACCGAATTTCAGGAAGGTATAATTCCTTTCGCGCTCAAGAACGGCATGGCTTTGGTTTTAGACGAATATGATGCGATTAAAACCGACGTCTCTTTTGTAATTCAACGTTTGCTCGAAGAAGAAGGTAAATTCGCCTTGCTCGAAGAAAATGAAATTATCACGCCACACAAAAATTTCCGCCTGTTCGCAACTTCCAACACTCTTGGTGCCGGAGATGATTTAGGAATTTATCACGGGACAAATTTGATTAACCAAGCGCAAATGGATCGCTGGAACATTGTCGCCGCTTTGAATTACTTGAGCGACGAACAAGAGCTGGCAATTTTGTTAAAAAAACTGCCGCACTTAAATTCCAAATTACATCAAACAACTGCGAAAATGATGGTAAGACTTGCCAATCTGTCGCGTGAAGCCTTTAAAAATGGTGATATTTCAACTTTGATTTCACTGCGTACTTTGATTTCTTGGGGAAGAAATATCGAAATCTTTGGATCAGTGAAAACCGCTTTCACTCTGAGCTTCTTAAACAAAGTGATTGATGATGAAAAAATGGTGATTGCAGAATTTTATCAGCGCGTTTTCGGAGAAGAGCTAATCTAAAAGCTAAGACTGTCATTGTCGTAACAATTACGAATACACCACCTTAAAACTATCAGAGTGATTGTCCGCCTTGCCCTTTGTTTCCTTCTTGCTGTCTTTTTTTCTCTGCTTCTTCTCGTTCCATAATAAGATGTGTAAAAATCCCCATATCTTTATGTTCTGGCTTTGCTTGTTTATCTCTAGTGGCGGTTTGATTCACCAATAATTCTCGCGCTTTATTTAACTCCGCAGTCTGCATTCTGGTTGGCTCCATGCCTTTATATTCTTCCGGCATTCTGGCCTCAACTTTAATATCAACTGATTTGCCGGTTTTGTTAATTGATACATCCGAAACAAATCCCAAAGTAGCATTATCATTAATTTTTTTGACCGCCTCTTTAACTTTATCTCCAATATCTTCAGAAGCTTCAGCCTCACCAAATTTCTTCTTTCTTGCTGGAGTTCTTTGTGCTGCTTCTGCCGCCACTTTTTGTTGCTCCATTTGCGCTGCAGATTGATCTCTCGCAACATCGGCTAAATCTTTACATTGCAGAGCCAAAGCTTTTGCTTCAAAAATTTGGTTTTGCAGCATTTTTTTCTCAGCGCCACTCGTACCTTTCATCTTTTCAGTCAGAATCTTAATCGCGCTTTCATGACCACCCGCCAAAGCATCCATTACTGCCGCGCGGTCTCTTGCCGAAACTTTTTCTGGTTGAGCTTCAAATGTTTGAGATTGATTAGACGGATTAGCCGAAGTTTTAGAAGATGCGTGTGAGCCTTTCATAAATTAATTTTTTTGGTTCAAAGGATGATGTTTAAATACCAGATCGCGCAATTTTGAGTCAAGAATGTGAGTATAGATTTCGGTTGTCGAAATATTACTGTGACCAAGCAGCTCTTGCAAAACCCTTAAATCAACACCGTTATTTAACAAATGTGTCGCGAAAGAATGACGCAAAACGTGTGGATGAACTCGATCTGGATCAATATTTACCTTAATCGCCAACTCTTTCAGCATTTGATGCAATCTTTGTCGAGTAAGATGAGTATCAACAATTTCGTAATTTCTTTCACGGACTTCACCGCCTTTTTTACTAGCCCTTATTGTTCCAACGAAAAGCCATTTCGACTTTTCTTGTCCCATTTTTTTGCGCAACTCAAGATATTCCAGAAGCTTTGAAATGGCTGACTTATTGAGCGCAGCGATTCTTTCCTTATTTCCCTTTCCCTTGACGATCAAATAATTACGCAAAGTTTTTTGACCATTTTCTTCAATTTCAACAATCGAATTTATTGGCAAAGAAACTAGCTCCGTAACTCGCAAACCCGCTGAATATATGACTTCCAACATACATGAAAGTTTTATACCAAACTCTGATTTGTCGCGGCTAATAAAATCTAGCAATGCAAAAACTTCTTGTTCGGTAAGAAATTTTGGCAACTTCGCTTCTCGCTTCTGACCTTGCAAATAAAGGGTTGGATTTTCCTTGATTAGATTTTCACTTTCTAAAAATCGGTAGAAATTTTTAAGTGCTGAAACTTTACGACTAACCGAGGAACTTCTTAAATTTTGTTGGTAGAGATCGTAAAAATAATCTTTGATGTCGTTTTGATTAACGTTTTTTAGTGCAATATTTTTGCCGGCAAGAAATTTGCAGAACAGCTCCAGATCTTTGCCGTAAGAGGAAATAGTATTTTGCGACAGACCATCTTCTGCTTTAATCTTATCCAAAAAATTTGCGACTAAAGGATTGTAAAAAGATGCAGTCTTTTTCATTAAAACGATAAATCTTGCTGTGAAAAATCAGGATCGTCCGGCAAGCAAATGTTGATCTTATTCTTAACATCAATTTTGAGCGTTACTGTCTTTTGTGGTACTTTAAAATCAGCACGAAATAACAAAATAAAAAGCGCGAACATCACAAACAAGCTAACCCACAAAATCACGTATTGCATGACAGCAACAACCCTATTGTCGCTTGAGTAAAAAGGCATGAGATTTAATTATAACTTAAAATGATTGATGCTCCAATATAGAAAGCGTTCTCAGATTTATTCAACCTTCATATTTTCATTGATGCTAAAAAAGTTGCCAGCTTTTTTCAGTTTATTGTTTTTTCTACTCGCTTCGCAAAGTGCTTCTCTTGCTAATTCGCAAGGTCCTTCATTAATTCGAGATGCCGAAACTGAGAAATTCTTACGTGAATTATCGCGTCCAATTTTCTTGGCGGCGAATTTAAATCCTGAGAACATCTCAATTTATATTGTCAATGACGACACTCTTAACGCCTTTGTTTCCGGCGGTCAGAATGTTTTTATTAATACGGGGCTGATCCGAAAATACAGCACTCCTGATACCCTAATTGGGGTAATAGCACATGAAAGTGGACACATCGCAGCTGGCCATTTAGTACGTTCTTCCGAAGGATCCGAAGAAGCGCAAGGCGCCATGCTTTTAAGTTATCTTTTGGGAATTGGTGCCGCTCTTGGCGGATCTCCTGACGCTGGCATGGCTTTAATTATGGGAGGCAATCAAACTGCCAATCGCTTGTTTATGAAATATACTCGCGGACAAGAAGAGGCGGCCGACAACCATGCCATCGAATATCTCGGCAAAATGCAATATCCCGCTGATGGATTGGTTAAATTGCTCGAATTCTTTCAAACGGAAATGATCGGATATCAAGGTCAAATTGATGAATATTTATTGTCGCATCCGGTTAGCAAAAAAAGGATCGATGTCATTAAAGCAAGAACCAAAGGAGTAAATTTTTCTGACAAAAAAATTAACCGCACTTTACAGCCTGAAATGGATCGCGTATTGGCAAAGCTTGAGGGCTTTATGGAAAATCCTGATGAAATTTTAAGAAAATACCAAAATCAAAATGATGAATCTTCAAATTATAAAAAGTCGATCGCCTTTTTTCGCAAAGGTGATGTAACAAAATCTTTAAAATTGCTTGATGAAATTATCGCCAGAAATTCTGCCATCACGATAAAAAGCAATTATTCTTCGTCAGAATTGGGATTTTTATATGAGCTCAAAGGACAAATTTTATTTGAATCGGGACGAATTATCGATTCCACACTTGCTTACGACAAAGCCATTAAATTGTTGACTCCACAAGACTCTTCCCAAGCAAAAATTTCGTTTGCTGGATCAATTGTAGCTCTACCTCAAACTGACAAAGACTTGATTAATCTAGCTATCAAAAGATTGGGCGAAGCTGAAAAATATGAAATTGATAATCCAATTTTGTATCGCCAATTGGCAAGCTGTTACTCTAAAATTAACGACGAAGGCAGGTCTTTACTAGCTTTGGCCCATTTTAATTGCATGATCGGACAAAAAGAGAAATGCACTAAATATGCCAAACAAGCGAAGGAAAAATTAGATAAATCGGCAAAGGCAGAGTTGCTACAAGTTGATGATTTGATGGAATCGGTAAAGGACGAGAAGAAGAAGGAATAGTCATAGTAAGCCGAGCAAGGGATCTCGTGAGTTTGGAGATAAACTCAAGAGATCCTTCGCTGTGCTCACGATGAACTTAGGCCTAAAGCAAATTCTGTAAACGACGTGAAAAATCTTTCGCATCTTTAATTGGCTCATCTTCGATGATACAAGCTAGATCTAGCAAGGTTTGAATCGTATCTTGTGCTTCCGATTTTTTCGCCTCATCGAGATAATTTTGATTCAAAGATTTTACGATTTTGTTGCTCGGGTTAATCTCTAAAATTTTCGCCGTTGCCGCCTGAATTTGTTTTTGCTCCAGCAAAAATCTCTCAAGACGAATATCCATTGAACCAGCATCTACGGCCAAACAAACTGGGCTGCTGGTTAATTTTTTCGACAGACGCACATCTTTGATTTTGTCACCCAAGGTTTCTTTGATGAATTTCAACAAGCCTTCAAATTCAGCTGTTGTGGCATCTTTCATTTCTGGCTCAGGCTTTTTATTTTCGTCTTCTTCGCTCTTTTCTTCGACCTTTTTATCGATATCTTTTAGATCAACATCGTGACGATTAATCGAGCAGAATTCCTTATCTTTGTAAGGCAAAGCCACTGTCACCCAAAACTCATCCACTGCGTCAGTTAAGAATAGAACTTCGACATCTTTTTCTAAAAATGCCTCAAGTTGTGGTGAAGATTTTGCTTTCTCAACCGATTCTCCCGTTAAGAAATAAATCTTGTCCTGACCAGGTTTGGCGCGATCTAAATATTCTGCCAAGCTGATAAATTTATCCGGAGATTTCGAAGAATAAAAACGCGAAACTTCAAAAATTTTCTCACGAAATTCTGAAGATTCACACAATCCTTCTTTCAAAACTGCGCCAAAATTATTCCAAAATTTTAGATATTCTTCTTCATTGTCGTTGGCTTTTTTCTTCAATTCAGAAAGCACTTTATTAACCACCGATTTTCTGATTTTATCCAAAACCAAATTATGCTGTAAATTTTCGCGGCTGATATTTAACGGCAAATCGTCAGAGTCGATCAAACCACGCAAAAAGCGCATATTCGCTGGAACTAGATTCAAATCTTCCGAGATAAAAACTTTTTTAACGTAAAGTTTTACCGAAGTTTTGCGATCCGGATGAAATAAATCAAAAGGCTTCATTCCAGGAATGAAGAGCAAATTGGTGTAGCTAACCAAACCTTCAACATTGTTGTGAATCGTCATGTAAGGCTCGCCTGGCAAATGCGATATGTGTTTGTAGAAATTTTGATATTGCTCCGCCGTGATTTCATCTTTCGACTTTTTCCACAAAGCCGATGCCGAATTTAACGTCTCGATTTTTGCCCCAGCTTCCAGATTTTCCGGAATAAATTCGATCTTAAAATTGATGTGATCGGAATAAGTCTGCACCACGTGTTTGATGTGGAAACGATCAAGGAAATCTTCGGTTACATCATCTTTTAAATGCAGAATAATTTTGGTACCGCGCTCAAAATTTTCTTCGAAATCTTCGATCGAAAAATTGGCGCTGCCATTTGAAATCCATTTGTAAGTTTTGTCTGAATCAAATTTGCGCGAGATTACTTCTACCTTGTCGGCAATCATAAAACTCGAATAGAATCCAACGCCGAATTGACCGATTAACTGCACATCTTTTTGTTTATCACCAGTTAAGGACTTGATAAAATTTTCAGTTCCTGAACGCGCAATCGTTCCCAAATTTTGAATTAAATCTTCGCGATTCATACCGATTCCGTTATCACGTAGAATCAGTTGTTTCTTGGCCTTGTCAGTTGTAATCGAAATTCGTAACTCATCATCTGATTTTAGAATTTCTGAATTTTGCGCTGCTAAATAACGCAATTTATCGCAGGCATCTGCAGCATTTGAAATTAATTCACGAAGTGCTACATCCTTGTTGGTGTAAAGTGAATTAATCATCAAGTTCAGAACTTTACCGACTTCAACATCGAAATTAAATTGTTGTTGATTAGACATTTTTCTTACAATGAATTAGTTATTTATTGGATTGATCGCCCTTTTAAGGCATGTCGCGAATCAAAACGCGACGAAAAGTTTGATTTACGACAGTGAGTTTAAGTAATACTCAGCAGTCGCATTTCAATAGTCCCGCTTGGAAAATTATAAAAATTTCAACTTACAATGAATCAAAACGAAGGAAACAATAATAACGGTTCAAATTTAGTTAGGGCCAACGCCATTCATCCTCAACCAATTCGTACGGTCACCGAATCAAATGAATCAGAGATTGCAACTCAACTTGATGTAGAACTAGATCCGATCCAGCCCAATCCTTTGTATCACGTGGTTAGTTTTACAGATGAAGCGGCGGCGAATCCGCCACAGAACAACAATACTAATAATGGTAATACGGCGGCGAATCCAGGTACGGCAATCGTAGCTACAGTTAGTATTCCCTTGAGCGGCGAGCACAGTCAAGAATCTCAAATCACGAACGGATGATCGCCAAGACTCTTAAAATTCTTACAGCTGGAATTTTTTTTCTCACATTCATAAATGCCTCTGAAGCTATTGATACTAGAAAAATCAGCGACTCTCCCAAAGAAATTTACGGAGATAATAAACAAAATATTCGCCTACGTATTGCCAATGGCGGCGCAGGACCAACCGGAATTTTGCGCGCTCTATCCGAAGATTATTTAAAGATAAGTGGCAAAAAACATGCCATTGCCTGGTACCAAAACATCAGCATCAATGCTTTGGAACAATTAAAAAAAGGAACAATTGATCTTGCCTTAGTTTATGAACGCAAACAAGCTGAAGCAGCAGTTAGAGAAGGATGGGCAACACATCATACACCAATTTTTAACGATCATTTTCTCATTGTTGGACCTAAATCGAATCCTGCAAATCTTGATAAATCGGATTCGATCCAAAATTTATTTATCAAAATCGCCAAAGTCGGTAACAAGATTAATCAGCCATTATTTATGTCTCGCGATGACAATTCTGGCACTAATGTTAAAGAACGCTCGATCTGGAAAGCAGTTGATTTAGAGCCGTGGAAAGGTCGCAATAAATGGTATTTTAAATATCCAACTTTCCCCCAAGACGCTCTAATTTATTCCAATGATCACCAGCTTTATTCGGTGACTGATTGGGGAACTTGGCTATCCAATCGCGACAAAGTTCAAAATCTTGAAATTTATTTACAAGGTGGCCGAAGCCTTTTGAATCATTGTTTTGCCTTACTTAGCAAAAAACCCTCGCCAGAAGCTTTAGAGTTTTTAAAATACTTGAAATCAGATCGCGCTCAAGAATTAATCGCAAATTTCGGTAAAGATCAATATAATGGCCAACCCTTATTTACGGCTGCTAATCAGCTAGATTTTTAACTAACTAATTTTTTTATCATGGACAGTAACCAAAGTAATAATCCAACAAATCCAGGTGCACCAAACCCAAACATCAGGGTTCATCACGTTAATTCTTTGGAAGAAGCCGAAGAAGCTAGAAAAAAAGCTGATGAAGATGCCCAAAATGGAATATCCAGCATTACTTATGTTAATTATAAAATGTCACAAGAATGGGTTAATGCCCTGATGAACAGATTGGCTAGAAGAGCTGCATTAGTAAATGGAGCGCAAGCCGGAGAAGAAGTGCGAAAAATTATGGGCGATGCCATGATGAATACATTCGGTGATGCTGGCAGCGATAATGAAGGAAATTCTTCAGAAGAGGAAAGAGATTATCGCAACAGAATTGGCGGTGGCAGAGGAAATGGTGGGCGCGGCAATGGCGGTGGTAGAGGAAATGGTGGAGGTGGTAGAGGCTAGAGTATTTAGACTCTAGCTTCTAACTGCTCAAAGTTTCTCTTTAATAATTCGTCAAACTTTTGCTGATCAATCTTACCCAAGATTTCGGCAATTGAAGTCACTCCGAATTCTTTAATGCCACATGGTACAATGTTGTTGAAGCCCGACATTTCAGGATCGATGTTGATCGCAACTCCGTGGTAACTCACCCATTTTTTGAGTTTAATTCCAAGCGCCGCAATCTTTTTTTCTTCACCATTTTGATCAGTAACCCAAATTCCGACGCGACCTTTTCTGATCTCACCTTTGATGCCTAACTCAGCTAAAATTGCGATCACCCAATTTTCCAAAAACTCAACAAAACGGGCTACATCTGGCTGCTCAGGCGCGAAAAATTTCTTAAGATCAAGCATGACATAAATGATTTTCATGCCTGGGCAATGATAAGTGTACTTGCCACCACGATTGGTCTGAAAAACTGGAATATCGGTTTTGTTGAGCAGATCTTCTTCTTTAGCACTTACGCCAGCGGTATAAACTGGATAATGTTCCAGCAACCAAATCATTTGCGGACTTTTGCCAGCAATAATTTCATCAACACGATTTTGCATGAATTTCAGCGCATCTTCAAAATGCACCAACTCTTTGCTGACGCGCCACTCAATGTTGGACAAATTCTTTTGGGTCATTAAAAATTCGGCGAAATCTTTAAAATTAAATCAAATGTTATGATCGGAAAGCTCACAGGTTTTATCGACTCAATCAACGAAGACAAGTGCATTATCGACGTTAATGGCGTTGGTTATGTAGTCTTTGTTTCGGCTAAATGTGCCGCAGAATTACGATCAATTGATCGCACCCAAAAAATCTCATTAATCATCGAAACTGCTGTTAAAGAAGACGCCATTGAACTTTACGGTTTCACTTCTGAAATCGAAAAAATCTGGTTTTTGGAACTTACCAAAGTTCAAGGAGTTGGCAATAAGATGGGCCAAAAAATCTTAAGTGCTTTGTCAATTCAAGATCTCGCCAAAGCTTTGATTTCTTCTGATATAAAAACTTTTTCGAGTATTTCCGGAATCGGCCCAAAACTTGCCGGACGCATTACGACAGAACTTAAAGACAGTCCAAAAAAACTCGGCATTGATCTCGGTTTTGACGTTACAAAATCAATCGATAGCAAAAAAATCTCTGACAATCAAATCGCCGCCGATGCACTTTCTGCTTTAGAAAATCTTGGCTACAAAAAGCATGACATTTTGCGTGTTATTGATTTTTTGGTCGAAGAAAATTCAAAAATTACACTAGAAAATTTGATCACTTCTTCACTTCGCGAACTGAGCAAAAATAAATTCTAAACATGTCAAAAAACGAAAACCTTAACCCAGAAAAGCTAGATTTAGAGCGTAACGAAAACATTTTGCGCCCCAGCTTTTTAAAAGATTTTTTGGGTCAGGAGAAGCTGAAAGAGAATCTCGATATTTTTATTCGCGCCGCCAAAAATCGCGGTGATGTTTTGGATCACGCCTTATTTTACGGCCCTCCAGGACTTGGCAAAACTACATTAGCACAAATTATTGCTCATGAAATGGGCGTTGGATTTAAATCTTCAGCCGGACCAGTTATTTCTAAATCAGGCGACTTAGCAGCTATTCTGACCAATCTTCAAGAAGGCGATGTTTTATTTATCGACGAAATTCACCGCCTCAACAAAAACGTCGAAGAAGTTCTCTATTCAGCGATGGAAGACTTCAAGCTCGACATCATTATCGGCGAAGGGCCAGCCGCACGCGCTATCAAAATTGACTTACCAAAATTCACTTTAGTTGGCGCAACAACCAGAATTGGTTTGGTTGCAAACCCTTTGAAAGATCGCTTCGGAATTCCACTTCGCCTGAATTTTTATACCGATTCTGAACTTGAACAAATCGTGTTACGCGATGCCAAAATTCTAGAAATTGAGATCGAAAAAACTGCCGCTCTCGAAATCGCCAAAAGATCACGCGGTACACCAAGAATTGCCATTCGTTTGCTTAAAAGAGTACGCGATTTCGCTTCTGCGATGAACCAAATATTAGTCACCAGAGAAATAGCTGATAATTCGCTAAAACGTTTAGAAATTGATTCTGCCGGACTTGATGCCTCGGATTACCGCTACCTAAAATTTATCGCTCAAAATTATCGCGGCGGCCCAGTTGGAATTGAAACAATCGCTTCAGCCATTTCGGAAGAAAAAGATTCGGTAGAAGACACCATTGAGCCATTTCTAATCCAAAAAGGCTTTATCGAAAAAACGCCACGTGGTCGCGTTTTAACTGAAACCGCTTTCAAACATTTGGGGCTAAAATGAAAAACAAAAAAGTTCTGCTCATAATTACCGGATCAGTCGCGGCTTACAAATCGATGGATTTGGTACGATTGCTTATCAAAAAAAATTTTGACGTAACTTGCGTTTTAACCAAAGCAGCACAGCAATTTATCACGCCATTATTGGCTTCAAGTCTGTCAGGAAATAAAACTTATAACGAACTTTTTGACAGCTCCGACGAACTTGGCATTGAACATATCAATCTTTCACGTCGTGCTGATTTGATTGTTGTAGCACCAGCGACTGCTGATTTTATCGCCAAAATTGCCAATGGTTACGCCGATGATTTAGCCTCGAATGTTGTTCTAGCAGCAAATAAAAAAATCATAATTGCTCCGGCAATGAATGAAAAAATGTGGAACAATAAAGCTACGCAAAAAAATATCGCTAAAGCTTTGGAATCAGGGATATCAATGATCGATCCCGAATCAGACATTTTAGCCTGCGGCGAACTTGGCGTTGGAAAAATGGCCAGCCCAGAAAAAATCTGTGAAAAAGTTAGCGATTTCTTTGCCAATCAAAATCTTCTAAATGGCCGTAAAATCTTGATTACTGGCGGATCAACTTTTGAGCCGATTGATCCAGTTCGCTTCATCGGCAATCATTCTTCCGGCAAGCAGGCAATTGCAATTGCCACAACTTTGCACGAAATGGGAGCAGATGTTACGCTAGTTGCCGGCAATATTCGCGAAACAATTTCTCTTCCTGCCAACAAAATTATTCGCATAAAAACTGCGCAGGAAATGTTTGATGCCGTAAAAGAAAATCTTGCAAAAACCAAGGTTTTTATTGGTTGCGCTGCAGTTGCCGATTTTAAAGTTAAAAAAATCGCAACACAGAAAATCAAAAAAACTTCCGCAAATAATCTGACTTTAGAATTGGAGAAAAATCCTGATATTTTGGATTTTGTTGGTCACGCCAAAAATCGCCCTGAGCTAGTTATTGGCTTTGCTGCCGAAAGTGATAATTTAGAAAAATATGCGCACGAAAAACTCAAAAAAAAGAACTGCGATCTAGTTGTCGCAAATGACATCGAATCGGGGAAAATTTTTGGCTCAGATCAAACTAAAGTAATTTTTGTCGACCCTAAAAAAACACATGATCTTGGTCGTATTTCCAAATCTGATTTAGCAAGAATATTAGCAGAAAAAATCGCTAGCGTTTCAGGAAAATAACAACCGCTTCAAGCCCATCTTTAATCTGATTCGTTCCTGTTTTTACGGTAGAAATATTCTGGTGATGTCAGTTGGAAGACGTTTTAGTTTTCTCAAACTGTATCGCAATTTTCTCAAGCACTCAAAATAAAACCAGGCTATATCATAACCAGAAATAAAGCGCCAAACACTATAACGATTACACAAGATTTCCCATATTTTTAATCGGAAACAATGTGGAATCTTCAACTCCATAGGAAAAGCTTGGTCATTTAAATTTTTCTTTATCCGCCAAGAATTTGGATTGTTAAAATAATCAGCAATATCCTCCGCCAAATCATTGCCAACGAACTTACCATAATCTAGCCAAACATTGGCCCTCACATCTGCTTCAAAGAAATAAAGGCTATCCGTTTTTTCACATTTAATTGCTGAAACAGTAACAAATCCATTAGCACCCAAAATCTCACCCAGTTTCTGCATTTGAGCAATCACATTTTCTTCAACATCTGAAAATCTTTTGTACAAACGCAGCGATGAAGGCGCAAATTTTTTTATCATTTTTAAGATGGCCGAATAGTTGAAGTTAACTAACGTACCCCTTTGGTAAAAGGCAGATAAGTCATATTCTTGGCCCATGATTTTTCTCTGAATTAAAAATGGAGTGACCAAATTACGCTGAAGTATTTTGTTCAAATCATCAATACAGTTACATTCAAAAACTCCATCGCCGCCGCTAGAAAAATCAATTTTTATCAATAGAGGAAACCCAAGAATATCGGCATATTTAAAAGCTTCCGACACATCTTTTACCACGAAAGATTGTGGAACTAGAACATCACTTTTTCTCAAAACTTCTATCAAACCAATTTTAGAACTGAGATGTTTAAAATCTTTTTCACTATTAACTGGCAGTAATCTCAATTTTTTTTCCAAGGATAAATCGGAATCCAGAATATCCTTCAAAACCGCATCGTCAAAAGGCACTATCAAATCATAATCATCGAGATTTTTTCTTCTTAGAACTTCAATAAATTGATGACGATTAACATAATGTCGAAAATCAGAAATCAGATTATTTTTTATAATGCAGTCATAGTAGGTTATAGCATCAACTAAGAATCCCGCCCTATTAAATAAAGGAGGCAAGGCCCGAACTAAATTTCGACTTTGCCCTAAAAGTAAAACTTTAAAACGCTTCATTAAACTCTCTTTATGAAATCAAATTGAAATTTAACCAAACTTTCTTCCAGCCAATTTATGATTTCTGGCTCCAACTTATCTTTGAAAGTGGTAGAAATTTTTTGATGATATTCAAAAAGCCATTTTTTTTCCGGATGGGTCAACATCTTGAAGTCAATCAAATCGGTATCAAAAGGCGCCAAAGTCAGAGTTTTAAACTTTAGAAATTTGTCATTAATTTTTTCCACCAACATCAAGTTCTCGATCCTAATTCCATATTCGCCATTTTTGTAAAATCCTGGTTCATTAGAAATAATCATCCCTTCTAGAAAGGCTTGATGAGCTCTTTTACTAACGCCGCATGGCCCTTCATGAACTGATAAAAAACTGCCTACGCCGTGACCAGTTCCGTGATCAAAATCAAGACCAGCTTGCCATAGATGGTTTCTCGCCAAAACGTCAAGCTGTGCTCCAGTTGTACCGCGAGGAAATTTAGCCCGTGCCAGAGCGATATGACCTTTTAAAACTCGAGTATAATTCTCAATCATTTCTGCGCTGGGTTCGCCGATTGCAATTGTACGTGTAATGTCGGTTGTACCGCAGAAATCTTCACTCAAATATTGCCCGCCAGAATCGATTAAATAGAGCGAATTGCCGGAAATTTTTTTATTTGTTGCTGCAGTCGCATGATAATGAATCACAGCACCGTTATCAGCAAATCCAGAGATCGCAGCAAATGATTCATAGAGAAAATTTTGGTTATCGCGACGAAATTCTAACAATTTTTCTGCCGCTTTTATCTCATCAATTTCACCACAATTTTTTAGCCAAAAAAGAAAACGCGTAACTGCCAAACCATCAATTTCGTGAGATTTAATTGCTCCAGAAATCTCGGCAGAATTTTTACAAGACTTCGCTAGTTCAATCGGATCGGTTTTATTTACTAACTCGCAGCTATTTTTTTGCAGCAAGTCGTAGATCCAATAGTTCGTAGTCGCTAGATCGATTTGCACTTTCGCTAAATTTTTCAAACGCGAAGAAAATTGATCTGGCTCAAAAAATTTAACCTCTTTCAATTCAATATTTTTCAGATCAGAGACACGTTTTTGATCGACAAATAATTCAACCTCACCGCTTTTATATAAAATCGCATAAGCAAGTAAAAGTGGCGTAAATTCTACATCGGAAGCTCTAATATTTAACAACCAGCAAAGATTTTCTGGCTTAGTAATTATTTGTGCATCGGCTTCTAGGCTTGATAAAATAAGCTCGCGTTTTGTTTTGGAATCAACACCAACCGCCTTCTTATCTAGAATAAAAACTGCATAATTTGGTTTTGCCGGACGATTTTTCCACAACTCATCAACTGGATTAGCATCAAGCAAAACAAGGTTTATATCCAACTTTTCACAAGCTTTGATAAAATTTACACTCGCCAGCTTTGTATCAAGTGCCAATTTTTTTTTCGCGTCTAAATTATTCTCGATCCATGATAGAACCGACTTTTCAGCAATGTTAAAAATTTCGAACTCATCATCATCAAGCTGATTTTTTGCCTGCAAGGTGTATCTACCATCGGTGAAAAAATACGACTTTTGCTCTCCAAAAATCACCGTTGCATTTGAACCGCTGAAACCAGTCAAATATTGTATTCTCTTCTCACTTTCCGGTAAATATTCCGAGAAAAATTCATCAGAATTTTGCAGGAGAAAGAAATCAATTTTTTGCTCTTTTAAAAAAGTTTTTAACTTTGCTAACATGAATTAAGTTTGTTGGTTAAACGCAGGGCAATACTGAAACAATTTCTTAAAACGTAAACAAACACCAGTCAAAATGACAAAAAATAAAACGGCCTATTCATGCCAATCTTGTGGTGCAATACATTTTAAATGGGTGGGAAAATGCCCAGATTGTGGTGCATGGAATAGCTTTGTCGAAGAGTTTGCTGAAGGTGGAGCATCACATTTTACACGTATTTCTGACGATAAAAAATCGGGCAAAAAATCAGATAGCAACAAAATCGAACTCGTAAAATTAAACGGCGAAGCTCAAGAATTTCCGCGTATTCAGGTTGGAATTAATGAACTTGATCGCGTGCTTGGTGGCGGTTTGGTTCAAGGTTCAGTTGTTTTAATCGGCGGTGATCCGGGAATTGGTAAATCAACATTACTTTTACAAACTGCTGAAAGCTTAGCCAAAAAAAACGTCAAAATAGTTTATATTTCTGGTGAAGAATCAGTCGATCAAGTACGCCTTCGCGCTAAGAGAATGGGCATTGAACAAGATTCAATTGAACTTGCCTCAACTACTAATGTTGGAGAAATTGTGTCATCAATTTCAGCCGCAAAACAACCAACTGTTGTAGTTATAGATTCCATCCAAACCATGTTTTTGGACGAGCTGAATTCCGCTCCCGGAACAGTTTCACAAGTTCGCGCTGCTGCTGGTGAGCTGACAATTTTTGCCAAAAAAAATAACATCACTTTATTGATTGTTTCGCACGTCACCAAAGACGGCCAAATCGCTGGACCAAAAGTTCTAGAGCACATGGTCGATACCGTTTTATACTTTGAAGGCGAGAAAGATTTAAGTTTCAGAATTTTACGTGCCCAAAAAAATCGCTTTGGTGCTGCCAATGAAATTGGTGTGTTTGAGATGAATGAGATTGGCCTGTCTGAAGTTTCCAACCCAAGTGAATTATTTTTAACTTCCTACGATCGCGAAACTTCTGGTTCAGTTGTTTTTGCTGGAGTTGAAGGTAGTCGTCCAATTTTGGTTGAGATTCAAGCTTTAGTTTCACCGAGCTTTATTCCAACGCCACGCCGTGCTGTTGTTGGTTGGGATACTAATCGATTGGCCATGATAATCGCTGTTTTAGGAAATCGTTTTGGCTTAAATCTGTTCGACAAAGAAGTTTATTTAAACATTGTTGGTGGTTTAAAAATTGAAGAAACCGCTGCTGATTTAGCGGTTGCGTGCTCTTTAATTTCTGCAGCCCGAGATATTGCTTTGCCATCAAATACTATCGCAATTGGCGAGATTGGACTTTCTGGCGAAGTTAGAATGGTCAGTAATTTAGAAGGAAGATTGAAAGAGGCAGCGAAACTTGGCTTCAAGAATTGTCTACTTCCAAAAGCCAATGAAAAAAATAAAAATTTCGCCGCACTGAAAAAATCTTTACCGGAATTAAATTTACAAACCGTTAGCCATGTCCGTGACTTGGCCAAATTTTTTAAGAAAAACTAATATGAAAAAGCTTCTGCAAATCTGTTTTTTATCTTTAGCAATCAACTCTTCAGCTTTTGGTGCCGAAGGAGAATTTTTGGTACAAATCAAAGATCACAAATTTATTCCGGAAACAATCAACGTCGCTGCTGGACAAGATTTTAAACTAGTGATTGAGAATCTCGATAACACTTTAGAAGAATTTGAAAGCGGCGATTTGAAAAAAGAAAAATTGGTTGGCGGCGGAAAAAAAATCACAATTCCAGTAAAAGCTTTGAAGGCTGGCGAATATAAATTCTTCGGCGACTTCCATCAAAAAACCGCACAGGGAAAAGTCATCGTCAAATAGCTGACTTTATCTTCTGCAAAGTTGTTGATTATCGTGACCAATCAGCTCCATTTTTTCTAAAGTTATTCATCAGATTTGAGGTTCTTTCTGCTGTCGTTGATACTGTAGCTTGTGGAGCATACCGTCTTCTTCTTAAAACCTCATATAATTCTATCTCTCCTTTCTCCACAGCAATTAGAGATCTTAAATGTTCCTGAAATTTAGGATTATCCAAAATGTTTTGCTCCACTATCGGTGTTTTAATCATACCATCTACAACCTCATCGCCGTAAAATGATGCTCGATTTCTTCTTCCTTCATTGTAACTCTCCACAAACTTACTTCTAAGACTAGTTCTTAAGTTAGTACTGCTTAAATCCTCTGGTTGTTCCTGTTTCTGTTGCTCTGCTATTTTTTTTTCCAACATCATCAATGGCGTGTCATAAAATGTATTGATGACTTCAGTTTCTATCCCAGCATCAACCAGCATCTCCGCTATCTGCATCTGATTATTGGCAATCGCAAGATGCAAATAGCTATCGCAATTTTCTCCCAATCTTTGAGCTAAATTTACACGATCATCAATAAAATATTCTGCCAGATTTACACCACCCGATTTAATGGCAATCGATAGAGGCGTATCCCCATTAATCCAGAAATTACTCAAATTAATGTCTTTTTGATGTTTGACATAAAAGCTCCAGATCTCCTGTTCTTTTTGCACAAACTCTCTTGATCCACAACTTTCCTTAGCCCGATAAAGCTTGATAAGCTTTCCTGCAAATTCTGTAAACGATTTATCCAGTCTGAAATCGTCGTAGGCAACTTTTAGATCATCAATTCCTATATTGGCTTTGTGTTTCCGATAAAAATTACTTATTAGTCTACTAAGAATTACAGATCCACTCGTACGTTCCGCTTCGAAAAGTTTCCCAAACATTCCATAAAGCTGCGCTCTATATAGATCACTCTCAAAATCTTGCTTCTTAATGGCCACTTTTTCTGACATTCTTAGTGGAATTTGTCGATCATCATCATCCAGCAATGGCGGTAATTCTTCTATTTTACCTCGCCCTTCTCTTAATAAATATGAAGTCTCATTTGCATAACCGTCACTTTTTTCCTTAAGATATTCATCAAGTTCTTGATCTTCTGGTATTGCCATCAGCCTTGATTTTATTACTGCATTTACCGCTCTAACTTTTGTTGTCTCTTTTTTCATTAACCACTTAACTAACTATTAAACTTTACGATTCTTTCGACAATTCTTTGAGCAATCTTGTCGGAAGATTCTACCAACATCAAGGCCTCTTCTGACAACTCCTGAACCATATCTGGATCTTGTAAAAGTCTTTCTACAGTTACCGTAAGCTGCGCCGCATTATCAATCATCACGCAAGCGTGATTTTCTTCGAGCTGACGGTATATTTCTTTATTATTAAACACGCCGCGACCAGAAATTACAGCGCATCCCAACTTAATAGCTTCGAAAGGTGTATGACCACCGATTTCAAATAAAGAACCACCAACAAAAGCAAATTTGGCTAAACGATAGAAAGTTCCTAGCTCACCCAAACTGTCGGCAAGATAGATTTCTGTAGTATCTGAGATAGTTTGTTTTTTGCTGCGCTGTGTGAAATTAAGATCACCGAAAAGCGCGATTATTTCTTCAGCACGGTTAGGATGACGCGGCACAATAATTGTTAAAAGATCCGGAAATAATTTTTTTAATTCACGATGAGTTTGAATAACAAATTCCTCTTCACCTTTGTGAGTACTAGCGGCAAGCCAATATTTCCTATCGCCAATTCTTGCTTTTAAATTTTCCAATTCAGCAGGATTAAATACCAAATCACGCGCTTGTGATTTCAAATTTCCCAAGAACAAAACTTCGCTATTGCTTAGTTCGCAAAAGCGCTGCTGATCGTCTTCGCTTTGCACAAAAATTGCGCTAAAACAATCAAAAATTCTAAAACCAAATTTGCTGGCGAAATGCCATTTATCCGCTGATTTTTTCGACATTCTAGCATTAACTAAAAATACTTCCGAACCCATAGCACAAGCTTCAAAAATAAGGTTCGGCCAAATTTCCGATTCAACAAAAATTACTTTTGTTGGCTCCCAAAAATTGAGGAAATTTTTTACACAAATATAGGAATCTACTGGCAGAAATTGATGAATGACTCGTCCCTCAAATTGGGGAAGTTTCGATGCGACCGTTGCTGCTGAAGTTAAAGTTGTCGTGGTAAAAAGAATCGAAACATGCGGTAAAGTTTGTAGCAATTCATCAACCAAACTCAGAACAGAATTAGTTTCGCCAACACTAACAGCGTGAACCCAAATTACTTCGCCAGATGGACGATTTTGCGTTGCTTGTCCGAAACGCTCTTTCAAGCGTCTACGATCTTCTTTCTTTTTGTAAACGCGCCAAAAAAGATAAATTTCGACAAATGGGAACAAAATGATTGAGAGGATACGATATGCTAACATTTATGACTAATTTATTGAATTAACTGTCTGACAATTATGTGTTTCTGACAAACCTTGGGTTTGCCGTTCAAAATCCTCCAGCCGATTTGATAAAGAACTTTTTCAAACGCGGTAATTTATTTACCAAACCAAGCCCCAGATCTCTCGCTAAGGCAATCGAGAAACTTTTGGTTTCAAAAAGAGAATTCAAAATATCAGTCGCCACCAACATTTTTTTTGCCTCGTACTTGGCTTTTTTATTGTAAGAATCGATCAAAGCTTTGGCGGAAATATCTAAACCAGAAACCAAGTTATCTTTTACCAGCTGGCATAAAATTTTAATTCCAGAAATCGCCAAATTGAATCCCTGACCTGCTATTGGGTGCACACCAGCAGCAGCATCTCCGATCAATAACATTTTTTCGTGATAGAATTTTTCTGCCTCCACCAAAATTAATGGATAAGAAAATTTTTCTGAAATTACGCTGATTTCACCCAAAACATTTTCCATCTTTTTGGTGAGCTGATGCACAAAGTTTTTTTCATCAAGCGACATGATAACGCTCGCCGTTTTATCAGAAGAAATCCACACCACCGAAGATTGATAAGCATCTTTCAAAGGCAGAATTGCTAGAGGCCCGCCTGGTAAAAATTTTTCATGAGCAATATTATCGTGTGGCCTTTGGTGCGAAATGTTAAAAACTATAGCAGTTTGGTTATATTTCTTTTGCGTAGTATGAATTTGATAAAGTTCACGGAGCTTAGAAAAACGGCCATCACAGGCTAATAGAAGTTTGCCACTAATTACTTTTTCATTGTCCAAACTAACTTTGACAACTTCACCAAAAGTAATTTCTTCGTAAGAGTTAGGAGAAAAAACAGTAATATTTTTACATTCTAGAATGCGATCTCGTAACGCATTATGGATATGATAATTTTCAATAATTTGTCCCAGCTGACCATTTTTTGGATCAACCTCATATCCAAGAAAATCAAGGAAGAACGGCGATTTATAGTCGGTAATTTTAATATCGGCGATTTTTCCCGCTTCCTTCTGAACGGACTCATAAATCCCAATTTCTTGAAATAGCGCCAGCGATGCTGACGAGATTGCATAGGCTCTGCCATCACGCTTACGGTCTGAGTTCAGTATATCCAGTCTTTCGACGATGGCTATTTTTAGATCTGACGAAACATTACTGAGACTCAGAGCTGTAGTCATTCCGGCGAATGATCCACCGATAATTATGAAATCGAAATTATTCATTAAATCATGTTTTTCGGATTAACCCATTCGTCAAACTGAACTTCTGTAAGCAATCCAGAAGCAAGTGCAGCTGCTTTCAAAGTCGTTCCTTCTTTGTGCGCTTTTTTAGCAATTTTCGCTGCGTTGTCGTAGCCAATGTAAGGATTTAGTGCAGTTACCAACATCAAAGATTGCTCAAGCAATTGTTTAATGCGATCTTCATTAGCAACGATTCCGACTAGGCATTGATCGATGAAACTTTGAATTCCGTCGTTCAAAAGATTGATCGACTCAATTACATTTCGAATAATCATTGGACGGAAAACGTTTAATTCGAAATGACCATTTGAACCACCAACAGTCACAGCAACGTTATTTCCCATAACTTGGCAAGCGATCATTGTCAAAGCTTCGCACTGGGTTGGATTAACTTTTCCTGGCATGATTGACGAACCAGGTTCGTTTTCTGGCAAGCTGATTTCACCAAGACCAGAGCGTGGACCAGAAGCAAGGAAGCGAATATCGTTAGCAATTTTCATCACAGAAGTTGCCAAAGAATTCAGAGCACCAGAGAAATTAACTAACTCATCGTTGCATGCCAAAGATGAAAATTTGTTTGGATTAGTTAAAAATTTATCAGCCTTAATTGCTGAAACTTCGGTAATTTTTGCCGCGAATTTCTCAGCAAATTTTGGATGACAGTTAAGCCCAGTTCCGACTGCAGTACCACCTTGTGCCAAATAGCATACTGATTTGATTGAGGCTGAAATAAAATTAATCGCCATATCAATTTGATGACGATACGCACCAAACTCCTGACCCAAAGTTACTGGAGTTGCGTCTTGCGTGTGAGTTCTGCCGATCTTGATGATTTCACCGAATTCTTTTTCTTTTTTGCCGAGTTCATTTGAGAAGCGAACTAGAGTTGGCAATAATTTTTCATAAGTTGTTAGAACTGCCGCAACATGCATCGCTGTTGGGAAAGTGTCGTTTGAGCTTTGACCCAAATTTACGTGATCGTTAGGATGAACTGGAGATTTTCCACCTTTTTGGCCAGTAACTTTTTCGTTGGCAACTGAAGCGATAACTTCGTTGGTGTTCATGTTAGTTTGAGTACCAGAGCCAGTTTGCCATACAACCAAAGGAAAGTGATTTTCGTAGAACCAGTCAAACTTCGCCAGAATAGTATCAACTGAATCGATAATTTTATCAGCCAAATCTGGAGAGAATTTTTTAAACTCATCTGACTTCGGATCAGCTGCCATCAACTCTTTATTCGCAAGCGCTGCCGCTTTTTTTACCAACAACATCGCATGCACAACTTCTTTGGGCATTTTGTGTCCCGGATTGTGATTTTGGATCGGGAAATTTTGCACAGAACGCTGAGTTTGCGCGGCGTAATAAGCATCAGCTGGAACTTGAATTTCACCAAAAGAATCGGTTTCGATACGGAAGTTTTGTGTCATAAATTTTAGATTTAGATTTAAGATAAAGAGATTTTTAGAAACTCATCAGCATCAAGGCTGGCCTTGCCCACCAAGAGTCCGTTGATATTTTCAATTTTCAGAATTTCAGCAGAATTTTGCGCCGTCACTGATCCACCATAAAGCGTAAAATATTCTTGCGCCAAACCTTTCATTTTTTCATCAAAGATTTTTTTGATCAACTTCGCCATTTCTTTAATTTGATCTGCTGTTGGAACAACACCGGTTCCAATTGACCAAATCGGTTCATAAGCAATCACCAATTTTTCAAATTTAACGTCTGCAGGAACTGAGTTAATAATTTGACGATACACAAATTCGAGATGCTTGCCCTGCTCCCTGATTTCTTTGCTTTCACCAACACAAATAATCGGGATGATGTCTTTCGCTAAAGCTGCGCGCACTTTTTTTGCCACCAGCTCATCACTTTCCAAATGTCCAGCACGACGCTCAGAATGACCAAGAATCACATATTGGCAGCCAATTTTTTGCAGCATTTCAGCACTAATATCGCCAGTGAAAGAACCAGAATTTTCGAAATGACAATCTTGCGCACCAAGCTGCATCGGTCTTTCTTTCAAAACAATATCCGTGATTTCGTCTTCTGAAACTTGCGAAGCATCACGATTTTGATATTTCAATAACATCTCCAACTTTTTAAAACCGCTTTCCATCAACTCACTGTCAATGTAATCGATCATAAAAACCGGTGGACACAAAACAATTTCGGTTTCGTCCAATTGTTGTTTTTTATCAGCGGCATTTTTTAGAAAAACTTCTAGCCACGCATCAGCTTCTTCAAAGGCGTGATTCATTTTCCAATTCGCCGCAATAATTTTTCTTTTCATGAGTAATTATTTGTAAATTATTGTTTTCAGACGCTCTCCGCAAAGGTCATAACGCCAACCTTGCAACATGTCTTCAATTGGTTTTTTAGTGCAGACGATATTTTTTAATGTCTGGCTAGTAATTAGCAGCTGCTCTTTCAAATTTTCTTCACGAGCAATTTCGGCAATCAATTCTTTAGATTTTTTATAAAGATTTTTTTGACGATCATTCATGAAATTGCCTTCATCTTTGCTGCTAATTTTATCTTCAATATCAACATCCTGTGCAAGAATTTTTTTGATCTCAGCAATTTTGTGTTCATCTAAATTTAAATCAAAATCTTGCGAATAAGCAACACGCTCAATCACATAATCCCGCATAAAATGTTGGCGTGGCAAATCTAGCTTTTGCGCCCAATTTTCGCGCCATAAAATTAGATTTTTAATTTTAGAAACTTCTTCACGAGATCTGCCTTTAAACGAAAAATTCTTAAACAGATTTTCTTTCGATTCGCTGATGATTTTAGTTACGAAGTTTTTCATCTCTTCTTCGTACCATTTTATACGATTTTTTTCTGTTAAAATTCTCGATAAATTGCGATAGATTTCTTCAAGAAAAATCACATCAGAAATTGCATATTCTAACTGATCAGAACCAAGTGGACGCTTTTGCCAGTCGCTTCTTTGCAAAGTTTTATCAATCTGCTTTTGCAGAAAAATTTCCGCCAAATTTGAATAGCCAGTATTAAAATTAAACCCGCAAAGATTCGCCATAATTTGGGTATCAATAATACTAGTTTCCCAACCGTCTAACATACCCCCGTTATCTATGCCGAATTTTTGACAAAAAATCTGCAAATCTTGCAATGACGCGTGTAGAATTTTAGTAACTTTTTTATCAAAAATTACTTCTAAAAATGGCTTCAAATCAACACCAGAAAGTGCATCAATGATGAATAATTTTTGTTCGCCTGATGGTTCTTTTACTGCAATTTGAATCAGTGATAAAATCGGATAATAAGTACGTTCCCGCATAAATTCGGTATCCAACATCACCAATTTGTTTTCGCGAATAAGCTCAACGACTTCTTTCAAAGCTGCGTTGTCTGTGATGTGATTATAGTTATATGATTCAGAAATGCGCATCTAGTGAACCAGAACTGGTTGAGACTGAGAAAACAATCTGTGTTGAGATTGAAGCTGTGCATGCACCGGAGTATGAAGTGTAGTAGATGGACGAAGTGAAGTTAAGGGAAGAGATTTGCTGCCAAGATCCTGGCGCATATTTTGCCTTTCTTGCTCTTTCAATCTTGTCTCAATTGATGCTGCGCCCTCTTTGGTTCTGTCAAACTTCATCTGTCCTCTCTTGGCAACGTCAAAATAATATTCATGAGAAAATTTTTCACGCGCATCCGCCTGCTTTTTTGTCATTTGTTCTTTTTGTGATGGATCGGTCAACCTAGTAAGTTCGTCCTGTACTGCTGTTGGAGTTTTGCTGAGTTTTCCTGTGGTTATAACGTTCTCATCAATTCCACCGACTAGCAAAAATTTTGCTCGCGCCTCCCCTTTTAACTTACTGAAGGCTTCTTTAGTTGCTTCATCACTGCCGTTTAAAAATTTCAGCATCGCTTTAACAGATGGACGACCTCTTTTATCTTTAAAATGATCTTTATGAGCATCAAATCCTGAAAAAACCTGCCCTAACAAAGGTGCTATTTCTGGTCTTTCCATATTTCTGAGAAAGAATTTACACATTCTAACATCAAGATCTGCATTGGACAAAATGCCATACTTCTTCGCAGCATCTTTTTCGGAAGCATTGCCGTACCTTTTATCAACTAATTTCGATATTAAATCTTCTGTACCGACATGTTTTTCTTTTGAGTCATCATCTCTTTTCTTTTCCCATCCTTTCTCAAGATCTTTTTCTAAAGCAGCAAAATCAGTATCCAAAGCTTTCATGTGCTTATCTTTTTTCTCTTTACTGCTTTTCATATGTTCAGCTTCCCATGCACCTTGCTTTAAAGCAGCTACAGCACCGATGCCAACAATACCCAAAGTGCCCATTTTGAATGCTGTGGCTAACGCTTCCTGTCCAATATCACTATTTTTCGCGTAGGATATTATTTGATCGATATCCTCAATGATTGGTAGGCTAAAAACTCCTTCAATTGCCTTATCCATTTCGATTATATCCATAAACTCTCCCAAGAAACCGAAAGTTTTTCTGTCAGTTACCATGTCAGCGAATCCTTCTCCAAAGCCTTTATTAGCATCAAGCAACGGACCCAAGAACTGTTGCAATGGATCAAGATAATTAAAAACTTGTCCTGCGATTGAAAATGCGCCCAAAGGAGTAAAAATTAAGAACATCGAAAGCACACGATATTTCCACATCTTATCCGATTCATCAGCGTCAGACTGCATGTCTTTTAACATATCTTCTGCGCTTTTCTTCATATCCTCGTCGAACTTATCCATACGGGCTTTATATTCCGCTTCATCATCTTTGATTTCTTTCTCCAAAGCTTCTTTCATCTGATGGTAAGCAGCCAAATCATGTACATCGGAAGAATTCTTGATCTTGCTTAGCATCTTCTCCATCAAGATCGAGTAGTTACTGTGACCACCACTCATCTTTGCTCTTAAACTTGCTGCAAGCTGTTGTTTCTTCAAACTATATTCATGGACATAACTCAAATCAGCTGCATCGGTGCTGCTATAAATGCCTTTTCCAACCTGTTCAAACATTTTATGAACGCCAGCTCCGACCTGCGCTACCGCTTCACAATATTTCTGGCTTCGAGGTCTTGCATTTTTTATTCTATCTTGTTGTTGCCATGATATGTCATATCCAGTGTCAATAACACTATCTAAGCGTGCTAAGTTAGCTTCAACTGCACCCTGAGTTTCAAAACCCGCTACCATAACTTTATGACGGTATCCTTGACTCGGAACTACTAAGTGTGTGCTAGGAGTTTTAGATTTCTTTATCGCTTCAATTGATGTATGCTCATCAAGTGCCAAACCTTGATCGAGCCATTTTTTCATACTTATTTTTTGCGGAGCAAAAGTGGGCTCATCAATTTCAGCCATTTGTCTGACTACATTACTACGCTGCTCGGTAACTATTTTCCGCTCTTCAAAAATGTCGCCAACTTTAGCAATAAAAGTATCAATTTCAGCTGGGTCTCCAGACTTAGCAACAATTTCAAATCTTTCTTTTAAGCCTTCAGTAATTTTTGGTGAACGATCATATTTCTTCGTAGCGTAAAGATCTTTGACCTTAGCTAGCAAGTCATCAAACTGTTTTTGCTGTTCTGCATCTACCGGCATATTCTTTCAAAAAGTTGAGGGAAATTCACAAAATAAATATTCCCAATCAATTATTAATAATCATCGAAAAATTCGACCCTGATTCCTTGACATTAGGCAAGTGCTATTTAAATTTCGCGACTTCTCAAAGCAAGGTCTTACACCTTTTTCAATCAATTATGAGGGTAAAATGATTAAAAAACTGCTAGTTTTGGCTGTCTTAATTTCTCTTGCTGCTTGTCACGGCAAAGCCAAAATCGAAGATACTAAAATCGATACTACTCCAATCGATCAAGTTGTTACTCCAACTCCTGAGCCAGATTTCCAAACTATTGAAAATCAACAACAAGCTGATGCGATGAATCAACAACAAGCAAAAGATGATGAAATCGAAGTTCAAGATCGCGTTTTCTTCGGATATGATTCTTCAGAAATTACCGATGATTCTAAAAAAATTCTCGACACTCAAGCTTTGTGGTTAAAAAGCGATCCATCAATCAAAATCATCATTGAAGGACATTGCGATGAAAAAGGTACCAGAGAATACAACATCGCCCTTGGCGACAGAAGAGCTAACGCAACTAAAAACTATTTAGTAAAAGTTGGTGGAGTTGACGCTTCAAAAATCAAAACCGTTTCTTACGGAAAAGAACGTTTAGCTTACTTCGGAACTGATGAAGAAACTCTTTCTAAAAATAGAAGAGCAGTAACTGTAGTTTCTCAGTAAAAAGGCGATTAACAAAAAAATTCAGCCGGCTTGGTTATAAAATCAGGCCGGTTTTTTATTGCCTGATGTTCAGGTGAGAGATCCACATTCTGGAAATTTTTTCCGCTAAAGAATTCTGCTCACAGCGATTGTGAAGATGGGTAAAATCAAAACGATCGATATTCTGATCTTGATCAGCACAAGAATAGAAAAATTCAACCTCACCTTTTTCATCAACTCTTTTCTGCAAACATTGTGAACAAACACCTTTTAACATGCACTGCATTGGAGAGTTCAAACTTGCTATTGCGTAAGCTGCTTGAGCAAAAGCTGGAATAGTTTTCTGATGACGTAATTTCGCAACTTCATGCATCAGACGATCATTACCAATTGTAAAAATGCGGTCAATTTTCAGCTGATTCTTTGAGAAGTAATTTTTGATAGATTCAATAACAGAACCTTGAAAACAGCCATCCTCCGCCACTTCATCTTCAATTGAGATTATTAACTCAGCGCAAGATTTTTTCATGCGCTCTTCACGAACAATGTAGGATTTCTTGCGATAGCCAGCGAAAAACAAAACCTGACAACCATTGGCGCTAAATGCTTCAGCCAAAGCAGTGAGTGGTTGGTTACCTCTGCCGCCACCGACAAAAACCACTGTCTCATTTTGTGGAATTTCTGTTGGCTTACCGCTAGGTCCCATAAAAACGCACGGTTCACCGACTTTAAAATTACCAATCAAACTAGTTGATCCACCAGTATTAACTACGATTCCGCTGATAATTCCTTCATCTTTATCTACCGATAAAGCGGTGACCGTTACACCTTCCATCGCCATGATTTGACCATCAATTTTATTAGCCAAAGCATGATAATTCTGCAGACGGAAAATTTGACCAACTTGAGTTTGATTAGCCAAAAGCGGAGCTTTCACAAACACTTCGAATACATGTTCCGAGAGCTTTTCAACTTTTTCAATTTTGACCAGAAATTCTGAATTTATTTTCTGCCAAAAGTCACCTTTTTCCGATTGAGAATTTTTTATTTCGAACTGCAAAATTCGATTAATTTCTTGATGCCCAACTTTAGAGCTCTTCATCGCCTTCACAACATTGCCTTCGAAATTCGGGTGCAAATCACCAAAAAAACTCACAGCTTTTTTTGAATTTTCGTCAATTTTAGTAATCACACTAAAATTCTTTGGGCGGGCACTGTGGCTGATTGGATAATGTTTATGATTTTCATCAATTTCCGCAAAATATTTTTGGCTAATCTCAAAATCCAAACCATCTTCCAACTTCGCCGAAATATTTGGAGCAGTGCCTGCTGCAATTAAAAGTGAGCGACAATCATAAATTTTTTCATCCGCACATTTCAAAGATTTGATGTGATTAAATTCATCAATCTCAACTTCCAAAGGCGTAATGTTTTCGATAAATTCTACACCTTCTTCAAAAGCTTTATTCAGCTCCTGATGATTTAATCTATAGGCTGGGGAATCTTGTATTTTCTTACGATATAAAATTTTTACTGGCGCAATTTTTTGGGGATTTTGAGCATCACGTAAAAATTCTTCGGCAATAATTTTTTCCTCTACACTTAAAAGCGGCCAGATTTTTTCACGTCCCAACACTTCAACTTTTTTCGCAAATTTTTTAATCTGCATTAAATAATAGGCTTGAGCTTCACACGCTGTATCTACAGCCGTAAGCCCTCCCCCAATTACCAAAATTGGGGTTCTAATTTGCAAATTAGTAAAGAGTTCTTCCTTAAAACTTCCGGTTAGTTGCAAAGACATTAAAAAATCTGACGCCGAACGCACACCTTTCGCGAAGTTGTTTTTGAGATTAATAATATTTGGTCGACCAGCTCCCAGACAAAGTGCAACATGGTCAAATCCATATTGCTCAAATGCAATTTTATCGGTGATTGAAGAGCCAAAACGAATACCGCCAAACATGCGGAAATTTTTACGACGCTCTAAAATTAGACGAATAATTTTTAGGAAATTTTTATCAAACCGCACCGTAATTCCATATTCAGCCACTCCGCCAAAGCCTTGAATTAGGCGTGTTGACAGCGGCTCATAAATTTCATCTAAAAATTTTATCGGACGAAATTCATGACGATTTCCAAACTCATCAATACCCGAAATTTCAGGATTTAACGGTTCAATTTTCAGACCATCAATTGCCACAACTTCGTGACCATCATTTAGCAAATAATGCGCTAACGTATAGCCAGCAGGTCCTAAACCACAGACCAGAATTTTTTTACCGCTTGGGTTAGCCGGAAACTTTTTTTCTGAAAGTGGATTCCAACGCGTCAAAAGCGAGTAAATCTCAAAGCCATAAGGCAATGCCAGCACGTCTTTCAGCGTTCTGGTTTCAATTTGGGGAATATCGACTGCATCTTGTTTTTGATAAATACACGACTTCATACAATCGTTACAAATACGATGACCAGTTCCTGCAATCATTGGATTTTCAAGGGTTGCCGCCGCTAAAGCCGCAATCGAGAAACCTTGTGATTTCAACAAATTCATCTCAGAAATTTTTTCATCCAATGGGCAACCATGAAGCTCAACACCAAGTGCATCATGTTTTGGGGTAGCGCATCCTTTATCAAACAAGCCGCTACGACATGAATCCTTTTCCTGCTTGTGACAAAAAATACAGTAATGCGCTTCAGCCATAACACGATTAAGTCCGAAGCCTTTATCAGTTAGATCAAATCCAAGACGTTGAGATTTCTCATGAGTAGAATTTATCAGATTTTGTAGATCGGTTTTTTGCGGCAAGATAAATAATGCGCCTTTTTTGTGTAGCTTACGACCTTCTTGAGAATAAAGCGCCCAAGTCGCATAGTTTTCTAAAATTTCTAAATTTTCTTCAGCTAGAATTTTCTCCGCGAGATTTTTTTCAAGATCCTCAACATCATCATAAGAAATTTTGAGATCGGACAAAATCCTTATTCCATCAATCTCTGCTCCTACTTCTTTAAATTTCTTCGCAACATTTCTTTGAACAAATTCACGACGCACAACATAAATTTTTTGCAAATCTTCGTGACGCTTTTTCAGCTCATTATTTTCTTTTTTAATGTCGAAAAGCTCGACGAGAAAATCTTCCAAAACTTTTGCTTGGTCAACTAAATCAGGGTTAGTAGCTAATCGATATTGTTGAAATTTCTGATCCAACTGTACCAATCCATCATGCTCGTAAAGCTGTGCAAAAGTCAGGCCAAATTTAGATTTAAGATGCTCTTGCAATGACATTTTTTACGATTTCTTCCTCATCAAAATGGGTTTTTGTAGTGCCGATTATTTGATATTTTTCGTGACCTTTTCCTGCTAGAATCAAGATATCGCCAGCTTCTAACATGCTAACTGCCTTTTCAATGGCAATTTTGCGATCATTAATTTCGGTAGTTTTTGACATATCACACGTAGCCAAAATTTGCGCTCGAATCTCTTCGGCTTTCTCGGTACGCGGATTATCGTCAGTTACAATTACTAAATCAGCTAAATCACTCGCGATTCTACCCATAATCGGACGCTTAGTAGAATCACGATCACCGCCACAACCAAATAGCACAATCAAATGCGATTTAGTGATTTTACGCCCCAACTCTAAAACGTTGGTAAGTGCATCTGGCGTGTGAGCAAAATCGATAAAGATTTGTGCTTTGTTAGGCAAAATTGCAACACGCTGCATTCTTCCGGCCGCCGATTGTAATTTGCTAAAATTTTTCAATAAATGATCTAGATCAACTTCACTTAAATTATTTTTCGCCAAAACATTTCCTAGAGCACAAAGTGCATTCATCGCTTGAAAATCACCGCCAACTGACAACTCAAAGTGGTAATTTTTTTCACGATATTGGAAGGAAACTTTTTGTCCGAACTCTAATGCTTCAATATTTTTTAGTTTCAAATCACTAGCTTGGAATCCGTAATCAGTAATTTTGTGACCACGCAAATTACAGATTCTTCTAATCTCGGCAGCCTGTTCTACATCAGCGTTAAAAATCGCGTTGCTTCCTTGTGGCAAAACATTCTCAAACAAAATCATTTTGCAGCGGAAATATTCCGCCATGGTTTTGTGATAATCTAAATGATCTTGAGTGAAGTTAGTAAAAGCACCAATATCAATGTTCAAACCCGCGATTCTATTTTGCTCAAGACCGATTGAGCTCACTTCAATTGCTACATCATTAACACCAAATTTCTTCAAACTATTAAGATTCTTGTAAAGCGAAACCAAGTCAGGAGTTGTTAAAGAAGAACCTTGTAAATGCTCAGAAATTGTGGCGTCACACATCACACCGAGGGTACCGATTGATGCTGATTTTTTGCCTAAAAATTGTAGAATTTGTCGGGTAAATTCGGCTGTCGAGGTTTTACCATTAGTGCCGGTAACTGCGTAAATATTGGTCGGAAGATCGGAGTAAAAAATCTGCAAAAATTCCGTAAGTAAAGCGAAAGGATTTTCAGATTCGATCAAGAAAGATTGTGCTGATTTTATTTTTCCTTTTTCCACCACAACCACTGAAGCGCCATTGGAAATAGCTGAAGGGATAAATTCTGCACCATCTTTAGCTTTTCCAGAAAGAGCAAAAAAGGCAGAATTATTTTTTACCAAGCGTGAATCAAGGGCAATATCTTCGATTTCTATTAGATCTGGCGCGGTACCAGAGATAATTGTGAAATCGGTTTTAACTTTTGAAAGAATTTGCGAAAGCTTCACGAAAAATTAGAAATCAATTGTTGGAATTTTTGTGCTGCAGCTCTGGGATTAGATTCACGAGTGATTGGGCGGCCAACGACTAAATGTGAAGAACCATTTTTCAAAGCCATCGTTACATCGGCAACACGCTTTTGATCATCATTTGCAACAGCTTCTAGCCTAATTCCTGGGCTTACAATTAAAAAATCTTTTCCAAAATTTGAACGCAAGTTCGGTGCTTCCAAAGCCGAAGCAACTATGCCATTAAGCCCTGATTCTAAAGCCATTGCAGTCTTTTTTATTACTAAATCTTCGAGCGAAATTTTCGGATCAAAACCCATTTCACCCAAATCATTTTGATCAAGATTAGTCAGAACCGTAACGCCAATAACTTGCATTTTACCCTTATTCTGTGCCGCTTGTTCCATGATGCCACGACTTGCAGTATGAATGGTCAGTAAATCAATTTCGTACTGTGCTAAATTTTTCACCGAGCGTCCAACAGTTTCAGAAATATCATAAAGTTTTAGATCGGCAAAAACCTTTTTATCCTTATTTTTCAACCATTCGACAAGGGTGAAATATTCACCACTCATCATCAATTCTAAACCAATTTTATAGAAATTTACCGCGTCATCAATTTCATCGACTAATTTTTTGGCACTCGCGACATCAGGAACATCAAGAGCCACAATTAAACTATCATTCTTAAACATCGTCAGGAGATTTTTTGTGAGTAGCAGCAAAAGATTTTTCTTCGCCGGTTAATAAGCGGATAATATTTTCTTTATGTCTGGCTAAAATCAAAATTGCTAAGAACCAGCAGAGTATAATTTGAGAGGCTGAAGCATCAAATTTATATGAGATTACAATAGAGGAAAAAACTGCCAGAATTGAAGAAATTGAAGAAATTCTGAATAAACAAAAAGACAAAATCCAAGAGCACATCACCAAAAATCCAGTGCCGAAATCAAGCGCAAATAAAGTTGCGATGGCTGTTGCCACACCTTTGCCACCTTTAAATTTCAGATAGATTGGGTAAATGTGAGCAACAACTGCAACGGCAGAAACTATCGCTAAAAATAAATGCAGATTCGAGATTTCTGCAAAAGTGAAACGTGCAATAATAACCATCACAGCCCCTTTTAGACCATCAAGAATCAGAGTAATGAATCCTAATTTTTTGCCTAAAATTCTAGTGACATTAGTTGCTCCGATATTTTTGGAACCGACTTGTCTAATATCGACTTGGGCACAAAGCTTTGCAATTACAAGGCCGAAAGGTATTGCCGAAATCGCGTAAGTAATTACTAAAAAAATGAACTGGCTGAACAATATCATGTAGGATTTTTATCTTTGTTTTTGCGGAAAGCGTCCAAAGAAATTACTTTTGCTGACAAATCAATTGTTTCGCCTTTTTTTTCCAAACCTTCAACGTTATTGGCCAGATTTGACTCGCCATAATCACCATTCTCGAAACCTTCAATTTCATCGTAACTTACGCTGAATTTTAAACCGAAATTCATTGATGGATCAGCAAAAGAAGTAACTGCTTTATACGGAATTGTCATTTTCTCATTTTTACCAGAGAAGCTTAAAGAAATCTTAAATTGTTCTTGCTCAACCACCAAACTTTTATACTGGTACTGAATAGCAATGGTCATTTCTTCAGGATATTTTTCGACCAAATTTTTTGGCAACTCAACACCGGGAAAACGCGTCAGGAAAGTGATGATAAAGTAATGCTTTCCTGGTAGTCCGGTTTTTTCAATTTTCTTAAGAGTTTCATAAATCACGGAACGCATAGAGTTCTCGATGATTTCATCATATCCGATTAGATCTTGCATGAGGAGTAAATTTAATGCTTAAGCGCGTGGCGCATAACGTCGAAATGAAACGACAAGTGCCCCAGATTCTGTTGACAGGCTCTGGGGCAGGCCCCGATAAAATCACTTATACTAAGCAGCTACAGCCACTTGGGTAAATTCGAAGTTATCATTAGCAAAATTGTCATTTGCGTTTATTTGTTTTTGAACGATGCCTCAGACTTGCGCCCTTAGCCGGCAGTATCTCAACCGAGTAAAATCATTCCCTTTATCGCATGTCGAAAGCTGTTTCACCCCCATAATATTTCCGAAATCAGATCTCGGAAATTCGGTATATTTTGAGTGATGGCGCTGTTAATTCGGAAGTTCGAGGAGGGCGCGTATTTCAATACGTAACCAACGAGAGATTGCGAATTAACAGTGTCAGCGCTCAAAAGACACCGAATTTGGTGGAGGTGCTGGGTTCTGCCCCCAGGTCCATGTCCGTTTATTACGAAATGCATTTATCACCATAGTCTCTAGCCTTGCGACCAAAGACCTTAAAAATATAGTTGAGGAAAAATTTTTAACAAGTCTTCAAAACCCTTGTTAGGGAAAAATATTTAGAAATTAAAATTTCGACTCTTAAAATACTCCCAATTCTAAATACTTTTACAAATTCCCAAAAATTAAAAAACATGTCTGCTGCCAACCTATCTTCTTGCGAGTCGAATCCTACTAATCGTAAAAAAGTTGTAATTCTTGGATCGGGCCCAAACCGCATCGGACAAGGTATTGAATTCGATTACACTTGTGTTCACGCCGCTTTCGCTTTTAAAGAAAATGGCATCGAAGCCATTATGGTAAACTGCAATCCCGAAACTGTTTCAACTGATTACGACACTTCGGATCGCCTTTATTTTGAACCGCTCACCGCTGAAGACACGATCGAGTTAATCAAAAAAGAAATGTCTAACGGTGAACTTTTAGGAGTTAACGTGCAGTTCGGCGGCCAGACTCCGCTTGGCTTGGCAAAATTTTTACAAGACGAAAATATTCCTATCATCGGCACTTCTCCGGACATGATTGACTTGGCAGAAGATCGTGATCGCTTCAAACAACTGTTGCAAAAACTCGAATTAAATCAGCCAAAAAACTACATCGCTTATTCGGCGAAACAGGTGATTGATCAAGTTAATGAAATCGGTTTTCCAGTTGTAGTTCGACCTTCTTACGTTCTGGGTGGACGCGGTATGGCGATTGTTTATGATGAAGCGTATTTGATGAAATATTTAGCCGAATATTCTGAAGTTTTTGAATCTGGCCCTTTACTTTTAGATAAATTTTTGACTGACGCAGTTGAGGTTGACGTTGATGCGCTTTGCGATGGCAACGAAGTTTTTGTTGCCGGAATTATGCAACACGTTGAAGAAGCCGGCATTCACTCAGGCGACTCTGCTTGCTCGATTCCTCCTTATTCTTTATCACAAAAAATCATCGACGAAATTAAAGCAGCGACCGTGAAAATGGCTTTGGCTTTGAACGTAAAAGGTTTGATGAACGTACAATATGCTGTGAAAGATGAGGTAGTTTACGTTTTAGAAGTAAATCCACGCGCCTCTCGTACTGTCCCTTTCGTGGCTAAGGCAACTGGAATTCCAATCGCAAAAATCGCCTCACTAATTATGGTCGGCAAAAAACTTTCTGACTTCAAATTGCAGGAAAAAAAGCTCAACTACTACTCAGTAAAAGAAGTGGTTTTCCCATTCGCACGTTTCACTAATACTGACACAATTTTAGGTCCAGAAATGAAATCAACTGGCGAAGTTATGGGCATTGACAAAAGCTTCCCTCTTGCCTTCGCCAAAGCTCAAGTTGCCGCTGGCGTAAAACTTCCAACTTCTGGACTTGCTTTCATTTCAGTAAAAGATTCTGACAAAAAATATTTACCAGACTTAAGTCGTAAGTTGATCGCAATCGGTATGAAAATTGTTGCAACAAAAGGCACGGCGAAATTTTTAGCCGAAAATAATATTGCCGTAACAATCGTAAATAAAATTACTGAAGACAAACCGCACGTAGTTGACATGATTGAAAACAAAGAAATTTCTTTGGTAATCAATACAACTGAAGGCGCTCAAGCAACGAAAGATAGTTTCTCGATTCGTCGCACAGCTTTGATGAAAGGTACAACTTACACCACTACAATGTCTGGTGCACGTGCTTTAGTTGATGCTTTAGAAGCCTACAAAGCATTGAACTGCCAATTTGAAGTTCGTGCTTTGCAAGATTTAAATTAGACAATGTCATTCTTAAAGCAGGAAAACGACCACTTCCTGCTTTATATCAAAGCTACTCCTAACTCTACTAAAAGCAAAATCAGCGGCAAATTTACTGACGAAAAAAATCAAGAATATTTAAAAATAAACTTAGCTGCCGTTCCCGAAGATGGGAAAGCCAATGAAGAACTAATAAGATTCCTGTCGAAACTACTCAATATTTCGAAATCCAAAATTGAAGTCATCCGTGGCGAAACTTCACGCATCAAAGTAGTGAGAATTACACAGCAAAACCTTAATTCTGGACTATTTTACTGAAATATAGATCTCAACTTCCGAATCACTTCCTAAGTCAGAATCTTCGTTATAAATTTCAAAATCAGAGCTGTATTTACGATCTAATTTCGTTGCCCAGATTTTCTTCCATTCTTTTTCAACAGCTTGCGGCATTGCTCCGATTGCAGTTGCCACTACATATTTTTGTTCAGGAATTATGTGAGTAATCATACCTGCTGGCACCTCATCAAAATCAAAAACTTTCACACCTAAAATAAATTTATATGGCTTGGTGTGGTCACCTTCATAGTCAGTATAAATCGCAAAGATTTCATCACTGACTTTGTTATCCTCAAGTTTATCTAAAACTTTTTCTTGGTGAAATTTTTTCCACAACGCCGCAATTTTTTGCAATCCTGACGTGCTGTTATCAGCCTTCACGGCAATTCCAATAATTTTTTGTTCGCTTAATTCAGCTTCGATATAACTCATAAAATTTAAGTAATATTACATTTTGTAATCGTTGAAAAACTCTGAATTATTGTGCATATCGCACAATAACAATCCCACTTCCACCCACTCCACCAGTTGAGCCTTGAGCACCACCACCGCCGCCACCAGTATTTGCTGTACCATTAGCACCAGAACCTGATGTAGAATTTCCGCCGCCACCCATTCCACCAGAACCTTGAATACTACCATCACCAGGAGCACCACCACCACCACCAGCGTAATAAGTTAAAGTTCCTGTTCTAATACTACTTTGCAACCCAATACCACCATCTCCACCAGCTGCATTTCCACCGTTATTACCAGCTGCACCGGCGCCGCCACCACCGCCGCCACCATAAAAATTAGTTGGAGATCCTATACCTCCAGCATTACCCTGTCCTGAAGTGCCAGCACCTCCAGCTTTACTACCACCACAAGCAGCAGGATTTGTTCTTGCACCACCACCGCCAGAACCACCCGCCAGACCAGTTTGGCCACATTGCGAGTTTGTACCACCACCACCGCCGCCACCACCGCCAGTAGCAGTTACAGAAGCAAATGATGAATCTCCACCATTACCTCCTCTATTAGATGGGACGTTCCAAGTCGCAACTCCACCAGTACCACCAGTACCAACTACAACAGTATTATTACCAGAAGCTATAGTAGCACCACTTTGCTGAACCATTCCTCCAGCACCACCGCCACCACCACCACTACTTCCACCACCACCGCCACCACCAGCAACAATTAACAAATCACCAGTTCTAGATGATGGGCAATACAAAGTTCCTGACGCCAGGAAAGTATGAACTTTGTAAGTAGTTCCAGAAATTGTCGCTGTTGATTCTGTACCACCGGTACAAGCTGAAGTTACGCAAGTCGAACCAC